>CAYGID010000083.1:0-4204 GCA_964349835.1 uncultured Bacteroidales bacterium | reverse complement strand
AAGGGAGCGTTCTTAATGACCTTCACCTTTTTACCCCTCACAAACCCCATCTCGGTAATCCGTTTCCGAAAAGCGCCATGGCCCATCACTTTCACAATGACACCTGCCTCGCCTGTTTTGAGGTCGCAGAGCCGTATTTGTTTCATTTCTATCGATTCCATCGAGTCTGGCGATTACATGCTAAAAATTGAATCCTATCCGCAAGATACCTGCCAAAACGTTCGGCAACACGCGTTCGGTGCCGGCAGGTTGTATAACATATTGTAAATCGGGTTGCACAAAGAGATTGTGGCACAGATACGCCTTATAGGTTAGTTCGAGTGTGGTTTCGCTTCCTGCAACATTGTGCCTGATTCCTGCATGGGCCACAGCCAGCCCCCATTCATCATCGGGGCGCGAAGGGAGCCAACCTTTGTAATGCAGCCCGGCGCCCAAATAATACCAGTTGCGATTATTCGATTCGGAGCTCACGCTTGCCTGCCAGAAGGCCGAAAGGGTGTTGTTTCGCAAGCCGGAATAGAGCGTTTGGTCGGCCAAGAGATAGACACCCCAGTTCTCATGCCTGCCGGGCAATACCAGCTCTTCGGAACCCGCCCGCTCCTTATGACTGTGAAAGTAGGCACCCACTTTGTATTCCGAAAAGAGCCCGCTTTTCCACAGGTCTGAAAAAGCGAATTCCGATACCCACAACAGCCCGTCGTGCGAATTGAGTTTCCACTCCAGATTATGGGGATGCGAATCGAGGTCTTCGGGAAGACCGTCGAAAAGAGCCAGTTTCGCCGACACCTTTTCTGAAAAGGCATATTGCAGCTGTGCCCCCAAGGCAGTCTGAGGAAAAATGGGCGAAGGAATATTGTCGGCAATGGTAGAGTGAACCCCAAACGAGCTATTGATAAACAAGGAGGCATATTCGCTTGCCACAAACTCTGCATTCAAATCTTGCAACCCCACAATCAGAGCCAATGAACCCAACTCCTGCCGATACCACAACTCATGCATATAGGTATGGTCGCCCGCTTCAATATTCGAGATTACCTGGAAATCACCGAACAGCTGCTCGGATGGGGTTCCGCCGTGGGTATTGGCGCCATTCACGAAAAAAGAACCTCCACGCCAAAGAGATGCCTTCTCGGTCGAAAAAAGTAGCTTCAGGTTTGCCATGCCCAGATAGCCCCCCCCTCGCCGGATGCCCCCCGAAAAGTTCGATACGGCATCTCCCAGATAGGAAGCTTCGAAGGTAAGAGGAGAATCTGTTGAGAGGGTTTCGGTCTGCGCCCGAAGAGCGGGTGCAAAAAACAGGATGGAGAGGAGCACAAGGAGGAGCACTTTCATTTTGCTGTATTCAAAATTAACGCTGCAAAAGTACAGTGTAGCCCCGAAAGAGCAAATCCCCAATAATGGTGACATTTCGGAGCTGCTATCCCCATTAATGGCTTCCGAAAACAAGGAATCATTGCAGAGAATCGATGGTAAGAAAATGGTTCACCACAGCATAAATGGTAAGCCCCGAAACCGATTTAATGCCGGTTTTGTGCGAGATGTTTTTTCGGTGCGTAATGACTGTATGTGTACTAATGGAAAGGACGTCGGCAATCTCCTTATTGGTTTTTCCGGCCACCAACTGCCTGAGAACCTCAATCTCGCGGTCGCTGAGCAGCTCCGGCTGATCCTTCTCGGCAGACTCTGCAAGCGGCTTTCTGATTTTTGCGGCAATCATTTCGGGCGAATCGTAGATAGAGAGAATCTCATCGAATGGGGAGAGCAATCCTGAATCGAAACAGCCATAGACGAGCGCCATCCAGCGGGTATCGGAGAGTTCTCTTTTCAGCGTATTCAGCAATTTCGGCTGATTATTCAGACAGACGGGATTGGCCACCACAACATCAATAACCGATTTCAGCGCGATAAGCTGAAGTTCCTGAAGCGAACCGGCCCTATGACAAACAACCAATAAATTCAACTGATTCAGTACACCCAACAAACCCTCATACACCATGTACGACGGTTCTAACACCACAATATGGAGGGTTTTCCGGCTCATCACAGGCGTGCTTTGCGCTGTTCGAGGGCTTCTGCCAGGGGAATCAGGATGGAATCCTCAATCCGGGTGTGGATGTTTAGATCGTATTCCAGTTCGAAGAGTCCAAACAGAAGGTTACGCCTGATCTGACCATCATTACGGCGGGGAAGGTATTTTACCAGCAGATTTTTCAGATCGGTTAACTTCTCTTCTATGTCGCTGTGATGCCCTTTAAACTCCTCCATAGAGTAGCGATATTCGTTCTGTACAGAGCGGGCAGTTTGGGCACAAAGACTTTCGATGTAAGGGAAAACCTCCTGACTTTCGTAATTCAGGTGCTCTACCACCTCGTTGCGGTACTCATGAAAAAACTTTTCGACCAACACCATCTCCTCTTGGTCGTTTTCTCGGTGCATCTCCTGAATCAACGTGTGAATAACCGGCAGCTTTTCATTCAGATAGTACTCATGATTCTTCTGAAGATAGGCCACAATAGAGAGAATGGTTTCAGAAGAGTCCGAAACCGGAAGCGGCGAGGCATGGCCGTTAAAGAGGTTGGCAAGGGTCAAAAAAAGCCCGGTGTCTATCTGCCTGGCACGGCAGATCTGGTCGACCGTCTGATCCTGCACCGAAAGGCCTATCCCAAAATGTTCTAACATCAAGATAAGATGGGGATTGTCTAGCAAAATATCGGCCACCTTAAGATTCGATGTTACATATAAACTCCCACTATGATGCCGCATAATAAGCAATGATTTAAAGAGTTGTCTGATACAAACCCGGCATGTGCCCTACTCCAGAACCACAACCACCGAACGCGTAAAAGGAGGAACAACCACCGAACCTGCTTTGTTCACCGAAAGCGGCTCCCATCGGTCGGTCCAGGGATAGTACACTTTTGCCCGGCGAAAGCGTTGTGCGAAAAGCGCTTCTGTAGAAAAAAGAAAATCTGTACGGACTGCCGGAGGCTGCTTTTCAACCAGTTCGGTTTGCCAGTTGTTCCGGCCATCTCTACACCACACAATAGTCTTGTATTTCCCTTTCAGACCATAACACCTCACCCCGTTGCTTTCAAAACGGAAAGGCTCAAAGCGCTCCTTCACAGGATCGATCCCAGCCAGGGCCGTTCGAAAACGTGCAAAGTGATACCACAGTTTGTTTTTCATGATGTAGTGATACCAGTGCCACAAAGCACCCGTTCCGGCTGCGCCACAAAAGAAGGGGGCAAAAATCATGTCGTGCAGCAGAACCCCCTCTTTGTCGAGCGTATAGAGATCGGACTGGCGGGCATGATTGGCCTCAACCGCTCCTATCTCATTAATTATAACAGGCTTATTACTTACCCTTTTCAGGCCGAAATCCACGGCATGAGCTACCAACAGATCTATGGGGCCCTTTACCACATCGTACTGTTTCCAACTATCGCCCGGGTCCAGGTAACGATGAATCGACAAATAGGGGTGGTTCTCCATGCCGATAAGTGAAAGATACTCCGCTTCGGCACGTTCCGAATGAAGGCTCCCCAAGGTTTGCGTTACCATATGGTGGGGGAAAAGCGCCTTCACGGAATCGAGCATGTGGTGGGTAGAGGTAAATGCAAACCAGTTTTCGGTAGTGGCGTCCATCTCGTTCCAAAGTTCCCATCCATAAATTGCAGGATGGTTGCTATAGCGCCCGGCTAATGCCCGTACCCGGTTCATCCACGACGCCCGGCCTTCGGGAGTAGAGATGTACTCCTCAATATTGCTGAACCGATGAGCCAATGCTATACTGTTCGACCAACTGTTGCCCGAATTAGGTTGTGCCGTCACGCTCCGAATATGATGCAGGGTAAATTTCACCTTAAGCCTATACTTTTCGGCAAGAGCCAGCAGTTTATCGATCCGTTCCAATTTCAAGGGGTTATAGAGCCCTTCGCGACTATCCTCAATCTCCAGAAATTCGGTACTGATCCAAATTCGCAACGCATTCACCCCATTCTCGGAGTAGTTGCGAAAATAGGTTTCGACCGAGGCAAACTCCGCATCATCGTTCCCATCTTTATTATCGGTGTCGGGCAGATAATTGACCATCACAGGAATCCACCCTTTGCCCTTCTCGTTTGCAAAATAGCGGTTGTGTGCAGAACTCACCCCAATGCGTTCGGGATACGACGTAACCCAAGAGGCAGAAACGCTCATCGTG
>CAYGID010000082.1:7028-9334 GCA_964349835.1 uncultured Bacteroidales bacterium | reverse complement strand
AAGCGGCACCGATCAGCCAGTGAAGGAGGGGCGGCTTTGTGGCAATATCGCTGCCATAGCGAAGGGGCAGGATCCAGTTGTCGGAGGCCATCATGGCCTGAGCGGTGATGGCTTCGCGAGGTTCGCCCTTGGTGTGGAAGGGCTTGCTTTCGAGCCAGGGGAGTGTGAGCAGGGCGGCGCCGGCGAGCACAACAATCAGATAGCGGTAGAGGGCGTGCATAGAAGTCGGAATCTTATACCAAAACGGTCAGAGCGTGATGTAAAGCTTGAATATCGAGACACGAATCCATCTCCAGCGCATCGCCGTCGCAGTGAACCAAACCCGGTCCGTCTCTTTCGATCTGAATGTGCCTGCCTTTTAGTGATTCGGTATGGCCCGAAGCATCGATATTTCGGGTTATGAGCAGGATGCCAACGGCAGGTGCTTCGAGAGGATGAAATGGCGACATGATGGTGATATCCAGTAGCCCGTCGACGATGTCGGCTCGGGGTGCAATTACAGCGTTATTCCCCCACTGCGATGCGTTGGCCAGGGTAATCAAAAAGGCTTTTCGTTCTAACTCCCGCCCATCGACAACAATTTTATAAGTTTGCGGTTTGTAGGTAAAATACTCCTCAAAGATGGTTTTCAGATAGGTCATGATGCCTCTCTGTCCTGCCTTGGCAAACTGTTTTCCCACCTGCGCATCGAAACCAACGCCCGCAGTGCAAAAAAACGGATATTTTTCGTTGATGAGGCCTGCATCTATCAGGAGAGTCTGATTGCCCCGGATAATTTTCAGAGCTCGTGGCAGGTCGAGGGGTATACCCAGATGACGGGCCAAGCCGTTACCCGACCCCACGGGAATGATACCCATGGGTATTCCGGTATGCAGGAGGGCCCGGGCCACCTCGTTAACTGTTCCGTCGCCCCCTGCTGCCACAATCTTTTGATAACCCTGCTGAGCCAACTTTTTTGCCAGAATCGTGGCGTGTCCGGCATATTTTGTTTCGAAGACTTTCCATCCGGGATTTTCTAAAGCGCTTTCTTGAAGCGATTTGAGAAGGCTCCTTTTATTCGAAATGCCCGCTTTGGGATTCACAATAAAGGCAGTAGTCCGGTTGGGCATCAATCAGATATTGAAGTAGGTGCAAGTTGAGCGCAAAGGTAATCTTTCTTGGGGAGTTTCTTTGGCCTAATTGCGTACCTTTGGGGGCTTAATATCACGCATCATATGAAGAAATTTTCTCTAAAAAAGGGGGTTCTGTTGCTTGCCATTTCGGGCCTGCTGCTAATGGCCTCCTGTACCTCATTTTTAGCAACGGTGGCCTCTACGGCCCTGTCTGTCAAAACCTTTACAGAGTTCAAAGAGGCGCTGATCACCCATTATACCGGGGCTATTAAGAATCTGGCCAAACCGGGTGCCTTTTCGGCGTCGGGCATGGTGAAGATTATCCTGCCCCCGGAGGCCCGGTTTGTGTTGGATTATATTCATCTGATTCCCGGTGCGCAGCAAACCGTGAATGTTTTTGTCGATAAGATGAATCAAGCGGCCGAGTCGGCCATTGAGGCTTCGATTCCGGTGGTGGTGGGTGCCATTCGGCCTCTCACCCAGAGGCAGATTATTGACCTTGTCAACGCCGGGCCTTCCGGGGCTACCGATTATCTGAAAAACAGGGTCTGCGACCAGTTAAAAACGGCGCTGGTTCCTCAAATTAAAGAGTCGTTGGAGGAGAATATCCCGGGCGCAAAAACGGCGTTAGAGATTTACGATACCTTCTCGGCTCTTGCCGGTACTCTATCTACCGGAAGAGCCCTTCCCGACCTTCCCGACTATGTGGCCGGAAAGGCGGTCGACGGACTGCTGAAGAAGATGGCCGAAGAGGAGGCGCTGCTGCGTGACGATATGGATTTGGCTGATGGCCTGCAGGGTTTGATCAAGGCGGGGATGAACGATTTTTGAAGCGCATGCGCGCTTCAAGTGCTCTAGTGCTGCGCTTCCCGCTGGTGCTTTGGTGTTGCGCTTTGCGTGGTTGCCAGGGGGTGTTTCCTGTCAAATAAGTTGACAATCCTGTCCGCTTGTTTGACAGGATTGTTTTTTTGTGGGGTTCGTAAATGTCTGATTGATTGGTAGTTGTTTGTTTGGCACTGTATTAGATAATGGTGAATGGTGAATGCGCTGCGCGCAAGTGCTCTAGTGCTCTAAGGAATGGCTACGCGCAAGCGCCGAAAAGCATTGGGTTATTTGCGCGAAGCGCAGCACTAGAGCACTTGAAGCGCGAATGCGCTTCGATGCACTAGAGCACTAATTGATGGGCAGTTACCT
>CAYGID010000082.1:0-6928 GCA_964349835.1 uncultured Bacteroidales bacterium | reverse complement strand
TTGAAGCGCGAATGCGCTTCGATGCACTAGAGCACTAATTGATGGGCAGTTACCTCCAAATCGGACGTTAACAATATTGGCTCGGAAGTGTGTTGAATGGTAAAGGATGATCTATGTGGCAATTAGCCCTCTATCTTAAGTTAATTCTCAGGGGTTGGCATCGAAATCCCCTTTCGTTTGGGTTATCGGTGTTAAGCCTGATTCTTGGCCTCACCTGCAGTCTGCTCTGCTTTTCGTTTGTGGTGCATGAGCTTCGCATTTCGAACAGTCTTCCGGTTGCAGAGGATGTCTATTTGCTCAGAAAGGTGCATTCGTTTTATGAGGATGGAAGTGTACGATCCGACAATACCGGGCCCTATCACGCTTCGCTTCTGGCGGAGGAGTATCCCGAAATAACCGATTGGTGTGTGATTGAGCAGGGAGAGGGGTGGATTTCGGCCGACTCTTCGACTATGATCGATGGTGGTTCACTCTATCGGGTATCCTCTTCGTTCGCCGATTTTTTCAACAAACTACAGGTAACGGGTAATCTTGAGGCTACTCTGGCCTCTCCCGACCGGGCAGCCATTGCCCGCTCGCTTGCGAGAAAATGGTTTGGCGATGAGAACCCTTTGGGCAAACGTTTGTGTTATCATACGCGCATCTACAATGCGGCAGGGAGTTCGAATCGCGAGGAGTGGATAGAAATTACCGCTGTGATAGAGGATGAAGAGCACGAAGGATTCTTTGTGCCTGCTCTTTTGCGGGGGAGGTTCTTGTCGGACGAGGAGAAGGAGAAAGATCGCACAGGGTGGAGTGGCGAAATTATCTCTTTTGTGAGGCTTGGCAAGGGTGTCGATCCCACCCTGTTTGGACAGAAACTCGACGCGGAGCGTGTGGAACAGGAGAAACCCCGCTATTTTTTGTCGGCTGCCAACGACATCTATTTTGGTGAGCAGCACAAAACGGAGTATTTCCTTTCGCGCGATCGGGGCACCGTGAGAGTGGCTTTTTGGGTAGCACTTTCGATGCTCTTTGTGGCGCTCTTTAACTATGTGAATCTCACCATGACCCGCACCCTTCATCGCCTTCGGAATGTGGGGCAACAGTGGGTTTTCGGGGCGTCGCGAACCTCTCTGAGTGTGATGTTGTTTCTTGAGGCGGCTCTTCATGTGCTCCTTTCGCTTTTGTGTACCTTTTTGGTGCTACATACGGTTATACCCCATTTTAACCGCTTAATGGATGCCAGGATGGCTTTCGATTTTTTACTCGATCGCGCCCTCCTTCTGGTGATAGCCGGCCTGATTTTTATCCTGGTGGTGCTGCCTGCCCTCTATATTCTTTGGATGATATCAGGACAGCCCATGGCAGAGGTGATTAAGGGAAAGGGTCGGCTGCGTAAGTCGGGTCTGACCCGCGTGAGTGTAGTGGCTCAGTTTTCGGTTTCGATTGTGCTATTAATTCTGGGCATCAACGTGCAGCGGCAGATGAACTTTGTGGCGCATGTCCGCCCCTCTTCCGAGTCGATTTACCGGGTACGGACATCTTCCTATCTTTTCGGGGCTGATACAAAATCAGCATCATTGGTTGAAGCGCTTAAGGCAACTCCCTTAGTAGCAGGGGTCTCTTTTTACGGGCCTTTCAACGTGGGCTCCATGAGTTCGAGCGATGGGAAGGGAAACCAAGTTGTGCGACACATGGCGAGTGGAGATGAGGGGTATCTCTCCATGTATGGTATGACGCTGGTGGCCGGTCGAAATTTCATACCTTCCGATAAAGGAACCAAAAACGTGATTGTCAACGAAACGCTGGTTGCCTCCGATTCGCTCAACAATCCCATCGGTGCCACTATCGACACCGACAAACAGATTATTGGTGTAGTAAAGGATGTGCCCGTTGAACATTTTTCGAAGCCGATACAGCCGCTCTATATTACCTATTCAAGTGGCAGCGACCTCTATATTAAAAGCCAGAGGCCGATCTCGGCCGAAGTACTTTCTTCAGCTGTCGAATTGGCCGGAGCCCCTCTCTACCCGGATGGATTTAAGGTGACGGAGGTGAAGTCGATTGCCGACATCTATCTGGATTTACACGCGCAGGAGATCCGTTTTGCGAAGATGGTGAGCATCTTTACCCTGATCTGTTTCCTGATCAGTTGCCTTGGCCTGTTTGGGCTGGCCTGGTATGCGGTAGAGCGGCGGGTACGAGAGGTTGCCGTACGAAAGGTACATGGGGCAACGGTTCTTCAGGTAGCCTTTCTGTTAAGCGGCCACTTCCTGCAGTGGATTCTTCTCTCCTTTCTCCTGGCCTTGCCGCCGGCCTTTTTCTTCAGTAACCGCTGGTTTTCGGAGTTTGTGTATAAGGTGCCGCAGGCGGTTTGGGTATTTGCCCTGGGAGGATGCATAGCACTATTTGTTGGCCTTGTTACTGTCTTTTGGCAGACCCGCCGTGTGGCAATGCGAAATCCCATCCGGGCAATCCGTCACGAATAACCCTCCCCCGCCCTGTCAAAGAAGTTGACACTCCTGTCTGCTTGTTTGACAGGCTCTTTTTCTGTAGATATTGCTAACCAACTTGATTTAACCGCGTTGCATTATTGGCACTCTGTTGGCAGGCATAATGGCATAATCCTTTTGTATGTGGCAGTTGGTGCTTTATCTTAAGTTAATTCTCAGGGGTTGGCAACGAAATCGGCTTTCGTTTGTGCTCTCGCTGTTGAGTCTGATTTTGGGGCTCACCTGTAGTCTCCTCTCTTTTGCCTTTGTGGAGCATGAACTCCGGATTGCCGGGAGCCTGCCGGTTGCCGACGAGGTCTATTTGCTGCGAACGGTCAACCCGATGTATGGGGATGACAACGTCTTATCGGATAACACGGGTCCGCATCTGGCAGCGGAGTTGGCAGATGAACTGCCGGAAATTGCCGATGTGTGTGTGATTGAGAAGGTCGATGGTTATTTAAAGCCCGACTCTCTCTCGGATTTTGATTTCTCGCTCTATAGAGTCTCGCCCTCATTTTGCCGTCTTTTTACCCGAATGCAGGTAACCGGAAATCTTGAGACCACTCTGGCCTCGCCCGATCAGGTTGCAATTACACGTAGCCAGGCACAACAATGGTATGGCGGGGAGAACCCGCTAGGGAAACAGATCCGTTTCTCCTCCAGCTATTCCGATGCGTTGGGGAACAGACATAAAAAGAATGAGTTTCTTGAGATTACTGCAGTAATCGAAGATGGGGGAAGGCAGGGTTATTTTTTGCCAGCTGTGTTGCGTGGCAGATATTTGTCGGAGCAGGAGAAGGAGGGCGAACGGCAGGGTTGGGGCGGCCAGATTATCTCGTTTGTGATGCTTGCCCCCGGGGTGGATGTGTCGCACGTGGCCAGGAAGCTCGATGCGCAACGGGTTGCTCCGTTTAAAAAGCGTTTTTTTCTTACCCCTGCCCATGAAATTTACTTTGGACAACAGCACGCAACCGAATACTTTCTATCGCGCGACAGGGGTACTGTGAGGGTGGCTTTTTGGGTGGCCCTTTCGATGCTCTTTGTGGCGCTCTTTAACTATGTAAATCTTACCATGACCCGTACCCTACACCGCCTTAGGAATGTGGGGCAACAGTGGGTGTTCGGTGCCACAAAGCAGTCGCTCGGCTTGATGTTGTTGCTCGAAACCACGCTACAGGTGCTGATTGGGCTCTTGCTCTCCTGTTTGGCCATCCGGTTTCTGTTACCGCACTTTAACCGGATGATGGAGGCAGAGATGAAGTTCGATTTTTTGCTCGATCCGGTGCTTTTGCTCGTGATGGCCGCGTTGATGATTACTTTGGTCGTATTACCCGTGCTCTATATTCTCTGGATGATGTCGGGTCAGAAGATGGCCGAGGTGGTAAAAGGGAGAGGGCGGCTGCGCAAATCGGGGCTCACCCGTGCGAGTGTGATTGCCCAGTTTGCGGTTTCGATTGTGCTTTTAATTGTAGGGTTAAATGTGCAACGGCAGATGCGTTTTGTGGCCCATGTCCGACCCTTTTCCGAAACCATCTATCGATTATCTCTCTCGCCGTATATGGAGGCCAATAAGTCGCCGGAATCGTTTCTCTCTGCCTTGAGGGCATCTTCGCTGGTAGAGGAGCTCTCCTTCTGCTCACCCTTAAAAACCGGTGCCATGAGTTCATCCGCCCCAAAAGGTATTCGGAGAGTACGCCATTCGGTTGAGGGAGATGAGGGGTATTTGGCCATGTATGGGTTGACCCTTTTGGAGGGTCGTAACTTGTTGCCCTCCGATAAGGGAACGAACAATGTGCTTGTGAATGAGACCCTGATAAACTCCGATTCGATTACTCACCCCATCGGGGCTACTATAGGCTCGGATAATAAGGTAATTGTGGGTGTGGTAAAGGATGTGCCTGTAGAACATTTTTCTAAACCCATACAGCCCCTTCTCATTAGATATGGCAAGGGAATGTCGTATTTGTATGTGAAGACGGTACGTCCGGTTTCGGTCGACACGCTTTCATCTATGGTGGCATCGGCTTCGAAAGGGGTGGATGGCGGGCCTTACAAGCTTGACTCTGCGGAGTCGGTGGCCGACATCTACCTCGAGATGCACAGCCCGGAGATTCGCTTTGCGAAGATGGTGGCCCTTTTTACCCTGATCTGCTTTGTGATCAGCTGTCTGGGCCTTTTTGGTCTGGCATGGTATGCGGTGGAGCGCCGGATCAGGGAGGTGGCTATCCGCAAGGTGCATGGTGCTACGGTGCTTCAGGTGGCTTTTCTGTTAAGCGGGCGCTTTTTGCAATGGATACTGATAGCCTTTGTGCTGGCATTGCCACCCGCTTTCCTCTTTAGCAACCGTTGGTTTTCGGAGTTTGTCTATAAGGTGCCGCAATCGGTCTGGGTTTTTGCCCTGGGTGGCGGCGCGGCTCTTTTTATCGGGTTTGCCACCGTCTTCTGGCAAACCATCAGGGTGGCACTACGCAACCCCATTCAGGCCATCAGCCACGAATAAGCTATGCGCTGCGCGCAAGTGCTCTAGTGCTGCGCTGCGCGCAAGTGCTCTGGTGCTCTGGTGCTCTGGTGCTGCGCTTCGCGCTTGTACTCCAAACGTCCGGCCTCTGCGTCAATCCTCTGATCAAAGCCCTCCGCGCTTTCGCGTACTAAGTCATTAATCATTTACCACTAATCATTGTTCTTTTGCGCGCCAGCGCTGCTCTCGAAGCGCGAATGCGCTTCGATGCACTAGAGCACTAATTGGTTTTGTTTCCGTTTCGGCTTGATATTTTGGGCTGAAGCGGGATTTTTTTGTTTGTATTTGATAGGAAAATGCCGGTTAAACAGATTAAACGTAAGCAAAACGAATAAAAATGTGTCAAAAAGAACAAAAAAATCACGAAAAGGTTATGAAATGTAAATAACATCTCTACATTTGCACTGTATTTGTTCCGGAACAGTACAATTAGGGGGTAGGTGTGAATTTTTAACGCTTCCAGATGAGATGCCCCCGTCTCTGATGGGGGTAAATGAAAAATAATTAACTAATTAATTCTAAAAACAATGAAAAAGCGAGGGGTTATGGGTGTAATGGCAATTGTTTCGATGCTTTGCGCCACAGTGAGTGTAGCGGCCCAGGAGGGTGCGCTGAAAGGATCGATCTCGGCCGATGTGGTGAGTTCGTATGTATGGAGAGGTGCTACCGCGTCGGCGGCGCCCAATATTCAACCCACCGCTTCGCTCAATTGGAAGAATTTTACGATGGGGGTTTGGGGATCGTTCGATTTGCAGGGGGAGTATAAAGAGGTAGATCTCTTTCTGACCTATTCTCTGAAGGATCTGTCGTTAACCCTTACCGACTATAACTGGGGGTTTCAGGAGAAGTACTTTATGTATAAGAAGGCACGTACCGAACATATTTTGGAGGCGGCTCTTTCGTACGGCGGTTCGGAGGCCTTTCCTCTGAAGATGACGGTTGCCACGATGTTTTACGGCCAGGATAAAAAGCCGGCTGACCCTTCAAAGAATGCCTACTCTACCTATGCTGAGTTCTCTTATGCGATCGGGTCTGTGACGCCGTTTGTGGGAGCCACTTTCGATGAGGGGATGTACGGTACGGGTGCCGGTGTGGTGAATGTAGGGGTTACTGCCACCAAAGAGGTGAAGATCAGTTCGGATTATTCGCTGCCACTCTTCTGCACGTTTGCCGTGAATCCCCGCAAAGAGGATGTGTTCCTGGTCTTCGGGTTGCGCTTATAGCCGCATCTCCGGATGGCGTGCAACAACTTGTCCGGATAGCGTGTAGCAACTTACCCAAATGGTGTGTAGAATCGTGTTTGGATGGCGTGAGGTATCGTGTTTGGGTAGGGTTAAGCAGCCTGTTTGGATTCAGTTTACTAACTTGTTTATCTGTAGTTTACTAGCAAATTAAAGGAAAGAATATGAAAAAGATTGAGGCAATTATCCGGAAATCGCGCTTCGAAGATGTAAAAGCTGCACTGTATGAGGCCGGTATTGAGTGGTTTTCGTACTGGGATATCACTGGGCTCGGTCGCTCGACCGAGGGTCAGGTGGTGAGAGGGCAGATTTTCCAGTCGAGCTACATTCAGCGTCGTATGCTGTCGATTGTGGTGCGCGATATCAATGTGGAAAAGACAATTAAAGCCATCATGGGAGCCGCTCGCACGGGCGACACCGGAGACGGTAAGATTTTCGTATCTGATATCCTCGAAACCTATCGGATCCGTAACGGTGAAACAGGTCCGGAGGCTTTGTACATCAGAGAGTGATAACAGAATATTGTTGAATAACCGATAAATAATAATAGGTATGAAAAGAGTGATGTTTGTTCTGATGGTACTGGCAGGGTTTTCCGGTTTGGATGCTTTTGCCCAGGGTGCCGATGTGGCGGCCGCTACACCTGTGATTGACGGGGGCGATACTGCCTGGATGCTTATGGCAACCGCTTT
>CAYGID010000081.1:0-10071 GCA_964349835.1 uncultured Bacteroidales bacterium | reverse complement strand
CGATGGGTCCCCGCCCAACTTCTCCAATGTCGCAGAGGCAGTTCATCCAAACGGCCAACCCCTGCGTCACCCCAAATATTGTTGCATCGCGCGAAGCGCAGCACCAGAGCACCAGAGCACTTGCGCGCAGCGCAATTACCATTAACCATTAATAATATAGTATGAACCGAATCCTTCTATCACTTATTATCGCCCCTCTGTTTTCCCTATCGGCCACAGCGCAGTTTTCGTATGGAATAAAATCGGGTATCAGTCTGGCATCCATGTCGAACGTTGAGCAGTCGAAAATTCGCACGGGTTATTATGCAGGTGGTGTAGCAGAATACTCCTTCTGCAACTACTTCGGCCTGCAGGCAGAACTACTCTACTCTCTGCAGGGAGTACAGTACAACGGCGAAACCACTGTCGACGATATGGTGGGCATGAAAACCGAGGGGGCCTTACGGATGAACTACATCAATATCCCCCTGTTGGCTAAGTTCCGCGTTATTGAGGGCCTTTGGGCCGAGGCAGGGCCCCAATTCGGCTTTGTGGTAATGGCCAAATCGAAGTTAGATCTGGTTGACCATGAATCGATGGGATTTCACAAAATGGATCGCGATACCTACAAAACGCACGATACCTCTCTGGCATTCGGCTTCAGTGTCAGCTGTTCCGAAAAAGTTCGACTCGTAGCTCGGTATCAGCTAGGCATAACCGACGTAACCTCCGGCTCAAGGAACAGGGTTCTTCAGCTGGGCCTTGACTATCGTTTCCGATAAAAGAATGTTTTCTTCCTTCATCGTGCCCGGAGCGTATCGTTCCTGAATCATAAAACTCACAAAAAAACATTTCTCGTGAGAACCGTCGAATTACAACCGTATGTTTAGGATATCCTTATTGCATAAAGTTTAATGAACGGAGGGCAGCTCTCACCGACTCTTCAAATTTCAGATAGGAAGGGAGGGCTCTCAATCTGTTCAAATCTATCTTCTGTCCAATAGGCAAGTAGAGGTTGCTAATCGTCAACTCGCGTCTTCTCCTTTTCGATTTATCCTGCACGGAGATACGGAGGGCTTTTTGGACCGCACTTTTGGGATCAGCAATTGTCTCAGGTGATCGATGTATCCCTAAATCAAAGTCTGTTTCCAATGAACAGATTTCTCGTTTAAAAAGTTCCGTATCGGCTAACATCCAGGATTCAACCATTTGAACCGGCACAATAATGGAAAATACCTTACAGTAATTTTGGCCTTTCATCGACTCTAAAGCCTGAATGGCAGGAATAATCTTTGTTCTGAAAGCCCTTTCGTCTGTTTCCTCATCGGCATCTGTATGGATACATAATATCATGATACCATAATCGTCAATTCCCTTTTTCGAGGCCTCCAGCACTTGATCCTTAAAACACAAACCCGTTTTTGTGATGATAATTGGGAAAAGCTCAATTTCAATGTCCCCCTTGCACTCAATGGCTACGTTGTCGAAGGTTCTCTTAACCACACTTCCTAAAAAACGTTGATCGGTAGACCCTTCGGTAAAAAGTCCTGCAAAAATCGCTCTGCTCATAATTATTCAAGCTCATTAACGGTGAGTCTAAAATCCGATGATTGCAAGTAGTCTTTTACGGTTGTGAGTGTAAGTTTTCTTTCCTGTTCCGGGAAGTTAAGTGTTCCCTGAACATCATTGTCAATAATGACAGGGAGTATTTTTGTTATATTCAACTTAATTCGTTTTTTGTCAATGTCTGTGATACGAGTCCGCATTTGCGAGAAATGAATGGAGACATTCCTATCGTTTCTCCAGCGAATGGTTTCATTAACAAGAACAGGCGAATGTGTGTTAACGATAACCTGCCTCAAGGGGTTTCCCGTGTCAGAAAAGTCAGTGCTGAGATCCTTCAATAACTGCATCATACTTTTCATCCGCGATGGATGAATTCCATTTTCAGGCTCCTCGAAACAGAGTAGTCCGGTATGTTTGTCATCGAATTCCATAATACACAGAGCCAACAACCGAAGCGTTCCTTCAGATAAGACTCTGGATGTAAAATACTTACCATCTTCACCCTTTAATTTGATGAGGTATTGACGGTCGGCCTTCTCATCAGAAACGATAACATCGGTAAACTCAGGAAGGAAGCTGTTGAGCTTTCTGGAAATCTCGGTGATGCTGTATTCATCCATCTGCCTTATTCGGAACAGGGCAGCTGCCATATTCTTGCCGCTGGGAGTAATAGAATCTTTCATGCCGGGCTCTTGTTTGGTAGGTTCTCGAAGATCCTCAGGATTGAGTTTGAGAAACTTCCACGACTTCATCTCCTCTTTTACGGCATAAGCATGGGGAAAGTCCACAGAGTTGATTCCACCAAGCACCGTTTGAGAGATGGAGTCTGCGGGAGTGGCTTTACCTCCTTGTTTGCCATCCTGACGAATCTTAATGGCCATTTTGTCCCCTTCGTATGCGGTTTTAATAAATGGCTCCCGTGAACCGCCGGCACGAAGTGTTTTTGCAAGTGCTCTGGTTTCTTTGAGCAGATATTTCTTGACCCATTTATCCTCTTGTTGGCTGATTTTTTCGAGGCTTTCGTGTTTTACATATAAATCTTCGAAACTGTGTTCGTTGGTTTTGCGATGGATTACAAGGCGATAGCGCAGCCGGGTGTTATTCAGTTCAGCATGTCCTCCCCATTTGTCCTGAACCTTTCTGTTAACCAGCATTTCAACAACAAACTCCATTTCATTGGCGTACCAATCTTCCCCAAATTGCGTAAAAAGTTCGCTCGAGTTCCCCCGTTGTGCTCCAAATGCCGTTTTTAAATCAATTTCTGCCAGACTTGAAAGCAGAGAAAGGGCATCAAACAGATTGCTTTTCCCTGAAGCATTTGTCCCGGCAATGACAGTGAGCGGAGTGAACTCCATCTCAAAATCCTGAAAGGACTTGAATCCACTCATTTTGATATAGGTTATCATACGTTGTCAATTTAGGCAGATGTCTTTGGTAGATTGGGGGTCTTTAACTTCATCATTCTGAGGGTCGTTTAATAGTAACGGTAAACTGTTCCCCTTCAGTGTCATTAAAAAAATCAATATTTGGATAAGCTTGCATGGACCGAATGATACCCGATCCAAGTCCCCTGTATGGTAGCATTCTTGAGGCAAACGATGCCAGAAGGGGATTTCTGGAGACGGCATTACCTAACTTTATGCTTTCAACGGACAAAGAGTTGGGTAATTTCCCAGGACTAATAATCTCAATTCTGTTATCGAAGATAAGTAGCCGAATGGGAGAGCTCTTCAGATAATCCCTGTGTATCAGAGCATTTTGAATCAGCTCCTCAAACACGATCAGTGGAATTTCCGGCATGCCTACTGAGTTAAAGCCACGACCTTGTTGGGTGTACTTTATGTTGCGCGTCACAAAAGATAGGCTTTGCGCAAACATTTCACCAATGGTTCCGGAAATATCCTGACTATCGCGGTATTCGGTACCCGAAATGGCATTACCCACAAAATACACCGCTTTAATTACAAAGACCGGACGAAACATTTGCGGATTCTTGCCAAAAAGCAAGACTCCCGCCAATGTCAAATTGTCGTCCGACAGCAAATGCATGTTGCGGTATAGTTGAACCACATCAATTCCAAATTCTGCGGCAGATTTTCCAAACTGTTTCAGAAAATACTCTGAAAGAACATCAGAATTCAAATCATTCAGGGAAGAATTCCTTACACCCATCTCGTCCGCGTAGAGTAATGAGCCTGATTGCAGCAATCGCGCTTCCTCTTCGTTACTAGTGACCTTCCGTTTGTCCGAGCCTTTTTTTATCCATACGGAACCGTCTTTGTCCCGATAAGGTTTGTAAATACCTTCGGGGATCGTCACGATTAAGACGTATTTATTGTCAATTTGTACAGATTCAGTGTATAGTTGTAACGAGGGTTTGACCAAATCGTTGGCCGAGGTGGACAGCAGGTTGTTGATTCTTTGGAGTGCCTCGTAATTAAGGCCTGCAATTTCTCCGGTTTTATCTTTCACCCCAACGATTATGGTGCCACCCATAGCGTTGGCAAAAGCAACCATCTCCTGTGCAATCGAAACCCCATTGGTGACATCTTCCTTAAATTGAACCCGGCTGGTTTCCCCTCCATTGATCAGTGTTAACAGATCTATTGCTTCCATTTTTTGTAAATTTCATTTCGTTTCCTAAAGGCCTCTCTACCGCCCTCCATGATGTTGATAATTTCCTTTTGGATGGGTTTATAATCAATCCCTCCGGTGCAGACCGAGATGGCGCCATCTTCGAAATGGCACCGTATTACCTGCTCGCTATCTCCCAGCACCGGAATATTGGCATTATGGGTGGCAAAAATAAACTGGGTTTTGTCCTTCATCCTGGAAATAGACTTAATGATGTTTTCATACAAAGACTGAGTATCCAGGTCGTCTTCGGGCTGATCAATGATAATCAAATCATTGTTATCCTTTGACAGCAAGAATGAAATTAATGCTGAGGCCTTTTCTCCAAGTGAGAATGAGGAAGTGAGTTCTTTCCCATTAAGCTTAATGGTGGTCTCATTAGGGACTTGGTAAGTCACAAAAAAAGCAAGCCTTTCTTCAAATCGCTGCCTGAAATTGAGCAAATGGTTTCCTCCGCTTAGTATTCTGGCCAGTTTTGAGTCCTCCACCAGCAAGTCTTGAAAGATTTCAATGCCATTCCGATATTGGTTGGCGATCTCAGAGAAGTAGGCATCACGCACATTGGTGCCAATACACAGTTCGCTGATCTTCTTATGAAAGGACTCCTCATCGGTTTGAAATCCATAATCAAACTGTAACTGGTTGCCTTCCATTTGGTTCAATTCTTCTGCCTTGGAGTGTATCAAGTTGAATTCCTCTTTCCATAGAGCCGTTAGCTTTTCCAATTCCTGACGGACAACTTCTTCCCCCTTCTTGATCCGCTGTTCTATTTTCTCGATTTCTCCCAGCTTTAATTTTGAGGTTTCAAGGTTTCTTTTAAATCTTGGGTAGTCATCTGGATTAAGATCCGGTTCGTTCAACTCACGCTTTGTTTTGGAAAATTCCTCCTGAAAGCCCTTCTGAATCAGAAGAAATTGATCCTGTAGCGAAATAAGCGGCACCAAATCCAGATATTCTAAGTCTTCGTCAAGATCAGACATCTGTTGTGTCACTCTATCGAACTTCGCTCTGATTGCGGAGAAGGCTTTAAAGAAATCCTCAAAGAATGTTGAGTTTTCCTTCGATTCATATTTGACGATGGATTCAACCCCGGACTTATATTTTTGGATCAATTCGGACAAATCATCGAGGTATTGTCGAGAAAATCCTATGGTCTCCTTAATTTTCAGAGCATCCCGGTCAAACTCAATCTCTCTGTTCAGTTTCTCAACAATGCCCCGCTCCTCAAAAATCTTCAGTTTATGTGTCCATTTAGCAATCTCAGCCACAATATCCGGTTTGGACTCCACAGACTTCCTGAGTTTGCTGAGCAACGCTATGGCTTCGGTGATTTCGTTTGCCTTTGATCTTATACGTTCCCGAATAGCCCCGAGTGTGGCACTGTCCACCTGATCCTCCAAAAAACGAACATTGAACCCGTCGTCCCCCTCTGATAGATCCTTTTGCCCGTAGTAGATGGGTGCGCGACCGAACAAGTCCCCGACTCCAATGTCCAAAGTTCTCCCGTTCTCAGAAATGTTAAAAAAATCATCAGTGACACTGCGTTTCACGCAGTACGTTCTTCCTTTAGCCTTCACCTCAAGAATAATGAGGCCACTTGCTGCCATACCGTAGTTAATAAGGCGTTGTTTCTTGTCCACATCCTGCTCCTTGTTTTTGGATTTCAACCCCAAACCAAAGCGAATGGTTTCGAGAATCGTTGATTTCCCGCTCCCTTTGCTCCCCATGAGGATGTTCATGTTTGGGCTCAAGCAGAACGAAAGGGTTCTCAGGCTGCTTTGTTCATTACATTCGTACGACACCTTGCTAATATATGTGTTGCCAGGGATAGGAATGGATGCGGACACCCTTTTTTCTCTTTGAGAGAGAGCAAAACGAACGGCCTCAAAGGAAAAATCACTGATTTTCAGGTAGCATTTGCGTTCAACCCCACCGCTATTGTGTGCCCGACCCACTGCCTCCAGTGATTTTGGATCGGAGCCCTCCACAAAGGCGGGAATCATTATTTGATCAGTGAACCATTGCCTCAGGGATTGCTGGGAGACCACCTTTTCATAGTATTGTTGAAAACCCAAAACGAATGTTCTGAAGTTTTCATCTTGACCTAAAGGTTTGATTCTCCCCCCATCCAATTCAGTCAAAAATCCTTTCACTCTTTCACAATGAGCCATGATGATGAAACTGTTCCGACCGGCTTTTTGGTGCTCATCCAGTTTCTTCAATAATTCAGAAAGGCTATATCTGCAATTTCCATTACCGTTCTCCCTATTGGGGATGCCTTCAAAAGCGGCATTAAGAAAACTGGCGATGAAATCATCATTATGCTGTCCGTTGGGTAGCCACTGTTCTTTATCGAAGGCGACCAAACAATGGATGCCATTGGCGCCATCGTTGACACTTAATTCAACACCGGGTAATAGAAAGATATCTTCGCTGGATGCTAGTCTAAAAAGTGCTTTGTATTCTTCCTTATCGAATTTGTTATGGTTTGTAATGAGTCCAATCCGAACCCCCTCTGTTTTCAGTTTCTCAACGTATTGGGCATTTTCACACTGAAACTCACCATCTTTTGATGTATGCAAATGGAAATCAGCGCGAAGCCACCTAGCTCCACTTTCAAAGAGATGATTTTGAACAATATTATTCTCCATACTCAGTATAGTTTTAGCGGTGTGAAGATATTTAACATAAGTCGAAAATCCTTTGGGCAGGTATGAGGAGTACCTGACCATCGTCACAAATATCTGCCAGGTTTCTCAATAGTCAGTCCTCAAGCCAACAAAAACCCAAAGATAGGTGAACCGACGGATTAGTCAATGTAGAAATTATGTTGACAAACCTGATAAGTCTGGAAGAGCCTTAGTGCACTTGCGCGCAAGCGCACATTACCCCTACCTACTTATTATTGTCGTGGTTCTTACGCTTCCCCGAACACCACCCCCTCCGTATGTGGTTACGTTTGGTTGACCTATAGGCGCTAATTGGACAGTCGCCACGGGCTGTTTTTCGGGCTTCACTTTTGCGGTTTTCAGGGTAATTGTGGCATCTCGAAGGCCTTCCGACCGAACGGTCAGTTTTATATTTCCGGTGGCGCGGGTGCTCCGTATCACTACCAGTGCCCTTCCATTCCAGGCGGCCCGTGAGGTGGAGGCATAGGAGGTGGTGTCGCTGATATCGGCGTTGTCGACACCGGCAATGAGCCCGGGTCCCGAAACGGAGAATTGTAACCGGTTTCGGGCGTCGGCTTTAAGCACTCCTTTGGCATCGGTGAGTTGTACCTCAACAAACGAAAGATCCTGCCCGTCGGACGTCAGTTTTGTGCGGTCGGGCAGTAGGCGAATCGCAGCCACATCGGCCGCGGTCTGAAGCACCTTCGACTCCTGCTCTTTCCCGTTGGCTACCCCCACTGCTTTGAGTATGCCGGGCGCATAGGGCACCGAAAAGGTGGCTTTAAACTGCGTGGTCTCAGAGGTGGGCTGTTGACCCAGGAGTTGGTTATTGAGGTAGAGTCGAACCTCGGGATAGTGCGAATAGATTTCGACCTCAATCTCTTTGCCCTCATAACCGGGCCAGTTCCAACGCTCCCAAGTGGGCCATACGGCCCAGCCTGTAACGGTGATTTTCCCGGAGGCGGGCTGGGGTTCGCGCACTGCCATGTAGAGTTTTTCGTTGGTATTGTACAACATGCTGCGATAGTGAGAGATGGGTTTACGCCAGCCTGTAAGGTCAATGTCGCCGCAGTAGGCGGCATGCCAGGGGTAGAGCTTTCCCTGATAATGTTCGCCCTTCACGTCGCCGGGATAGTACCAACGTCCAATGCCCGATTCGCCCAGATAATCGAGTGCCGTCCATACAAAATCGCCAATGATATAGTTGTTGTTTTGCACCAGTTTCCAGTTGGCAAAGGCGTCGCGGGGATACGATTCGGTTTGCACTATGATGCGCGAAGGAACCCGCTCGTGATCGGAGGCGGCGCGGTGCAGCTGGTAGTTATACCCGCCTATATCGTGTGCGGCAAAGAGGGGATCGAACATCGCCCACTCTCTGTCCCATGTGGTTATGGCTGAGGTAACAGGGCGGGAGGGGTCCAGGTTGCGGACTGCGGCTGCCAGCTTTGAAGCGGTCTCTACTGCCTCGGGGCTTTTGCGCTCAATAATTTCGTTTCCGGTGCTCCACATAATGATGGAGGGATGGTTGCGGTCGCGAAGCACCATGGCCTCCACATCGCGCTGCCACCAGGTATCAAAATTCAGGGCGTAGTCGTAGGTGGTTTTTTTCTCTCTCCAACCGTCGAACGACTCATCCATTACTAGCATGCCCAGTCGGTCGCAAGCATCGAGAAATGCCTCTGAGGGGGGATTATGCGAGGTGCGGATGGCATTAAAACCAGCCGCCTTCAGTATTTCGACCCTGCGCTCTTCGGCGCGGGTAAAGGCCGATGCCCCCAGTGAACCGTTGTCGTGGTGCACGCAGCCGCCGTTCAGCTTCACGGTTTTTCCGTTGAGTTGAAAACCATCCTGGGTGGAGAAGCGCAGGGTCCGGATCCCGAAGGGGGTTCGGAGAAAATCGTCTCCATCTTTGCCAGAAGGTATCTGGATATCTGCATTGTAAAGAGTAGGCGTTTCGGGCGACCAAAGCAGCGGATTCGATACGGCAATCTGCATCTCCACCTCTTTTTGGCTATTTGCGGGAAGTTCAATCTTACTTTCGGCCGATCCCACAATTATGTTGCGCGAATCCCTGAGCCAGCTCTTGACGGTAACCTTCTGTACGCCATTGGTTTGGTTTTTTACTGAGGCCTTCAGTAGAACAGTGGCCTTTTGGGGAGTGGCTACAGGTGTGGTAACGGCTACGCCCCAGGGGGCCACATGTACCGGAGGGGTCACCTCGAGCCACACATGGCGGTAGATGCCCGAACCGCTGTACCAGCGGCTGTTGACTTGCTGCGAATTATCTACACGCACTGCAATCAGATTGGGCTTTCCATAGTCGAGATAGGGGGTCAGGTCGTAACGGAACGAGGAGTAGCCGTACGGATAGACCCCCAGCGATTTGCCGTTGATAAACACCTCGGAGTTCATATAGACCCCCTCGAAATAGATGGCTATGCGCTGACCTTTCCACGTTGCGGGCACTTCGAAGCTCTTCCGGTACCAGCCCACTCCTGACTGAAAGTAGCCGCCATCGTTCCCCATGGGGTGGTTAGGATCAATCTTCCCCTCGATGCTCCAGTCGTGAGGCAGATCGAGGGTACGCCAGTTCTTATCGTCGAAACCGGCTTCGGAGGCTTGCGATGGATCGCCCAGAAAAAATCTCCAGTCGTGATTGAAAAACTGTTTGCGCAGTGGCTGCTTCTCAGCTCCGCTTGCCGGAGCCATACAAAAGAGAAACAGCAGGATGGGGAGGGAAAGGAGAGGCTTCATATATTGAATGGTGAATGGATTAGTGTTCTAGTACATCGCGCTGCGCGCAAGAGCTCTAATGCTGCGTGCGCGCTAGGCTCTGGTGCTTTAGTGCTCTGGTGCATCGCGCAAATGCTCTAGTGCTGCGCTTCGCGCAAATAGGTCGCCAAACTTTTCATGTCGAGGAGGCAAGTGCAGTGAAACAGGCAGATTTGTGTGGATGTCCGAAGATAGAATATTCGCAATAGTTTCGCAAGATTCGTAAACTCTTTCTTCTAAAAAATATGCAATTTTGCGCGAAGCGTAGCACAAGAGCACAAGAGCACAAGAGCACCAGAGCACCAGAGCATTAGAGCATTAGAGCTCTCGAAGCGCATAAGCGCTTCGATGCACTGGAGCACTAATTCATTGATTTTTCCTATGGAGCACACCAATCTAAGCCGGCAGGAGTATACGGCCCGCATTAACCGGGTGATGGACTATGTTGGCC
>CAYGID010000080.1:3938-11163 GCA_964349835.1 uncultured Bacteroidales bacterium | reverse complement strand
TTAGTGAATGAGAGCGCTAATGGGTCGCAGAACTTCGACCGTCGAGGATTTAGTTTCATACAAATAAGTCGCAAAACTTCGACCGTCGAAGATTCAGTTACATACAAATACGTCGCAAAACTTCGACCGTCGAAGATTTAGTTCCATACAAATAGGTTGCGAAACTTGAGTGCTTTATTGTAAATGTGAAATCAGATGAAAAAAGAACTTTTCCCCATTCTCCTTCTTTTAGGGATATTCTCTGTAGGAGGTGTTTCGATTAAGGCTGGTGATGTGTGGCTGAAGGAGACTTCAGCACAACAAACGGATGTTATTCCGCCCGTTAGTAAGCCCCCTGCCGAGTTGGGCCTCGATCCCTTTTATAAGAAGTATGTAAATGCTAATGGCATCCATATTGTGAGTTCGTGGCGGGTACCCGATTCGGCCTTCAGGGCGGCCTACCGCACCATCACGGCGGTGACCTCTCTCATGCCCAAAGAGGTTCTGGCCTCGCTCACTTCGCGTAACACCCGGGTGGGTATCATGGCTCGTTACGAAGGCACTACTGATATTCCCGAACATGCCCATTTGGCCAAAGACACCACAATCAACTGGGACGTGCGTGCCCGGGGTCTGGGGGGGTCCTTACGGATGCCGCTCAATACCTGTGCCGAGGAGAATATTCTGGGTTACCAGATTGATAAGTATCATGCCGAGGATATTTTGGTGCATGAATTTGCCCACACCATTCACTCTGTGGGCATCAATCCGGTGCATAAAGATTTCGAAAAACGGTTAGCGGCCTCACTCGAAGCGGCTCGTGCGCAGGGAAAATGGAAAAATACTTATGCCAATACCAATATTGCCGAATATTGGGCCGAGGGGGTGCAGTCGTGGTTTCATGTGAATGCCGATGTGCCCCGCCCCGACGGCAAGCACAACCATGTAAACACCCAGGCCGAGTTGCTGGAGTATGATCCGGGTCTTTATCAGATTCTGAAAGATTACTTCCCCGAGAAATACGCTCCCTTCAGCGTGCATCAAAAATAAGCGCCGCGCCGCTTTTCCGGGTGCTGAGGTCTCGTTATGGCGCCTGCCCTTCGTAGGAGGGGCAGGCGAGATAACGGCCATGCCTCGTTATACCTCTATCCCGGTGAAACGTTTTAGCAGGTAGCCAATCAGGAAACTGAAGCCGGCCACCCCAAAACTTAAGCCAGCCATTTCGAGGAATCGCTTTTTGAAACTTTCGTTGCGGACAACGGCGTAATAGTAGTTGAACAGGGCTATAATAGTGGCCGAGATGCCCAGAGTGCAAGCCAGCGAGATGAGCGGATTCGAAAGAATCAGAAAGGGCGCAATCAGCGCCACCACTGTGCCCAGGTAGGCCATTCCGGTGTAGAGGCTGGCGCGGATTGCGTTCTTCCCGTCGCCCTCCGACCGGGTTGAGAGATATTCGGAAGAGGCCATAGAGAGGGCAGCCGCCATGCCTGTGATGCTCCCGGTGAGCGCAATCAGATCGGATTGCTGAAGAGCCAGGGTGAATCCGGCCAATGCACCGGTCAGTTCTACCAGCGCATCGTTGAGCCCCAGCACCACTGAGCTCATATATTGAAGCTTCTCCTCCTGCAGCATGCCCACCAATTGCTGTTCGTGGTTCTCTTCGTCGTTTTTGATGAGCATAAAGTCGGGGTTGCTATCGAAGCCCGCATAGCCCTTTCCGGCCTCTTGCTCGGCCCGCTCCTGAAGCTTAATGCCGAAGGTGAGCCCCAGCAGGCGCGAGAGCAATACCATCCGGAAGGCCTGAAAGGCGTTGTAACCCGGCGTTTTTCCTGTATAGCGCCTCAGGATGTGGTAATGTTTGTTTTCGTCGAGCGCAATCTGCTCTAAAATGGCCCGATTGTGCGGATTCTTCTCAGAAGCGGCCAGCCTCCGATACATCACATTGGCGGTAAGCTCGTTAATCTGCATCTGCAGAATCAGTTTCTTCTCTTTTTCGGAGTATATAAACCCACTCTGTTTAGCCGATGTTTGTGCGCTATCCGAGGAGCTGCTATGCGATGATGCGTTCATGCTTGCGGTTTTTAGGTTAGGTTATGCAATGTGCAGCCATTTGTGAAGTTGCACACTCAGATGCCATTCGGGATGTTGCAGTATATACGCAACCACCTCTTCTATATTTTGGTTCGAACAGGGCTGAAGGGCACGATAGCTGCAGGCGAAGCTGTTGTAAATCGACAAATCTTGTCGGGTATAGATTACTTTCAGTTCGTCGGCACTCTGAAGTAGCAGCTGCTCTTTGGGGCTGCAGGTAACCCAGTCGAGGTTTGCGGGCAGCAGGCAGGTTCCGTTGGTCTCAATCTGCACATAGAAACCCCTCTCTTTAAAGGCTTTAACAAAGGGTTCGGTGATATAAAGCGAAGGCTCTCCCCCGGTTAATACAAGGTGTTTTGAAGGGTATTGAAGTGCCTGTGCCAGAATATCTTCGGTAGACATCATATGGCCCGGTTCGTGTTGCGTATCGCAAAAACTGCAATGCAGATTGCATCCCGAAAACCTGACAAATACTGCCGGGGTGCCGGCATGATACCCCTCGCCCTGAATAGAGTAGAATATTTCGTTGATCTTAAACATGTTACGCATCCTTCTCGAAGGTGGCAATATTGCCTTCCGATTCTTGTACGGTTACCTTAAAACAGTTCGAAATCTGTTCGCAGACCCACCGTGCAATATTTTCGGCGGTTGGGTTATAGGGCAGAATGTCGTTCAGTACCTTGTGGTCGAGCTGCCCGTGAATCTTCTGTTTAATCTCCGAAAAATCGATGACCATCCCGTTTGTATTGAGCTGCTCGCTGCGGCAGTAGACGGTGATAATCCAGTTATGCCCGTGCATCCCGTTACAGGGGCTGGGGTAGTTGGTTTCGATATGGTGTGCGGCCGATATTTCGAGTCGTTTCGATACAGTGTACATGGCGGTAAGGTGTTGGCAGGGTAACGTTTCTCGCCTGAGGTTAATCCATGGCAAAGGTATGAATCTAATGCTTATGTTGAGCGTGTCAGCTTTCGGTCTCCTCTTCGGTTCCATTTTCGGGTAACGAATCGGCTCCGCTTTCAAGCAGTTTGCGGGCATCGTCGGGCCGGAGGAGCTCCACCTCGCGAAGCTTCCGGTTAATCTGGCGGGTTCGCACACCCACCAATTTGTCGAGCTCCTCGTTTGCACCCAAAATCTTTTCCTGGGCTTTCGACAGTACTCTCGAGAATTCGCCAAACTCGGTCTTCACGGCTTTCAGCAGATTCCACACCTCGCTGCTGCGACGCTGGATGGCTAATGTTTTGAAGCCCATTTGCAGACTGTTAAGGATGGCTGCCAGGGTGGAAGGTCCGGTTACAATCACCTTTTCGTTGCGTTGCAGCTGCTCCAGGAGGGCCGATCGGCGTACCACTTCGGCATAGATGCTTTCGAAAGGGAGAAAGAGAATCCCGAAATCGGTGGTGGCTGGCGGGTCAATGTATTTGTCGCGAATATCCCGGGCCATCTTCCGGATTACCTGGTCGAGATTTTTCGAAGCGGCCTCAATTTGTGCCGGATCGCCCGTCTCATAGGCATCAACCACTCTTTCGTACACCTCTCTGGGAAATTTGGCATCGATGGGGAGATATACCGAGCTCTGTTGCTCATCGCGCCCCGGCAGTTTGATGGCAAACTCCACTACATCGGCCGAACCTGCTTTGGTGCGGACATTGGTTTCGAATTGGTCGGGTGCCAGAATCTGTTCCAGCAGCATTGCCAACTGCACTTCGCCCAGTCCTCCACGCACCTTCACGTTGCTAAGCACCTTTTTCAGTCCGCCCACATCTTGAGCCAGTGTTCTCATCTCGCCCAACCCCTCCTGAACCGACTGAAGGTGCCTGCTTACCGACGCAAACGATTGACCCAGCCTTTCATCCAGGGTTTTCTGCAGTTTTTCATCGACGGTCTCTCTGATCTGATCGAGCCGTTTCTCGGTTTGTTTAGCCAACTCCTGCTGCAACAGCCGGAGGGTGTCGAAACGCTCTTCGAGGCTTTTCTGAAAGAGCGCCAGAACCCGAAGTTGTGCCTCGGCACTGTTGCGCGCCTGTTGGTTTTGCTGATCCGACTGGTTCTGCAGGGTGCCGAGAATAGCGGTCTGAAACTGGGCGAGTCGTTCGGAGAGCTCTTGGCGGTTCTGTCGGGTCTCATCGCGTAGTCGCTGTTCGAGGCTCTCCAGGCTTGCCTGTAGCCTTTCTGTTTGACGTACCAACTGCTCCCTCTCCCGGTATTGGCTCCGAATAAGTCGCCCCAGCCAAAGGATTCCGACTCCGAGAGGGAGCAGCAACAGAGAGAGGAGTATCCAGAGCTCGTGTGTCATGCGCAGCGTAGTGTTTGCAGTTGCCGGAGAGTAAAGAATAGTATCGGCTATTCCCTGAAATAGACCCGTTTTACCCGTGGAGCAATAGAGGTGAGTACTTCGTAAGCGATGGTGCCCAGTTGCTCAGCCATGTGGGTAATGGGGTATTCCGGTCCGAAAAAGAGCACCTCATCGCCTTCGCGGGCCTCAACGCCTGTAAGATTCACCATGCACATATCCATACAGATGTTTCCTACAATGGGAACCAGACGGTTGTCTACCATCACTTTTCCTACTCCGTTTCCCAGGCTGCGACGTAAACCGTCGGCATAACCCACTGCCACAACACCGATACGCTCTTTTACCGTCGGGATATAATTTCGGCTGTAACCCACACTTTCGCCGGCCTCAACCTCCCTGATCTGTAAAATCACGCTCTTGAGCGTGCTGATTTGCCGCAGAACCGGGCTTGCTGTGGCACTCATTCCGTAGAGTCCGATGCCCAACCTTACCATATCGAATTGGGCTTCGGCGAATCGTTCTATGCCCGCCGAGTTGAGTATATGGCGCAGGATGTCGGTGCGGCCCAACCCTTCCATAATTTGGCGGCTCATGGTTTCGAACCGGGCTATCTGCTCGCGGGTGAAGTCGTCGAAACGGGAGTCGTCGGCACCTGCCAGGTGTGAGAAGAGCGAGACAGTCCGAAGGTCGGGGGAGGCCTCGGTCAGCATCTCCATCAGGCGCGGCAGATCGGCAGGCTGGAATCCCAACCGGTGCATCCCGGTGTCGAGCTTTACATGGATGGGGTAGTCGCGGAGCTTGTGCATGCGCACAGAAGCCAAAAAGGCCACCAGCGTGGCAAAACTGAAAATTTCCGGTTCGAGCCGGTATTGGAGAAGCTGTTCGAACGATCCCGCCTCGGGGTTCATCACCATGATGGGAACTGTAATGCCCTTCTCGCGGAGGAGTTTGCCTTCATCGGCAAATGCAACTGCAAGGTAATCAACTCTGTGATATTGAAGTACATTGGCAATTTCGTAGCTCCCACTGCCGTACGAAAAGGCCTTGACCATGGCAGTGACCTTGGTTTCGGGGTGCAGTAGCGACCTGAAATGGTTCAGGTTGTCGACCATAGCATCGAGGTTGATTTCGAGCACCGTTTCGTGCACTTTTTCTTCGAGAGCGGCAACAATCTGTTCGAAGCGAAAAACGCG
This sequence comes from uncultured Bacteroidales bacterium, assembly GCA_964349835.1. GTDB lineage: Bacteria > Bacteroidota > Bacteroidia > Bacteroidales > UBA4181 > JAQVSH01. The sequence goes on along the minus strand of CAYGID010000080.1, from coordinate 5,606 downwards.
CGAACCTTTAATCAGGATGGCCTGGTTGGCGAAATCGGCCGGATGGAGCTGCTCCAGGAAGTGGCGTGTGGAGGGAAAGAACTGCGCGTTGTCGCGAAAAAGGGGGGCCTGGGCCGAGATGTCGGAGCCTATGCCAATCAGGTGAGAAATGTTTTTGGTTTCTACCAGGGTGGCCACTTCCGAATAGAGTTGTTCGGGGTCTCTGCCGCTCTGGAGAATGTCGGAAAGAATGAGGGTTTTTGTAAGGTGCTGGTGCTGCAGATTCAGAAAGTCGAGGGCAATGGCAAGTGATCCGAGGTCGGAGTTATAGCTGTCGTTCACCAGGGTAGAGCCGTTGATGCCCTGTTTTTGTTCGAGCCGCATCTCCACTGAATGGAGTCCGGCCATCCGTTCGGAGATGGCAGCGGGCGGATAGCCCAACTCATAGAGGAGGGCTATCACATGTGAGGCATTCTCTATAGAAGCGGCATCGCTGAAGGGGATGCGTACCGAAAAACGAAGACATTCGCTGTCGACCTGCAGCAGGGTGCCCCCTCGGGGATCGGGTGTGGGGAGAATGGAGAGTGGCGCTCCGTTTTTCTGTTTGCTCCAGGCAACATGGCGCTTTTTTTCGAACTCGGGTCCGGCAAACAACTCCCTGAGTATGGCATCGTCTATGCAATAAATCAGGTGGCTGCAACCCTGAAAGAGGCGAGATTTCTCATAGGCCTTCTGTGCGAGCGAATCAAAGTTTTCCTGATGGGCCTCTCCCAGATGGGTGAATATACCATAGTCGGGACGGAGAATTGCCTCCAATTTGGCCATCTCGCCGGGTTTTGATATGCCGGCCTCAAACACCGCGAGGGTGTGTTCGGTTCGCAGCGGCCAAACAGAAAGGGGCACTCCTACCTGGGAGTTGTAGCTTTTAGGGCTACAGAGCATATCCTTGTCGCGGTGAAGTGCTTGAAATATCCACTCTTTTACAATGGTCTTCCCGTTGCTTCCGGTTATAGCCACCACCGGAAGTGAGAAGCGCCGACGATGTCCTGCTGCCAGTTTCTGCAATGCCTCCAGGGTATCTTGGGCGTAGAGGAAGCAGGCTCCGGGAAAGTCGGCCTCATGAATCGGTTCCGAAACCACAAAACAGTGCACGCCGTTTTTGTAGAGATCGGGCAGAAAGGCGTGTCCGTTGTGCCTGATACCCACCAGCGCAAAAAAGAGGGTGTCCGAAGGGTGTGCCAGTACCCGGCTGTCGGTGGCAAGATTGCGGATGCGCACCGATCCGTCGCCCGAAAAACTGCATCCGGCAAGTTCTGCTATCTCTTGAATCGTATACATTTGGCAATTATTACTAACTTTGCAAAGTTACGCTTTTATCGAGATTCCGTTTTTCTTCTCTCTACTATATTTTTTGCTCATGGATGCCAGAACCGAACTCCGACGCGCTTTGCAGGAAATTGATCTTCTGAGGGCTTTGCTCACCGATATTCAGGGTCAGCCCGAAATCTCCAAAGTTGGACTTAATGTGATATTAAGCCGTTTACAGGCCGTTTACGACACGGTGTGGATCCTTTCATGCAGCCTGCCTGTACAGAAGTCCGTTATGCAGGATGCGCCCGCAGCCCCCGTTCAAGCGGTTTGTGCTTCGATAACTCCCGAGCCTGTTGCGGTGCCCTCCGCTCCTGTTTC
>CAYGID010000080.1:0-3838 GCA_964349835.1 uncultured Bacteroidales bacterium | reverse complement strand
GCTCCTGTTTCGGCTCCTGTTTCGGCTGCTGTTTATGTTCCTGTTTCGGCTGCTCCGGTGTCCTCCCATACGGAGCCTGAAGCTAAGCCTGAATCGGTATCGGTATCGGTACCTGAGCTGCGGCCCGAACCTATACCCGAACTTATACCCGAACCTGAGCCTATTCCTGAACCCCAACCTGAGCCTATACCCGAACCTGAACCTATACCTGAACCCGAACCCGAACCTGAACCGATTGCCTTTCTTTCGCCCGAAGCCTCGCCCGAAACTTTGCCCGAGGCGTTAACCGAGCCTTTGGAAGAACCTTACGTTGAGCCTTTGGTTGAACCGGTTTCTTTTTCAGCTCCCGAACCGGAGCTTCCTGAGCCCGAAGTCGGCCGACAGACCCTCTCTGAGCCGGAATTCTCTGAGCCGGAAGCTCCTGCAACGGAATCTTCTGTGTTGGCCTCTTTTCTGGCGCAGGGTTCGGAAACCAAACCGAAGGCTTCTGAGAACCCCGAAGAGGAGCCCGATGCAGATACTGAGTTTCTGGTGATTGACCGTTCGGTTCGCGAGGTTATTCCAGAGGAGCCGACACCTGAGCCTTCGACCGAGAGATCCAAGCCTGCCGGGGAGCAGCCCTCCTCGTTTGGCGCATTCAATTTGGTAAAACGGCTCTTCAGAGGACGTGAAAGTCGTGAGGAGGAGCCTGAAATTGAGGATATAGAATGGCCCTCGGCTTTCGATATATCCACTGCCAGAACTCCCGAACCCCCGGCACCCGATAAGTTTGTTGCGCCGGCTGCACCCAAAGTGCATACACCCGAAGTGCCTGTTCCTGAAGCGACTACGACTGAATCGCCTGTGGCTGAAGTGACTGCGCCTGAAGTGCCTGTGGCGGAACCTGCTCTGCCGGAACCCCCCGTTTCGGTTTCGAAAGTTGCCGAAGAGCCCCGCCCCGCCGCAACCAGAGCCGATACTCTGGCCGATAAATTGATGCAGAATAAGGAGTCGAAATCGCTCCATGAAACCTTGGTCCCCGGTTCCGATGAGGCCGCCTCTACCGTGGCTCCCCTTCGCGATATCTTCGACGGCATCGGCCTAAACGACCGTTTTCTCTATATCCGTGAGCTTTTCCGGAGCAATCCCCGTTACTTTAACCATACTGTCGAGATTCTGAACAAGGCTCCCGACCTTCATACAGCCGTCCGTTTTCTCCAGAAGGAGTTCGATTGGTGGAATCTTGAGATGGAGACCACCCAAAAATTCCTTCACTTGGTAGAAAGGCGTCATATGAAGCAATGAGCGTTGCCTCATGACAACTTACCCCTCCGGTTTCGAAACGAAAATCGGATTCAGTGAGATCCGTTCCCTTCTAAAATCGCACTGCCTGTGTGAGTTAGGAGTATCCTTCGTTGATGAGATGGCGTTTACGAATCGATTCGAAGAGGTGATGCTCCTGATTGGGCAGTCGTCGGAATATCGAAACCTCCTGCTGATGGAGGCGCGCTCTCCCCTTGACGAACTCTCCGATATCTCGCCGGTACTCAGGCGGATTCGTATTGAGGGAACCTTTATCGATGTGGAGGAGATTGTGGCTTTGGGTCGGGTGTTAGACGCTACTCGTCTGCTTCTCTCTTTTTTTCAGGGTCAAACAGCCGAAAAGTACCCTCGTCTGTCCGAACTGGCCTCGGGCATTGCCTATTACCCCTTTATCAGGCAGCGGATTGATGGTATGATCGATAAGTTTGGACGCATCCGCGACAATGCCTCGCCCGAACTGGGTGCCATCCGTAGGGATCTGGCATCGAAACACGGCGTAGTAGCCCGTATGATGCATAAGGTGCTGAAACAGGCGCAGGCAGAGGGGTGGGCTGAGGCCGACACCTCGCTTTCGATTCGCGACGGCAGGGCAGTAATTCCGTTGAATGCCACTTATAAGCGGAGAATTCCCGGTATCGTGCACGATGAATCGGCAACCGGAAAAACCTCCTATGTTGAGCCGGCCGAAGTGGTTGAAACCAACAACATCATTCGCGAACTGGAGTTGGCCGAGCGGCGTGAAATCGTCAGAATTCTGATCTCCTTTACCGATGAAATCAGGCCCTATGTTTCCGATCTCTCGGAGTCGTGTCGCATTATGGGCAATTTCGATTTTATCAGGGCTAAGGCGCAGTTGGCCCTGAAGTGGGGCGCTGTTGAGCCCAAAGCGCACAATGTGCAATCTTTCAACTGGATGCGGTCGGTTCACCCGCTCATGTACCTCTTGTTAAAAAAAGAGGGTAGGGAGGTGGTTCCTCTCGACATAGAGTTAACGGAGCAGAACCACCTTCTGCTCATTTCGGGTCCCAATGCCGGAGGTAAGTCGGTGTGTCTCAAAACCGTGGGGTTATTGCAATATATGTTTCAGTGTGGCCTGCCCGTTCCCATGAGCGAGAACTCGGTGATGGGCTTTTTTGACCGCATCTTTATTGACATTGGCGATGAACAGTCGATCGAGAACGATCTGAGTACCTATAGCTCGCATCTGCTAAATATGAAGCACTTCCTGCGGAATGCAAACGAGAAAACGCTTCTTCTGATCGATGAATTTGGTACGGGTACCGAACCTGCGCTTGGCGGAGCCATTGCCGAGACCATTTTAGACCATCTAAACCGGCAGGGGGCATACGGCGTGATTACGACCCATTATACCAACCTGAAACACTTTGCCGCATCGACTCCCGGCATAACCAATGGCGCTATGCTCTACGATGCCGCCCGGATGTCACCCCTTTTTACACTTCAGATTGGCAAGCCGGGAAGTTCGTTTGCCTTCGAAATTGCCCGGAAGATCGGTTTGCCCGAATCGGTTTTGCAGGAGGCTTCCGATAAAGTGGGGCAGGATTATATCGATTTCGATAAGCATCTGCGCGACATTGTACGCGACAAACGATATTGGGAAACCAAGCGGAACCAAATCCGCCTCTCAGGCAAACAGTTGGAGGCCGATCTCCAGCAATACCAAACCGAACTGGAGCAACTTAAGCGGGAGCGGAAGGTCATTCTTGAGCGTGCCCGCCAGGAGGCCGAGCAACTCCTTTCGGGTGTAAACCGGCAGATTGAAAACACCATTCGTGCCATCCGTGAGTCGCAGGCCGATAAGGAGAAGACACGCGAAGCCCGTGCTCTTATTGTTGCCGAAAAAAAGAGGCTCGAAGTGCCAATCCCCGATGCGTTGCCCGGCCAGGCCGAAAATGAGGAGCGTATTGCCCGCAAAATAGAGCAGCTCAAGAAGCGCGAAGAGCAGAAGAGCCAGTCCGGTGTTTCGGGCCAGGAGGGTCCACTTCCTGCTACCACTTCGCGCAAGAGCGGTGCCTCTGTAAAGACTCCAGAACCCGAAAAGCCATTGGCTGCGGGCGATAAGGTGAAGTTAGACGGGCAGGAGGTGCCGGGCGAGATTCTGCAGTTGCAGGGTGCCCAGTGTGTGGTGGCTTTCGGCCATCTGCTACTTACGGTTCCTCTGGGAAAACTTCACCGCATTTCGAAGAACGAGTTTAAACGGCTTACCGTTGAACCTCGCTCATCGAGAAGCTCCCTTCCGGTCTATGATCCCATGGAACGGCGCCTCCATTTTAAACCCCGAATCGATGTGCGAGGGGCTACCGCCGAGGAGGCGGTACAAAAAGTGGCAGAGTTGTTAGACGAAGCTCTGATGCTCGACTATTCCGAGGTGCGGATTCTGCACGGCAAAGGGAACGGAATTCTCCGACAACAGATCAGAGCCTACCTGCAGGCGTTGCCGCCTGTGGCCTCTTTCCGCGACGAAAGCGAAGAGTTTGGAGGTGCCGGGATTACTGTGGTGGAACTACAATAGTGC
>CAYGID010000079.1:0-11196 GCA_964349835.1 uncultured Bacteroidales bacterium | reverse complement strand
AACATCCCTACGGTAAGTGCTTCTGCTTCGAAAGATAAGGCGGGACGTATCCATGTCTCTCTGGCCAATATCGACCACGAGAAGGGCGTTGAGGTCTCGGCCCTACTCGAAGGGACCAATGCAACCAAGGTGAGCGGACGAATCCTGACAGCCCCCTCGGTAGACACTTACAACACCTTCGAGGCCCCCAACGCAGTGGCGCCAAAAGCCTTTACCGATGCCACTATAAAGGATGGCAAGCTCACGGTTAAGGTACCTTCCCGGTCTATTTTGGTGTTGGAGTTGCAATAGCAGCCATATGATGCGCTCTGCGAGGTGCACAAAGTAAAGAGGGAGTCTCATTAGCGCAACGCTTTGAGACTCCCTCTTCGCTTGTAAAGTCGTTTACGGATGGATGTACTTATCGCGATAGGGTCGACTCATCAGCTTTGAGGCCTCACTGTTGCCCACAATTTCGTTTTTAGCCGCATCCCACTTTACCAGCGAACCGGTGTTATAGGAGATCATAGCCAGCTGTACGGTTGCAGAAGACCGGAAGGCATCGGCCGGGTCGCAAGTAATCAACTTCCGGTTATCGGAGCGGACTGCCTCCACAAAGGCAGCCACCTGCAACAACTGCATATCTCTGTTTTCAATGGCAATTGTTTCGCCGGCACCCGGCTTAGAAGGCTGGTACATAAGCAACTTGGTATCGCTCGAAAAGAGGGTTCCTTTGGTGCCATGAAAAAAGATACCATTGTTGAAATCGCGGTTTGTATCGCCAACCCCCCAGAAACGGTGCTGCCACACAACCGGCGCCTTTTCGAAGGCAAAGTTGGCGGTAAGGGTATCGGGCGTGGTAATCTGATCCTTGAATTCGTATATGCCACCCCGGCTATAAAAATCGGTGGGCATTGACTCTCCCATCACCATGCGAATGGCATCGATCAGGTGAATGCCCCAGTCGACGAGGTGCCCATTGCCGTACTCTTTCTCCAGACGCCAGGCTTTATGCCCGATACTTGGACGATACTCGAGTTTGGGAGCAGGTCCGCACCATTCGTCCCAGTTGAGCGTGGCGGGAGGCGCCTGAATGGTAGTATCCTGACGCCCGGGGTTATAATGAATCTGCGCCGAAATCTGGCGGATATCACCAAGCGTTCCGACCTCAATGAGCTCTTTGGCCTTTCTAAACGCACCACTCTGCCGACGCTGAAAGCCCACCTGCACAATGTTGCCTGCCTTCCGGGCAGCCTCTACCATAGCCAGACCTTCGCGAATGTCGTACGATAGCGGCTTTTCGAGATAGACGTTCAGCCCCTTTTCGCAGGCTGCAATAAATTGGAGTGCATGCCAGTGGGGAGGTGTTCCGATAAAAACCCCGTCGAGGCCCTTCATATCGAGCAGCTCTTTGTAATTGGCAAATTTCCGGGGTTCACTTCCCTGCGCTGAGGCCAGCTGTCTGGCCGAGGTATCCAGATGAGCAGAGTCGACATCGCAAACCGCTACAAACTCAGCACCACCAGCCTTAAGGGCAGCCTGAGCAATCACCATGCCGTACCATCCGGCACCAATTAATCCAAACTTCAGTTTGCGATCCTGCGAAATACCCTTCATATGCACCGAGGTGAACAGGGCGGCCGATCCCAGGGCGGCCGTCTTGAGAAAATTCCGTCGTTCCATTGCTGCTTATTTATATTTAACCTGTTAATTGGCTAAATATATAGAAAAAAGCAATACGGAGAGTGCGATGGCTATTCGGGATCGGTCTTTTGGTCGGAAAGGAGAAGCGCCTCAACTTGAGCCGGGAGCTGCGATTGTTGTTGCAAATCGACAGAATCGGAGACTGCGGGAAAGAGGAAGCGCAAATAGGTGGAGACAGCATTCCCGTATACATCGGCCGCATCAATCTTAACCCCCTCACGACCAGTTACGGGAACTCTGAGAAGAACCAGCACCATACGTCGATTAGGATTAAAATAGACAGATGAATCATTAACCCGAACAGACTGAATTTCACTGCGGTCGACTACCGACATCCGAAGCAACAGCGTATCGACAGGCTCCGAGATGCGAATCTCCGTAAGCTCTTCTTCCTCATAATCGAGAAAACGCAAGGTGGGAGCATCTTGTTCGCGGTCGAGGACAAAGAGTTCGGATCTTGCCTTTTGAACCCAAATCGAATCGGAGGTACCCGGTTTCATCAAAAAGCGAACCTCTTCGAAACATTTTCTGGCCGAGTCGGGAAGCGACTTGCCCATGAAAGTCATTCCCTTCCAGTAGTTCACCTCGACCGGCTTATGTGGCAGAACTGCTAAAAAGTCGGTCAGCGCCTCATCGAACTGCCTGCCCTGCAAATAGTATCGGCCCCTGGTAAGCCGCAACACGCTATCGGCGGGTTTGGCCGCAATCATCTCCGAAATGGCGGTGATAGCATCGTTAACCCGGTTGGCCGACATCAGTACATTGAGACGGAAAAGAAGGAGTTCCCGGTCGCCTACCCTTAAGCCGGTCATACGGTCGGCATAATAGATGGCATCATCGGTTTTCCCCATACTCACCTGCAGCATGATGAGCGATCGGTAGGCCTCCTGGTAGTCGGGCTTCAGCCGGATGGCTTTAATATAAGCCCACTCGGCCTTTTGCGGTTCGCCCATCATCTCGTTTACCTTGCCCTGCAAAAAATAGCTCACGGGGTCTTCGCCCATCCAAAGGGTGGAGTCGCTGGCGGCAAGTGCCTCCTGCGTTCGGCCCAAATCCATGAGGATTCTGATTTTTGTTTGATAGGCGTCGAGCCGGGTAGGATCCGACAGGGTGGCTCTGTTTAGCAGGGCCAGGGCAGGGAGACGATCGCCATTGTAATAGGAGGCTTTCCCCATACGGCTTAGCAAAACCGCATCGTCGGGGCGGAAGGCCAACAATCGCTTATACTCGTTAAGTGCCTCCGGCAGGTTGGCCTGCGATTCAAAAATTTCGCCCCGCAACATGCGGATTTCGTACCCAATCGTATCGGAAAGCAACAAACTATCGGTCATGGCCATGGCCACAAGTGGCTGGCCCTTGAGAAAAGAGTCGCGTGCAGCCTTAAGCCGGATACCCGGATCCTGCCCCCGCAGAGAGGGAACAAAAGGCAGAATGGCCAAAAAAACGCACAACAAAACTCTATTCATACATACAACTTCATTACATCATACCCCCCAACCGGGTCTGATTCCGGTACACCAGCAAAAGCCCTGTTTCGGTCTCGACCATGGAAAGGGGCGTTCCGTGCATGGTCGGGGCAGATACGCCCTGCCCAAGGCATTTGTGCGAAATAAATATACGGGCTTCATCCCACAATTGCAAAGCCAATAAATGGGCATGTGTTTCGGCACCCCCTTCGACCATCACCGACATAATCTTTTCGGCCTGAAGGGCCTTGAGTAACGGAGGCCAGAAATCGACTCCCGGCTCCACCTGAAGGTAGCGTAAATGGCTGAGCGGCTGCTCTCTCCTTTCGGTTACCACCCAAGTGGGGGCGTCATGATTGAAGAGTGCGGCGGTAGAAGGAATCACCAAACGTCGGTCGAAAACAATCCGCAACGGATTTTTGCCCGACCAGTCGCGAACCGTGAGCGAAGGGTTGTCGGCGAGTGCGGTTCCGGTACCCACCAAAATGGCCTGCTCCTCCGATCTCCATTTGTGGGTCCAGCGCCGTTCTGAGGCCGACGAGATCCAAAAGGGAGCCAGCTTCTCGCCGGGAACGGCCACTCTACCCATAAAACCGTCGGCTGTTTGGGCCCATTTAAGCAGAATATAAGGCCGTTTCTTCTCATGTCTCGAAAAAAAACGGGCATTCAGATCACGGCACTCCTGTTCCATCACCCCCCATACCACGTTACAGCCCGCCTCCTGAAGTTTTCTGATACCGCCGCCATCGACCTTCGGATTGGGATCGACCGATCCAATCACCACATTTCGGATGCCCGACCGAATTATCAGGTCAGCACAGGGGGGTGTCTTGCCAAAATGGGCGCAAGGTTCGAGCGAGACGTACAGTGTACATTGCGCAAGCAACGTACGATCGTACACCGAAGCAATGGCACTCGCCTCGGCATGCGCTTCGCCATAACGGGCGTGATACCCCTCACCCACAATTTTACCCTGAGCCACAATCACGCAACCCACCATGGGATTAGGTTCGACCCATCCCCGACCCAGAGCCGCAAGCTGGAGGCATCTGCGCATATAAAGCAGATGTTCCGAATCGTGAGATACGGTTTGCGACAACAAAATATGATTAGCCGCCTGAGAAATCATGTGATCTTTACCTAATTTTGATGCGAAACAATGAAACTACCATGAATCAGGAGAGCCTTCGATCGTTTATAGCCCGAACCATCCGGGAACTGGAAGGGACTGCAGAAACACGTGAAGCAGAAAACCTGGCTTGGCTCATCCTATCGCATGTCACGCGATTGCCTGTAATGCAACTCCGTGTAAACGCGGGCGTAAAGTTACCGAAAACCCAAATGCAAAAGGCCGAAAAAATGGTATGCGCTTTGAAAAAAAATGTGCCTTTTCAATATATCACCGGCGAAGCCCCATTTTACGGATACACACTCAGAGTAACGCGATCCGTTTTAATCCCCCGCCCCGAAACCGAAGAGTTGGCTCAGAAGGTCATTTTTGCGGCGCGGGACCTCCTTGCCATAAGGTGCACTAACTCGACCGGCAACTCGCCAAAAGGGTCGGAACCGCTGCAGATTCTTGATATCGGCACCGGCAGCGGTTGCATTGCTGTTACCCTTTCGCTCGAGTTACCCGGTGCAGAGGTTCATGCGGTATATAAGCCGGAGGGCCCTTTCGGTGGCAGCCAAAAATTCCCGAAACCTGGGTGCTACGGTACAATTCTATCATGCCGACATCCTGAAATTGGCCCGTAAAGTGATCCCAGCCGTCGATACCCCGTTCCTTAGCGCCGATGCCCTTCGGGAAATGGCCCCCGGCCGGTTCGATATCATCGTGAGCAACCCTCCCTACGTAACCCTGGCCCAGAAGGGAGAGATGCTACCCAATGTGGTGGCAAACGAACCCCACAGAGCCCTCTTTGTGCCCGATACGGATCCCCTGCGCTTTTACCGGGCCATTGGCCGGCTGGGCGCCCGGTGGCTGAAACCGGGAGGAGCGCTCTTCTTCGAAATTAATGAGGCCTTTGCTCCCGAAACGGCAGCTCTGCTCTCGGATCTGGGCTATACGGAAGTTTCGGCATTCAACGACCTCAACGGCAAAGAGCGCATGATATCGGCTATCTGGCCAACACAGCAAGCAATACCTTTCTAAAATGAGCCTGCCCGTAGAGCGCACAGTTACCTGCCTCACCGAAGTGAAACAACAGATTCCTATTAGATTTTCGGCCATGGAAAATGAACCAGAGAACAAAGCCCTCTACAAAAAGGCGCTGTCGCAACTCACCCGGCTGAGCAGCCGAAAGGAGATGTGCCAATGGGAAGCAATGGAAAAGCTCCGAAATGGGGAGCTGTCGGAGTCGGATTGCCTTACCGCCCTAACCTACCTTACCCAGAACCGCTATATAGATGATACACGCTATGCCGAGGCCTTTGTAAACGACAAAATCCGGTTTCAGAAGTGGGGCAAAGCCAAAATCCGGAATATGCTCTATACAAAACATCTTTCGTCCGAAACCATCGATCAGGCCCTCTCGGTTTTCGACACATCTCTCTACGAAGAGATGATGACCACCGAGCTGCTCAAGAAGCAAAAGAGCCTGGGCGGATGTCACGATGCTTCCTCCAAAGCCAAACTCTTCCGCTTTGGCATGAGCCGGGGATTTGACGCGGACTTTCTGTACCGATTTTTGGAGCTGTAATGCTCACCGGTGCAGCATTTGCATGCTGCGCCGGTGAGCAAGTGCTCTAATGCATCGAAGCGCATTCGCGCTTCAAGTGCTCTGGTGCTGCGCAGGGCGCACTGAAGAGTGGGGAATGAAGGTTGTGTTACACCATCCATCACCGCCAGAAAAATTTACTTTGACCGAGTACCCTGCGACGAGCGAAAAACCTATCAAAAATATTTGTATTTTGGCATTCGGAAATGGACTGTGTTCCGGCAACACCATTTACGTCCCCCTGCAAGAAAACGATTGACGAACCCTGACCCGAACCGGATATCTCGAACGGTAACTGAATTTTCAGGCCATAGAGTACTCTGACGGCGGGGGAAAAAGACAATACCATGAGTAGATTAAACCTAGACAAAGATGATTTTTATTCGAAAATTTCTGACTTATTGAAGTCAGCAAAGAAAGCAGTTGTACAATCGGTTAACAAAACAATTGTTTTAACATATTACGAAATTGGTCGCCTCATTGTAGAAGAGGAACAACAAGGAAAATCTAAGGCAGTATATGGTCAGAACCTGATTTCTGAATTATCAATCAAACTTACAACTGAGTTTGGCAAAGGATTTTCCACGACTAACTTAAAGCAAATGAGGACTTTCTATCTGACATATTCAAATGGTCAGACGCTGTCTGACCATTTTAGATTGGGCTGGTCACATTATCTTCTACTAATGAGAATTGACAATTTGGAGGAACGTAAATTCTACGAACTTGAGACTATCGAAAATAACTGGAGTTTGAGAGAGCTCCAGCGTCAGTTTGATTCATCACTATACGAAAGATTGGTATTGAGCCGAAATAAATCTGAAGTCAAAAGGTTATCAGAAAAAGGTCAAATTGTAGAAAAAGCACAAGATTCACTCAAAGATCCTTATGTGTTGGAGTTTCTAGGATTACCAGAAGAAAGAAAATACACAGAAAGTGAATTTGAGCAAAAGTTAATTGACAGGTTGGAAAATTTCTTGCTTGAATTGGGGAAAGGGTACACTTTTGTTGGGCGCCAAGTCCGATTTACATTTGATGAAAAACATTTCCGTATTGATTTGGTTTTTTACAACCGGTTACTTCAATGTTTTGTGCTTATTGACTTGAAAATTGGGGAAATAACCCATCAGGATCTGGGACAAATGCAAATGTATGTCAATTATTACGACAGATACGTTAGATTGGATGCCGAGAACAAAACAATAGGGATAATACTTTGTAAGAAGAAGAACGATACGCTCGTCGAGATTACTCTTCCAGAAAACAATGAACAAATTTTTGCAAGTAAATATATGACAGTCTTACCGAGTAAGAATGAATTGAAAGAATTGATTAATAATAAAATGGAAGAATAGAAGCCACAAAACCATAACGAGCACTAAGTATAACTCTATTGGGTTTTATAACAACTATCAAAAGCGTATAGTTTTATGAAAAGGCTTAGCGTTAATTATGGTTTGGTTGAGGATGCTTCCCTAAGCGTACGTAAAGAAATCGAGGAGGTGGATAATGGTCATTAAGCCCAATGAAATCCGGATTGCAGATTGGATTCTGCACATAAAACTGGCAGCAGTTTTGGTTTTACTGGCATGTAGTTGTAATCACGCTCCAAATATGGCAGATGGCGGTATGTCGGGAAGGGGGCCGATCTCGTCGTCCGATCCCTTTGCCTCTTTTACGCCCGATCTATTTACGTCGATTGAGAAGAACGACACCTTTAACGAAGTCATCTTTTCCGGAATAATTAACAACCTTAACGTTGAAAAGCGCTTTTGCGAAGATCTGCAAGATACGTTGAGGTTTGTAAACTCGGGTATAGAAGGAGTAAATCCGTTTTTATCCATATCCCGAAGGATTGTTTTGCCGGAAACAGCCAGGAAGTTGGAACTCTCTCTTGTGTACGATTTCAGGCCTGTCGAAAGCCATCGCACCTTACAACTGGAACTGCAGTTTTTCGACAAAAACAGCCAAATAAAGAGCATCATCAAGGCTCTCCCTGCCACTGCGCTTATTGGCGGTACTGAAAGCAGTAAGAACGATGATCTCTACTCAACCACCCGGTATAGGTGTAAAATCCCGAAAGGTGCCAACAACCTCCATATAGCACTTTACACCTTCGACAGGGACTCCATACCCTCCGTCACAGCACCATTGGGTACCGCAGATGGATCCCGAATCCTAAACCATGCAATGGTCTCTCTTTCGTTGAACAAAATCGGAATTGCCATTAATAACAAACCCCTCGAGGCGTACATTTTCGATCACCAATCGCCCTTTTCAACGCAGGAAATTGATACAATTGCCAAACATATTTCCCCAAAACTCCTTGTTGATCCTAAAGTAAAGATATTAGCTATTGGTGAGTCGATCCATGGAAGCCAAACCTTCAATGACCAAGCCTCCCTTATCGTAAAAGAGCTAATTTCTAAGGGCTTCAACAGAATTGGAATGGAGATCTCGATATTGCATGGCATACAAACAAACCATTACATTCAGGGGCGGACCCAACATCCCGGCGAATTCTGGCAAACTCCGGACTCAGTGCTGAATTTCTTAGATAACCCGGCCACAAGAGAACTCATTGAATACTTGAGAGCCTACAATCTGGCGCATAATAACACCCTTTCCATATTTGGGTTCGACATTCTCAACTTTAAAGAGAAAGGTGATCTGATCCGGGCTGTTGCCAATCCGGGGGAGGAGAGCGGGGAGGCCTGTTACGATGCCTATTTTCGAGACTTTTACAACCGTTTTTTCTCCTATTACGCCGTCCGCTATTCCTACGAACTGCTATTTCGGAATCGGGATAAAGTTATGGGAGAAAATATACACTTCTTAGCGACTCGATTTGGCGAAGAGGACAAAGTGGTACTTCTCGGACATTTGGCCCACCTCGATAAACGACAAGCCCTGACACCCTCTGCCGGGCATCTCCTTTCGGACCGACTCGGGAGTCATTATCAGGTACTTGGACTATTTGCGCAGCAGGGAACATTCCTGTCACGCCAGTTTCATGGTTTTGCCAAAAAACCTGTCATTTCAGCCTGCCCCCTCGCCTCACCCATTGGTAAAAGTTTAGAACAACTCTGCGCACAAATGGACTCCTCCTCATTTTATATCACCAACCTGAAAGAGATCCCTTCGCTCGATAAAATTCAGTTCATTCGTCACATCGGCAATCGTACCATGGTGATGCAGTTCAAGCCGGTCGATCTCCGCAAAGAGGTGGATATGATTTGGTTTACAAAAGAGAGTGGAGCGATAATGCGCTGACGCGCAAGTGCTCTAATGCATCGAAGCGCATTCGCGCTTCAAGTGCTCTGGTGCTCTAGTGCTGCGCGCAAGTGTGGAATGTTTGTATGTGGCTATATCCAAATAGGTAGAAAATCAGAATTATGCTTTTCCGGGATGTATTGAAAAAAAAATCGTCACGATTTATTTCTACCTTTCGAAAGTATGCCCTTAAACCCCTTACTATCCGGAAATGTTGGACGAGAACATGGAATTACTCTCAATGAGTGAGATGGTTATATATAAAAGTGACGATGGAAGTGTGAAGGTAGATGTACTTTTCTCGGATGAGACGGTATGGCTGACTATCGACCAAATGACAGAGTTGTTTGGCAAAGCGCGAGCAACCATTAATGAGCATATTTTGAATGTATATGCTGAAAATGAGCTTTCGGTTGAACCCACTATGAGAAAAATCGGAATTTCCGATTTTTCTACAAAACCCACTAACTTTTATAATTTGGATGTTATTATTTCTGTGGGCTACAGAGTGAAATCTAATCAAGGAACACAGTTTCGCATATGGGCAACACAGCGCTTACGCGAATACATTATTAAGGGTTTTACCCTCAATGACGAACGTTTTAAAACGGGTTCGTCATTGAATTATTTTCGCGAACTACTCAACCGGATTAGGGAGATCCGCCTTTCAGAAAAGCTGTTCTATCAGCAGATCAAGGAGATTTATGCCACCAGTATCGATTACAATCCTAACGATGATTTAACACTTACGTTTTTTCAAGAGATACAAAACAAACTGCTGTGGGCAGTAAGTGGTAAAACTGCTGCCGAGTTGATTTATTACCGTGCTAATTCGGCATTACCTCAAATGGGTCTTACGTCTACCCAACACCCCCGGAAAGTTAGAAAAGCGGATATTGAAATTGGGAAAACTTATTTAAAAGAAGATGAAATTTCCGGTCTAAAACTAATTGTTGAACAATTTCTGGCATTTGCCGAAGCACAGGCACTGGCACACAAACCGATGTATATGAAGGATTGGATTGAAAAGTTATGCCAGGTACTGACATTAAATGAAAAAAATATACTTGATCATTCAGGTAAGATTTCTCACAACTTGGCAATAAGAAAAGCTGGCGAAGAGTATGCTAGATTTCAAGAGCTGCAACAACGCTCAGAGCGTCTTGAAAGCATAAAAGAACTTGACCAGGATCTCAAGAGGTTAATGAATAAACGCGAATAGACAACCGAGCGTCCCGATTGTCGGTTTTTTGTGGCTAATACAAACGCATTACATATTTTCCATATACGATTCTACCTAAGAAGCTATGCGCACACTTATCGTCTTCCTCTGGTTTTTGCCCATCGCTGTGATTTCGGGACAGCAACAGACCGATTTCGAAAGGTATATTGCGAATTTCGAACCGATGATCAGGGACACTCTGTGCAATGCAGAGATGGTGCCTTCCCGGCGCCAAATCGACAAGGCCTTTGTTCAAAGGTTTTTGACACGAGAGAACGATTGCGAATGCGAAAAGGGTACTGCCTGGTATCGTTACCAAAAGGTGATGAGCTATGGAAATTATCTTGTTGCATTTGTAAATAAAGATTGCGATGTGCCCCAAAAAGGGCATTATCCATTTAACGAGAATATTCTATACATTTACACAACAAAAGGAATAATTGTTGATAGCAAAGTAATAAGCCGAACGGGCGATATGTGGGAATACACCTTAACCGGTACCCAAACCCCCTTCAAGTTGCTTGTTGAGCAGGCCGCTGTACCGGTTAACGAATGGGAGAGGTTGATAGATTACCCAATCGCCTGTAGCGTCGAAACCTCGGCCTGGTCCATTTCGGCAGAGGGCAAAATCGAAAAACAGGTGCTCTCGGTTAAAAGCGGAGCTATTGCATGGGATAGCACAGAATTAAAAAGTGTAATTATCATAAAGGAGATAAAGGAGACCCTCCAAAATAACGTATCACAAATCCCTTAATCGTATGAGCCGTCTATTATTCCCCCTTGTATTGCTACTCATTGCACTGATTTCGTGCGGAAAACAAAAAGTGGTCACGCA
>CAYGID010000078.1:0-11650 GCA_964349835.1 uncultured Bacteroidales bacterium | reverse complement strand
TAATACCCAATTCAACAGCAACAGCCCAAGCGCGGTTACGGACTTCCGATTTAGCCACCAGCTTAAAGTATCGGGCAGTAGGCTTAGAGGGTACTTTAACGGATTGCGGTGCAGAGGTATTCGCAAACCGACCACTTACAGCAGGCTCGCCCCATTGATTGGGATCATTACTGAAGTAGAGATCAAAATCACGAATCATACCGTTATCACCGTCGCTCCTGCCCGTATAGATAAAGGCATCAACCACAAAGCGGTTTTTCATATCAACAACAATCTCGTGCGGAGGTCGAGGTTCATTAGCACCAAAAGAGGTGTGCCATTTGGTATTCAGGTCACCGTCGATAGCATTCTTACCCTCATCGCCATTCGCCTGACTCGAAACACGAACCACCTCCCAAGCACTCTTGTCGATAAAGAGGTCAAAATCGACAGCCGACTTCATACTCTCAAAGAGCCCCTGAGCCGTTGTGTAGGCCTCAACATGACCCCCTTCGGGCAACGAGAAAGGGGCAGTGTAAGGCTTAAACGCACCCTTATTGATGCTGAAGAAGATCTGACCCTTCGAGGTAGAGGTCGACAAGCTGATTAAACCCTTCTTGTCTTGCTTAATAGTAGCGGGTTGAGCAACAGGACTTTCGACCCGGGCCTTTTCGGCCAACTGGTTGTTGTCGAGTTGCGAGGTAAGAGGCATAATCATAAACTGAAAGAGGGTATTATCAGCCTTGAGTTCGTATTGCTCCAACACATCGGGTCCGCAACTGGCATTACCCAGTCCGCGCATCACAGCATCGAGCGAAACCACCGTGTTCTCGCAGAAGGGAACCTCATAGGGGTGCTTCACTCTGACACCCCACCGGGTGTAAAGATCCTGCGGCCTGAAATGGGTGGCCGAAGCCGACATGGTTTGAGGTGCCACAAAGAGCAATCCCGTGCCACTCTTATCGGTGAGACTCATCCAGCGCACATCCTCCTTATTTGCGGTCTCCTGAGGCAGCACATAACGCTCCCATTGCTCGGTAACCGTGCTGTTGTAAATCCCTTCGAAACAGGCCTCCTTACGGTCGGCATACGACTCCCAGGGGCCCCGTCCAAACCAGGTAAGTTGCTCGAAAGTACCGGGCATCTCCAGGCGATAGCCTATGCGGGGCAGGATGCTGTTCTTTGCTGTTGGAACAAAAAGAGAGTTAACAAAAATGGTTCCGTCGGCTGCCACTTTGAACGCCAGATTCACGGTATAGCTGTTGGCTCCTTTGCCGCTATAAACATTCGTAATGGTTACATCTGCAAAGTTGTTGCCTTCGGCTGTACGAATCTCCCAACTGCCGGCCTTCACCGAAAGATCTTTGATCCCCATATTGTCCCAGCTTCCGGCTTGCGCTTTATCGTTTTCGGTGGGCAATCTAAACAGATTTAACACCAACGGACTATTAATCTGCTGTTTCCCGTTATAGGTGTAACTACTAAGCGTACCTGCCTCTTTGCTGAATACCGCTTCAAACTTGGCACCCGTAATCTTGATGGCATCGGCATTGTCGGCAACGGTAATTCCGCCACCTTCGGGCAGGCGGTAGACGGGCTTGGCAGCGCTTTGCAGTTGCATCTGTTCGGCGGCCACCTCGTAACCGGCCTCGGCCCACCAGGTGGCCGCTTTTTGGGTCACGGTAAACCGGATAAAGTATTCGGCCTCCTTTTTGGGGTTTTGGGGCAGCCCCTGAATCACCACCTCACGGCTCTCACCGGGAGCAAGCACCACATCGAGTTTAGCGGTGCCCACCACCTTTCCCTCCTCCAGAAGGGTATACCCGATTATCAGATCCGAAGTCGACTTGAAAGCCAGTTTGCTTTTCAATACAAACGTTTTACCATCCTCTTTCATCGAAAAAACGATGGGCTGGTAGATCTTTTTGGTATTGTACGATTTGGCCGAGAGGGTGTAATCGGCAAAGATTACCCCATTGGTACAGAAGGTGCCATCATTGGGATTGTCGCCAAAATCGCCACCGTAGGCCCAGAAAAATTGGCCGGGCTTGTCGGGAACCGGCATTTTCAAACTCTGGTCTTTCCAGTCCCAGATAAACTCTCCTGTAAGCGAAAGGTAGTTCTCGTACAGATTGAACATTTCGCGCACATTCCCCATCGAATTCCCCATGGCATGGCTGTTCTCGCACTGAATATGAGGGCGGGGGTTGGTCTCTTTGAGGCGATCCTCACCAATCTGTTTGATGAAGTTGTAATTGCCATACATAGAGCTACTCACGTCGCTCCACCGGCTGTTTCCCTCATAGTGGGTGAGGCGGGTTTTGTCGAGCGCCTTGATGGCATTCTCCACATATTCAAAGTTGTTGCCATTCCCCGACTCGTTTCCGTACGACCACATAAAGATAGATACCTGATTGCGCATCCATTTCACATGATTGTGGTTGCGTTCTACCATCGGCTTGCGAA
The DNA here is from genome assembly GCA_964349835.1 of uncultured Bacteroidales bacterium. GTDB lineage: Bacteria > Bacteroidota > Bacteroidia > Bacteroidales > UBA4181 > JAQVSH01. The sequence goes on along the minus strand of CAYGID010000078.1, from coordinate 9,205 downwards.
ATAGCTCCACACCGGAGAGGCCCATATTACCGTGTGTTTCTACATTGGCTTCGGCCAAAACGTAGAGTCCGTAGGTATTGCAAAGGTCGTAGAAGTAGGGATTGTTGGGGTAATGGGAGGTTCGAACGGCATTGATATTTAAACGTTTCATCGTTTTCACATCATTCTCCATCTCCTCTTTGGTTAAAGTACGACCGCCAATTTCGCTATGGTCGTGACGATTCACCCCATGAAATACCATCCGCTTCCCGTTAATCAGCAGTTCGCCCTTGGGCCCGATACCTACCTCCTTAAATCCTACTTTCCCCCCTCTGATGTCGAGGGTTTGCCCACCCTCGGCCAATGTGAGCACCAGATGATAGAGATTGGGGGTTTCGGCACTCCATTTGTCGGGATTCGTTACATCCATCTCAAGGGTGTTTATCCCCACCTTCGGTGCGGTCAGCTCCTTTTGGGCCACCACTCTTTTATTCGCGTCTACAATTTTTGCTGTTACCTTGCCTGATGTGAGCGTCTTGCCTGTCAGCTCAATATCGATCTTCACTTTGGCATCTTTGTACTGCGCATCCAAATCGGTCTGAAAGAAATAGTCGCGGATCTGCGTTTTGGGAGCCGACCACAAAAAGACATCGCGGCTTATACCGCTAAAACGCCAGTAATCCTGACATTCAAGAAAGGAGCCACTCGTAAAACGATAGATCTGCACCGCAATGGTGTTCTTTCCCGGCTGTACATAGGGGGTGATGTTAAATTCGGAAGGCAGATAGGAGTCTTCGGAATAACCCACCTGTTTGCCGTTTACCCACAGATAGTAACCGGGGCCGGCGCCGTTGAACCTGACATAGATGTCGCGCGTATTCCAATCTGAGGGCAGCGTGAACTCTCTTTTATAGCTCCCTACCGGGTTCTTCATCTCGTTGTTGTAGGTCATCCTGTCGGAGCGGTCGGCCATCACACTATAGTTGCTATCATAGGCAAAAGGATAACGGGTATTCACATAGAGGGGCTTATCCCAATTTTTCCCGTTCTTAATACCATACATCTGCCATACAGAGGGCACCGTGATATCGTCCCAATCGGCCGTATTGAAGCCCGGTGCCTGAAACCCGGCGGGTTTTGAGGCCGGATCCTTAGCCCACCTGAACTTCCATACGCCGTTGAGCGACAGGAAATAGGTTGACTCCTCGATCGTTTTGAAGTACACCTCATTTTCCGATGCAAAAGGGATAGCCAGCGTATGCGCCTCCTCCCTGTTAATTTGGGTTACCGTAACATCATCCCACGCCTTCTCCCACTTATCCTGCGCCCCAACGGGCAAACAGCAAGGAGCCAAGGCCAAAAGCGAAAAGAGCAACTTTTTAGATAGATTCATAAAACAACGATTAGTAAGTACAAAAATTGTGGACAAACAAAATAGAAAGGTAAAGATAGGGAATTAATGCTCTAGTGCTCTAGTGCTCTAGTGCATCGAAGCGCATGCGCGCTTCAAGTGCTGCGCTTCGCGCAAGTGCTCTGGTGCTGCGCTTCGCGCGATGCAACAATATTTGGGGTAACGTAGGAAGTTGGCCGTTTGGATGAACTGCCTCAGCGACATTGGAGAAGTTGGGCGGGGACCCATCGCTCTCAATGAACGCTAAAAAGAGGAGCTGTTTGAGCGCAGCGAGTCCTCCTCTTTTAGTGAATGAGAGCGCTAATGGGTCGCAAAACTTATCATGTCGATGGGGCAGTTACAGCCAATTAGGCGGAACATTAATGGTGAATGAGCACTATTTCTCCCGTTTTCGTATCATGATACTAAAATTTTCTATTAGCTTTATGGAAAACTTAAGATTCGCGTTTTATGCCACAGGATAACAAATCATTCCGGCTTCTCCGACTGCTTTTCCTCTTATTGGGCAGCTATCCCAAAACGCGCAGTGAGTGTACCGACTTTCTGGAAATCGGAGAGTCGGCCTTTTACAATTACTGCAACGAAATCAAGAATATCGGGTTCAATTTGATGCAAAAAGAGGGAAAATACTGGGTCGAGGCCGAAGACAGACCCACCCGAATGCTGGCCAACCTGCTCCATTTTACCGAAGAGGAGGCCTATATCCTCTCCCGAGTCATCGACTCTCTTGAAGGACATACGGTTCCAACCGATCAGTTAAAACAGAAATTGGTGGCTTTTCTGAACTGCGACAAGGCTGTTGAAACCTACCTAAAGAAGAAGAAACCCGAAATTGTGTCGGTTTTGCACAACGCCATAAAAAGCAAGCGGCAGGTATTGCTGGTAAACTATGCTTCGGGCAACAGTCAGACCATCCGGAACCGACGGGTTGAGCCTTTTGCCTTTCATAACGACTTTGATCTGGTTTGGGCCTTCGATACAGAGCTGAAGAAAAATCGGCAGTTTAAAGTGTGTCGGATTGAGGATATTCAGCCAACCCCTTTAGCATGGGAATCTGAACGATTGCACAGGTCGAGTCCGGTTGATCTATTCCGGAACACCGGCGAATTAAACAAACAGGTTGCGTTCGAATTGAACCTTCGGGCCTATAACCTATTGAGAGAAGAGTATCCCCTCTCCGCGAAATATCTCACCGAAAAGGCTTCCAATCGGTTTCTGTTTCAGGGCCCGGTTGCCAAATATGAGGGACCCGGCAGGTTTGTGCTGGGCGTTGCCGAAGATATCCGGTTAATCGGAGATGAGGGCTTTTTGGCGTTTGTAAAAGATAAAATAGCCAAGTGCCACAAACTGGTTTAACGCAGTGCGAAACAACACACCGTTATAATATACCCTACAAAGTATTCTGCAACAATCTGTTACAACAATTCTCTATAACGACTCCACAATAAGGGCATCAATGGCCACCGGCCCTCCGCCCCGATGGGTAATCCGAACGGTATGATTGCCCGGTGACAGATTAGTGAGATTGCATACCACTTGCTGCGGCTGCCGGGGGCCTTCGCACGACAAGTCAACGGTTATGGGCTTTCGGCCGTCTATTTGAATATCTATTTGCCCCGCTCCCTGCTCTTTGGGTGAAATCACCGAAAGGCTTCGCCCTTTAAACGAACTGCTCCATACCTCTCCGGGCTTGGTGCTGATGGTAAGGTCGTTGTTAAAGTTTCCGGAATCCACACGACAAGTGCGCGTCCATCCCCGATAGGTTGCCCCCGGATCGTCGTCGTTAAACCAACCCCGGTCGTGTGTGATTCTTAGCACACGGCATTTGGCAGCCACCGACCCATCGGTAATGCCCGGTAGTGGCGCTATCGCCGATGAGGGAGTTACACTGAGCCCCTGGCTATTCTGCACAAACGCAATCTGTGCATCGGAGCCGAGTATCTCAACCTTTAACACGTTGCCTAAGGTGGCTCCTCCTTTGCGTAACAATTCGAGCGTAATGGGGCCACCGTTCCAATCAAGGAGTGTGGCGTAGAGGTAACCGTTGTTGCGTGTGTAACGAACGCCGCCCTCCCCATACACTTCGAAGGGACGCGACGAATAGATTGCCTCGCCATGCAGTTTTAACCAGGCTCCCAAGTCTTTGGCAATACGAACAACTTCAGGATCAAGATCTCCACGACCACGCTGCGTAAGATTGAGTAACATGGTGCCATTACGGCAAACATTCTCCAGTAAGGTTTTAATGAGGCTTTTGGCGTCGATGTAAGATTGCCCCGTTTTGTAATGCCAATCGGCAATGCTGGTCTCCGTCTGAAAAGAGTAGGCCATTATTTCGGGTTCAATGAAGGCTTCGGTACTCTTAACGATTGCACCATCAACAAAGGGAAGCAGTTCGGGGCTGTTCTGAAAACTGTTGTATCGTCCGCCAACCCCTTTTAGGTTGACCACCACATCCATCTTCCCCTTGTTCCATTTCATGGACTTGTTGTAAAAATTGGCAATTAACGGGGGAGCCAGAAAACCCAAACCCATCCGTACGCCCAAATCTAATTGAGAATCGCCTGCATGTTCATCAAAATAGATGATATCGGGCCTATATTTTGTAATCGCATCGTCGATTCGCCACATAAATTGGTTCGCAAAGGGCGAAAGCAGCGGATCTTTTTTGTCATGAGCCGGCGCATATAAATCTACCGGATCCATGCCTTCCCACCATTTCCCTTTCCCATCGAGTATGGTTTGCATGGCATCGTATGCCACACCTTTCTTTTCTCCTGTAGCATCGCCGGCATATCTCACAGTCATAAACTGCCCCCAGGTGCGGGCGGGTGTATTGTGAAAGCCAATGCCGAAGGGGATGCCCCGCTTGCGCGCTATTTTTTCCCATGTGCCCACAATGTCGACCTTCGGGCCCACATTCACAGAGTTCCAGGGCTGATATTTAGAATCGTAGCAGTCGAAATTATCGTGGTGAACCCCCATCGCCATAAAGTACCTGGCTCCCATTTCGATATAGAGATCCATTAAGGCCTCCGGATCCCAGCGGTCTATCTGCCAGTTGTGGCAAATATCTTTGTACCCGTATTCCGAAGGATGACCAAACACTTTGAGATGAGAATTATACTGTGCACTGCCCTGCATGTACATGCCGCGAGCATACCAGTCGCCCTGTTCGGGCATAGATTGCGGATCCCAATGCGACCATACCCCAAATTTGGCATCACGCCACCATTCGGGCACGGCATACAACCGGCTCAACCCTTCCCAATCGGGCGAATAGGGGCCCGAAGCAACCGGTAAAGGGGGCAGATTCCATATATCGGGATGCTCGCTCAAAGCGCCGTTACCCATGGCGATATAATCTATGTTTACCGCCACATTCTCAGCTTCCATTTTGATGGCAAGAGCTGCGTTCGATGGAATATCCACATCGATAATTGCATTAAGAAAAGAGTGTGTGAGCGAACCTGTAGAATGGATGTTGACCCGCTTGGCCTCACTTCCGTTTACCACCACACTAAGGGTGCCTACGCTCATCGAAGCATAACGAATCAGGAGTTTGCTGGCCGCAGGTACCTCATTGAACTGCAACCCATCGCCCGGCTTCGTAAAGCAGACAAAAGAGCCACCCGACGTCACCTCATTCAGCGTTTTTACGGCTCCGCCAACAAGTTTGGCCGATTCGGCCTCGCAAACACGCTCTTTACCGTTGCGATTGGGCGTAAACGAAAAAACAGAAGCCAATACGACGCCCAAAAACAGAATCCGCACAGGAAACAGACGCCTCACCTGATGCGTTAACCTATTGCAATTGCTTAGCGACAACTCTTTTTTCTCGTTGCTTTGCGACAACTCTTTTTTCTCGAGATCCATATGTTTTGGGCGGGATTAAGAAACAATCAAACACAATATTACCGCTTTCAATTCAGACTGCCAACAGTAAGGCGATTTACCTGCCAGATCACAGGCGCTCTCTTAATCAATGACTAAAAAGAACAAACCGGCTCATGAATATTGCAAAAAAAATCTCTTTGAGGAGGAGGATTCCGGAATATTGTATCTAATTTTATGATAATCGGATTCGCCGGAATGGTTCCCTGATAAACCCTCTTAATCCCCGGAAGATGAAATCACTACTAACCGCACTCCTACTCTGCCTGGGCATGCAGGCTTTCGGCCAGGGAGGGATCAAAATTAAGGTCGAAGAGTTGTCGAAACCCAAGCTTCCGCTACTTGGGTTCGAACGAGAGGATGCCTTAAAGAACTTGATTATTAACGCGTACGGGCTCAATTGGGACGACATTAAGCGGGATAAGATCGATTTCCCCTACGGGTTAATAGCCCATAGCCAACTCCCCGGCAGAGTGGTAAACTTTGGCACCCACTCTTTTTTCCAGGGTATGTATTTTGCCTATGCCGATCACCGTCCTTTTGTGATCTCGCCCGATATGATCTGGCTCTTAATCAGCCAGGGGTTTGCCCGCCATGTGGAGGCCAACGCCGAAGCGTTACGAAACCGGATTGTCGATTTTGAGGGGAAGATAAGCCTGGCGGTCGATGCCAATAAAGTCAGGCTCGACAGCCCGGCCAAAGAGTGGGAGAAGATCTTTCCCGCTTTCGAGGAGCAGATTGCCAAAAACACCAAAAATAATATCGCAGAACTGCTCACCTCCGCATTCTCCACCACCACCCCGGCTCAACGCATTGCCTCTACCATCACCCTCATGGAGGCGGTAGAGCCCTATTTCGAATATGTAACCTTTCGGATTGTGTGCGGAATTCCCGACATTACCCTGATGGGCACACCCGAAGACTGGCAGCAGATCCTTGACAAAACCAAGCAGCTGGATGCCTATGGGCTAAAATGGTGGACCAAAGAGTTGGAACCCATTCTGAAAGAGATTCTCCGGAGTGCCCAGGGGAAGGTGGACAAAAACTTCTGGCGCAATATGTTTAAGTATCACGATTCGGAAAAATATGGTGCAGGAAAGGTGATAGATGGCTGGATTGTAGCTTTTTACCCTTACAACAAGAGTGGAAAACGCAACAATCTGAAAGAGCTTGTCGGCAAGGACAACCTGCCCGAAGAGGTTGTGAAGGTAGATCTGAAGTATGTTGAGGTGTCAAAAGACGGCAGCACCAAAGAGACTCCCCTCGAATTGTGGGCCGGCTTTCTGGGCCTTGCAGAAAACAGATCCAACTTCACCCTCACCCCAAAAATAGGCTGGATAGTCCGCACAAAAGATATAGATGACAAGGCAACCAAACAAAGCATGCAAGCGAGAAACGACACCATGACAGGGGGCATCACCCTCAGAGTAACCACCGTACCCGACATCCTTTACAAAATAGGCCCCATAAAAAGCCTCAACATCTACTTCACCGATTCCATAACCATCCCCGACCGCTTCAAAGAGCTACAAATAGACCACCTCTCCCTCACCGGCAAAATAGATCAGCCCGGCATCGAACGATTGCGCAACCTCCTGCCCGACACCCGCTTGGTTATCAATAACAAATTAGAGGTTAATCAGTAAAAAGTTTCCATATAATAGAACATTAGTTTACCTTTGCATTTGCATATCGATAACGCATGAAACCGAAGTTTAAATTGCAACTCACGGAATAATCAAAAAAACGGACAAAATTCCGAAAGCAGAAATTGATAAAGCAAAATCGATTATGAAACGGTATTTTGAGGAGAAACAAAAAAAATGACGGTCATGGAAAATAACAAATTGAGAATCTATTCATTTGAAGAGGCAAAAGATAAACACCTGGGAAAGATTGGCACCGAGAGACGTGATAAATATGAGTATGAACTTCGACTTGATTTATTGGGAGAAATGATACGACAAGCCAGACAAGAAAGAAATTTGACCCAAACGCAACTGGGAGAATTAATCGGAGTTCAGAAGTCTCAAATATCGCGGATTGAAAGAAACACCAAGAACGTGACGATTGAAACAATTTTACGTGTATTTAGAGCACTGAAAGCTAAGGTAAGTTTCAATGTTGAGTTAATCGACGGTGAGTTCAAAATAGCATAACTCAAGTTTCGCATGTTCATTGCATGTAACTAAATCTTAGAGGGCATGGACATCCTTCAGGCAAAACAGTTATTAAGGGAGCGGGAACCGGCACCTGACGAGGCGCTTTTCAAGGCGATTCTGCCTGAAGAGGTAGTCGAGGCCTATCAGAGTTTGCAAGCCAATACGGCAGAGTCGGATTGCACCATGGAGTGGCGATACTACAACGACGGCAAAGCCTGGCTCTGTAAAATCGTACACAAAAAGAAAACCGTATCGTGGCTCTCAGTATGGGAATGCCACCTGAAAATCGGATTCTACTTTACCGAAAAAACACTCCCCGGCGTACTGGAACTACCCATCGACTCCTCCCTAAAAGAGGCCCTTCAACAAGTACCCCGCATCGGAATATTCATACCCCTCACACTCAACATCCGCAACACCCCCGACCTGCAGCCCTACAAAATCATTGCCGCGTACAAAAAAACCTTGAAATAACGGGAAATGCGCTTCGCGCAAGTGCTCTAGTGCTCTAGTGCATCGAAGCGCATGAGCGCTTCAAGAGCGCTAGTGAAAAGATTCGCGCGCAGCGCAGCACTAGAGCACTTGCGCGTCAGCGCAGCGCAATATTAACCATTAACCACTAACCATTCACCATTTGCGCGCAGCGCATCAGAGCGTCATTTTCACCGGCTTTATCATTCCGTTTTCGTCAAAATAGATGCGGTCGATGCAGGTTACGCGGTGGTTGCCGTTGGTTTCGCCCAGGGGGCGGCGGTGATAGACGATGTACCATTCGTCGGTGCCGGGGATGTTGAGCATGGAGTGGTGACCGGCTCCGGTGGCAACTTCGGGGTCTTGCTTTAAGACCACCCCGATCCGTTGAAAGGGGCCAAAGGGCGAATCGGCAATTGCGTAGGCCACTTGGTAGTTGGGGCCTGTCCACCCGCCTTCCGACCACATAAAGTAGTATTTGCCCTTGCGGATAAACATAAAGGGTCCTTCAACATATCCCTGAGGGGTAATCTCCTTAAATACCGAACCGTCGGGATAAGGCAGGAAGCCGGTGAAGTCCTCTTTGAGTTTTACAATGTTGCAGTGGCGCCAGCCGCCGTAAATCATGTAGTAGGTTCCATCTTGGTCGTGAAACACAAATTGGTCGATGGGCTGGGCACCGTTATGGAATTTGTCGAGCAGAGGCTTGCCGAGGTAGTCTTTGTAAGGTCCGCCGGGTTTATCGGAAACGCCGATGCCGATTCCCCCCTTTTCGTTATCGTTCTGGATGTCGTTGGCGGCAAAAAAGAGGAAATAACGCCCTCCTTTTTCGATAATGGCCGGTGCCCACATAGCCTTGTTAGCCCATTTTACGGCGGTTGTGTCGATGATGCGGGGATGCTTCTGCCAGTCGACCAAATTTTTCGAGGAGAAGGCGTCCATAAAGATCTGATCCTCGTAACGGGCCGAATAGGTGGGAAATATCCAGTATTGCCCATCCAAAACGGCCCCTTCGGGGTCGGCATACCACCCTTCGAAGACAGGGTTGCCCGAACGGGTTTTCTGCTGCGCTGTCAGCGAGTCGGTAATCAGGAGAGGCACTATGGCCAGAAGAAAAAGGGAGAGTGCGTGGCTGAGTTTTCGGTTCATGAAGAGACGATAAAAGAAAAGTTCAATGACAGAATTACAGTTCAATGACAGAATAAACGAGAGCAATACAGTGAAAAAGGGGAAGATAACGGTAAAGATAAGGAAAAATGCCCGAAAAATTGCTCCTCTCGAGATGCCT
>CAYGID010000077.1:0-11676 GCA_964349835.1 uncultured Bacteroidales bacterium | reverse complement strand
TTTCAATATGTTATAATCCGTTGTATATTTGCAAAGAATTAAATGAATCTGTAACTAATAAATGCTTTTATATGTTGTTTAGTAAGATGCATGGGATTGGAAATGATTACGTCTATGTGAATGGCCTCTTGGAGAGCGTTCCCGACCCGGAGTCGTTGGCAATTCGTATTAGCGACAGACATTTTGGTGTAGGATCCGATGGCTTGGTCTTGATTCTTCCGTCGGAGAGAGCCGATTTCAGGATGCGGATGTTTAATGCCGACGGTTCGGAAGCTGAGATGTGCGGAAATGCTTCGAGATGTGTAGGCAAATATGTGTACGATAAGGGGTTGACGTCAAATACATCATTGACATTAGAGACAGGTTCGGGCATCAGGCATCTGCAGCTTTTTCCTGTCGATGGCAAGGTGGAGCGTGTGACTGTGGATATGGGAATTCCCGATTTTTCGATCGGTTCGGTTCCTGTCTTGTGGCACAGCCCCGAAATGATTCAACAGCCGGTAATGATTAACGGTGGTGTATACCGGGTAACGGCCGTTTCGATGGGAAACCCCCATGCAGTGGTCTTTCTTCCCGAAATTGATATGCTGAATTTGTATGAGCTGGGTCCCCTTTTTGAGAACCATAGTCTCTTTCCCAAAAGAACCAATACCGAGTTTGTTGAGCGGATGAGTTCCGATAGGTTAAGAATGAGGGTTTGGGAACGTGGCGCAGGAGAGACACTGGCTTGTGGGACCGGTGCCTGTGCCGCGGCTGCAGCCGCCATCCGGTGCGGTTTCTGCGGGAAAAAGGTGAGGGTAGATCTTAAGGGTGGCCCGCTCTTTATTGATTGGGAGGCCGAAACCATGAAGATGACCGGAGCGGCTGTGATGGTGTTCGAAGGCGAATGGTAACATTAATAGAAGCACTATGGCACTAGTAAATGAGCATTACCTGAAGTTGGAAAACAACTATCTCTTTTCCGACATTGCAAAGCGGGTGGCCCGCTTTCGCGAGCGGTATCCCGACATCGATCTGGTGAGGCTGGGGATTGGCGATGTGACCCGACCTTTGCCCGAACCGGTGGTGGAGGCTATTCGTGCGGCAGCGTCGGAGATGGCTCATCCGGCAACTTTTCGAGGCTATGGCCCAGAGCAGGGATACGGTTTTTTGACTGAGAAGATCATTCAGCAGGATTACCAGGAGAGAGGTGTTGTGCTTTCGGCCGATGAGGTGTTTATTAGCGACGGAACCAAAAGCGATATCGGAAATATTGGGGATATTCTGGGTGTAGATAATACGGTAGCTGTAACTGATCCTGTCTACCCTGTTTATGTCGACACCAATGTGATGGGTGGCAGAGCGGGCGACCTGACTGCCGAAGGCCGCTGGAGTTGTCTTGTCTATCTGCCCTGCACTGCCGAGAACGATTTTGTGCCCGAACTCCCTACCAAAAAAGTAGATATCATTTATCTCTGTTTACCCAATAACCCTACCGGCACTACGCTCAAAAGGGGCCAGTTGAAGAAGTGGGTCGATTATGCCCGCGCCAATGAGTCGCTGATTCTGTTTGATGCGGCCTATGAGGCCTTTATTACCCAAAAGAATGTGCCCCACTCTATTTATGAGATTGAGGGTGCCAGGGAGGTGGCCATTGAGTTTAGAAGCTTTTCGAAGACGGCGGGGTTCACCGGAACGCGTTGCGGGTATACAGTGGTGCCTAAAACGGTTTTTGGCCGTACCCGTTTGGGTTCGAAGGTGTCGCTAAACGGGCTTTGGAATCGCAGGCACACCACCAAATTTAACGGAACATCGTATGTGGTTCAGCGCGCCGCCGAGGCGGTCTATTCAGCCGAAGGTGCTAAAGCGGTGAGAGAAACCATTGACTATTACATGAAGAATGCCTCTGCCATGCGCAGCGTCCTCGCCGATTCAGGGTTTCAGGTTTTTGGCGGTATCGATGCCCCTTATCTGTGGGTGAAGACACCGAAAGGCTTTGACTCTTGGGGCTTTTTCGACTTTTTATTAAAAAAACTGCACATCGTGAGTACTCCCGGCTGCGGCTTTGGCCCAAGTGGTGAGGGCTATCTGCGCCTTACGGCTTTCGGGTCGCATACCGATACGGCCAAGGCCTTAGAGCGGATTAAAAACTTTGCGTGGTAATCATCTTTTATTAAACGAATGCACAAAAAATAATCAACAATTAAAACTACAACGTATGACTCTTTACATTCCCCAGGGCTACCGCCCCAGATTGGTTCCCGAAACGATGGAAACCGCCATTAAGATGCTAAAAACTGAGTTTCAAAAGGCCTTGGCTTCAAGGTTGAACCTCCGCAGGGTAACCGCGCCCCTCTTTGTTCTTGCCGGAACAGGAATTAACGATGACTTGAACGGTGTTGAGCGGGCCGTTTCGTTTCCCATTAAATGTATGGGCGACCAAAAAGCTGAGGTGGTTCACTCGCTGGCCAAATGGAAACGGATGAAACTGGGCTCTTACGGAATTGCTCCCGGCTATGGCCTTTATACCGATATGAACGCGATTCGTTCGGACGAGGAACTCGATAACATCCATTCGCTCTATGTGGATCAGTGGGACTGGGAGAGAACCATTACGGCCGCCGATCGTCAACTGGTTTTTTTGAAGTGGGTGGTCGAAAAGATTTACGAAGCTTTTCTGGAGATTGAGCAGCGCATCTATGCCGAGTATTCGCACATTACGCCTATCCTGCCCGCCGAAATCACCTTTATCCATTCGGAGGAGCTGCTTAAACGCTATCCGGGATTGACCCCGCGTGAGCGCGAAACCGAAGCTGCCCGTGAGTATGGAGCCATCTTTGTGATTGGGATTGGCGGCTTGTTGGCCGATGGGCAGAAACACGATGGCCGGGCTCCCGACTACGATGACTGGACCACTCCTACCCACAGCGGGTTTCACGGCCTCAACGGCGATATCGTGCTCTGGAACCCTGTTTTACAGTCGTCGTTCGAGATCTCCTCTATGGGAATCCGTGTCGACAAGGAGGCGTTGGTTCGTCAGCTCGATATGGCCGGGTGTCCCCAACGAAAAGAATTGACCTTTCACAAGGCGTTACTCGAAGATAAGATTCCCCTCTCTATTGGTGGCGGAATCGGGCAGTCGCGACTCTGCATGTTTTTCCTGAGGGCGGCTCACATTGGCGAAGTTCAGGCTTCGATCTGGCCTGAGGAGATGATTGAGGCCTGCAGTGCCAATAATATATGTTTGAAATAATTTGATAATCACTTATAAAACTCAAAAAAATGGCAGGATTACGTTTCCAATTGGTGGGTGAGGCCTTCAGGCGCAAGGCGGTTTCGGTAGAGGCTCCGGCGCGCAAAACCTCCGAGTACTTTGGTATGAATGTTTTCGACAGGGTGAAGATGCGGAAGTTTCTCTCGAAAGAAACCTATCAGACATTGGTCGACGCAATTGACAGCGGGACCTCGCTCGACCGGAAGATCGGCGACCACGTTGCCGCAGGTATGAAGATGTGGGCTATGGAGATGGGAGCAACCCATTATACCCATTGGTTTCACCCTCTTACCGACGGAACTGCCGAAAAACACGACTCCTTTATTGAATACGATCTGAATGGAGGCATTCTGGAGGAGTTCTCTGGAAAGTTGCTGGTTCAGCAGGAGCCCGATGCTTCGAGTTTTCCCAGCGGTGGTTTGCGGAACACCTTTGAGGCTCGCGGATATACCGCATGGGACATCACTTCGCCGGCCTTTATTGTTGACGACACGCTCTGTATTCCTACCGTTTTTATCTCGTATACAGGTGAGGCCCTCGATTATAAAATGCCCCTGCTAAAGGCTTTGTCGAATGTTGATAAGGCTGCAACCGAGGTGTGCCGCTATTTTGATCCCGCCGAACAAAAGGTCTTCTCTTATTTGGGCTGGGAACAGGAGTATTTTTTGGTGGATGAGGCCCTCTATGCCGGCCGTCCCGACTTGGTGATGACCGGGCGTACCTTGATGGGACACGAGAGCGCCAAGAATCAGCAGATGGAGGACCACTATTTTGGCGCTATTCCTCAGCGAGTTCAAGCCTTTATGTGCGATCTCGAATATGAGGCCTATAAGCTGGGAATTCCCGCCAAGACACGGCATAATGAGGTGGCTCCTAATCAGTTTGAGCTTGCACCCATCTACGGTGAAACCAATTTGGCTGTCGACCAGAATCTAATGGTGATGTCTATCATGAAAAGGATTGCCGGCACACATGGTTTCAGGGTTTTGTTGCACGAGAAGCCCTTTAAGGGGGTAAACGGTTCGGGTAAACATAACAACTGGTCGCTCGGTACGGCTTCGGGTGTAAACCTGCTGTCGCCTGGCAAAACTGCCACCGAAAACCTCCGTTTTGTGACTTTCCTGGTGAATGTGTTAATGGCTGTTCACAAGAACAACGGGTTGCTGAAGGCCAGTATTGCCACGGCCGACAACGCGCACCGTTTGGGAGCCAATGAGGCACCTCCTGCTATTGTATCGGTCTTTCTTGGGAAGCAGCTTACAGCGGTTCTCGATAAGCTCGAGGCTTCGGCTGCCGATGAGGCAATTCTTGTTGACGAGAAACAGGGGCTCACCCTGGGTCTTCCCCAGATTCCCCAGCTTTTACTCGACAACACCGACAGGAACCGCACTTCACCCTTTGCCTTTACCGGGAATCGGTTCGAATTTCGTGCGGTAGGCTCTTCGGCCAACTGCGCTTCGTCAATGATGGTTCTGAACGCCGCGGTTGCAGCGCAATTGCTCGAGTTCAAAAAAGATGTAGATGCCAGAATCACTGCGGGCATGCAGAAGGAGAAGGCCATTTTCCATGTGTTGAAGTTATACATTCAGGAGAGCAAAGCCATTCGTTTCGACGGCAACGGATACAGCGAGGAGTGGAAAAAGGAGGCCGCCAAACGGGGGCTCGATTGCGAAACCAGCGTACCTGTTATCTACGACTCTTTCCTTAGGCCTGCATCGGTTTCGCTCTTTTCTTCGCTGGGTATTCTTTCGGAGGTCGAACTCCATGCCCGTAATGAAGTGAAGTGGGAGATGTATACCAAGAAGGTTCAGATTGAGTCGCGTGTTCTGGGCGATCTGGCTCAAAATCACATTATTCCGGTGGCAACCCGCTACCAGGGGCTCCTGCTCGAAAATGTGTTCCGTATTAAGGAGTTATTTGCCTCTGCTCGCTATGGCGAGATGGCCGAAGAGCCCCTCCGGATTATTGAGAAGATTTCCGATCATGTGTCGGCAGTGAATGCCAAGGTTCATCAAATGACCGATGCCCGCAAAAAGGCTAATGCCATTGACGACGCGCGCGAAAGGGCGATTATTTATCACGATGAGGTCTTCCCCTATCTCGATCAGATCAGGTACCATATCGATAAACTGGAGTTGATTGTAGATAATGAAATGTGGCCGCTGCCGAAATACAGAGAGTTGTTGTTTATTAGATAATGAGAAGATGAATATTCCTCAGGGACCATTAGGATTGTACGATCCGGCCATGGAACATGATGCGTGCGGGGTGGGGCTGCTGGTGCAAATCGGCGGCTCTCGCTCGCACCGCATTGTGGAAAGTGGGTTGCAGGTGTTAGAAAATATGACCCACCGCGGTGCAGAGAGCGCTGACCAGAAAACAGGCGACGGAGCCGGCATTATGGTGCAGATTCCGCATGAGTTTATTTTGTTGCAGGGAATTGCACTCCCCGAACGGGGAAAATATGGAACAGGGCTGGTTTTCCTGCCGCGCGACAGCCATGCAATGGAAATTTGTATGAACCTGGTGGAGACTGTGGTATTGAACGAGGGGTTGGAACTGGCAGCCGTTCGTGAGGTGCCGGTACGAAGCGAGATTTTGGGTGAGATTGCCCGCAAAAAGGAACCTCTGATACAACAGCTCTTTATTACCGGCCCCGACGATGAGGCCTCTCTGGAGCGTGCCCTCTACTCGGTGCGGAAAAAGATAGAGAAAGCGTTGCTGGCCATGACTTTTGCCGGTAAGGAGGATTTCTATATTGTGAGTCTCTCTTGTAAGCGATTGATATATAAGGGAATGCTTACCTCAGAGCAGTTGCGGGGCTATTTTCCCGATTTGGAGAATCCCAATTTTACCTCTGCGATTGCTCTGGTTCACTCCCGTTTCAGTACCAATACCTTTCCCACCTGGAGCCTGGCTCAGCCCTTTAGGCTTTTGGGCCACAATGGCGAGATTAACACCATCAGGGGCAACCGCTCGTGGATGGAGGCGCGCGAGAGCGTGCTGAAATCCACCGGATTTCCCGATATGGAGAGCCTCTTCCCTGTGGTTCAGCCGTCGATGAGCGACAGTGCTTCGCTCGATAATGTGCTCGAGTTTATGGTGATGTCGGGGATGTCGCTGCCCCATGCCTTGTCGATGCTGGTTCCTGAGTCGTGGAACGATAAGAACCCTATTTCCGATAAGCTAAAGGCGTTCTATGAGTATCATAGTATTTTGATGGAGCCATGGGATGGACCGGCCACCCTTCTCTTTTCGGATGGCCGTTTTGCCGGAGGCATGCTCGACCGAAACGGACTTCGGCCGGCTCGTTACGCGATAACGCATTCGAATATGCTCGTGGTGGCCTCCGAAACCGGTGTGCTTCCGCTTGAGGCCTCCGAAATTCGCGAAAAAGGGAAGCTCAAGCCGGGCAAGATGCTGCTTGTAGATACTCTCCGGGGAGAATTGTGGTACGATGCAGAGATTAAGGGGAAATTGGCCGATGCCTTTCCCTACAGAGATTGGCTGGAGAAGAATCGGATCTCGCTCGATTCGGTCTCTTCGGGGCGTACCGTAAAGCAGGAGGTTCCTCAGTTTGAAGAACGGCTGCACCTTTTTGGATTCAACAAAGAGGAGGTGGAGCGGATTCTGATTCCCATGGCTGTGGAGGCCAAGGAGCCGGTCTCTTCGATGGGCAGCGATACTCCGGTGGCCATCCTCTCGGAACAGCCGCAGCGGCTCTTTTCCTATTTTCGTCAGTTGTTTGCGCAGGTAACCAATCCGCCTATCGACCCCATCCGCGAAGAGCTGGTGATGTCGCTTACCGGATATATCGGATCTATCCATAAGAATTTACTGGAAGCGGTTCCCGAACATTGTAAGATGGTGAAGCTCAAGAATCCCGTGCTGACCAATCTGGAGTTCGACCTGCTTTGCCATATGCAGTATAAAGGTTTCTCTACGGCTATTCTTCCTGCACTCTTTGATCCCGGCCAAGGGGCTGAGGGGCTGGAGAGGGCTTTGGCCGAACTGTGCCGGCAGGCCGAAAAGGCGGTCGATGAGGGAAACCAACATCTGGTGCTTTCCGACAGAGGCGCCGATTCCAACATGGCGCCGATTCCTTCGCTGCTTATGGTCTCGGCAGTTCACCACTATCTTTTGCAACGTCGCAAGCGGATGCAAATCGATTTGATTGTGGAGAGCGGAGAGCCCCGCGAGGTGATGCATTTTGCCCTCCTTTTCGGATTTGGGGCCAATGCGGTGAACCCTTATATGGCTTTTTCGGTGCTCGATTATCTGGTGAAGAAGGGAGAGGTGGCACTCGATTATGCAACTGCCGAGAAACACTATCTGAAGGCTGTTCATAAGGGGTTGCTGAAGGTGCTATCGAAAATGGGAATCTCTACCCTGCGGAGTTATCGGGGGGCCCGGCTCTTCGAAGCAGTGGGGATTTCTCAGACAGTGCTCGACCGCTATTTTGGCGGCATCCTCTCGAAGATCGGGGGGCTCGAACTGGAAGATATTGCCGTTGAGGCGGCTGCCTCGCACCACAGGGGTTATCACGAGTCGGGTCTGTTACATCCGCTGCTGGCCAATCCGGGGATTTATGCTTACCGCCGACAGGGTGAACAACACGCATGGAATCCCGAAACGGTGGCCATGCTGCAATGGGCAACCCGTACAGGCGATTATGAAAAATTCAAAAACTATACCCGTTTGGTCGACGAGAAGAGCCATCCGCTTTTCCTGCGCGATCTGCTCGATTACAAAAGGGCGCCTATCGACATTTCGGAGGTAGAGCCCATAGAGTCGATTACCCGCCGCTTTTGTACGGGAGCCATGTCGTTTGGCTCTATCAGTCGTGAGGCGCACGAAACCCTTGCCATTGCAATGAATGCACTTGGCGGAAGGAGCAACACCGGCGAGGGTGGCGAGAGAGCCGAACGCTTTCTGCCACGCCCCGATGGAAGCAGTGCGCGCAGTGCCATCAAGCAGGTGGCTTCGGGCCGCTTTGGGGTTACTGCCGAGTATTTGGTGAATGCCGATGAGTTGCAGATTAAGATTGCCCAAGGGGCTAAGCCGGGCGAAGGGGGGCAGTTGCCCGGATATAAAGTAGATCAGATTATTGCCTCTACTCGTCACTCCATTCCGGGAATCTCGCTGATTTCGCCTCCCCCTCACCACGATATCTACTCTATTGAGGATTTGGCGCAGTTGATATTCGACCTGCGAAATGTGAACCCTGAGGCCCGTGTCAGTGTAAAGTTGGTTTCGGAGAGTGGCGTGGGAACGGTGGCTGCGGGCGTTGCCAAAGCCGGCGCCGACCTGATCGTAATTAGTGGTGCCGAAGGCGGAACCGGGGCAAGCCCGTCGAGCTCGATTCGATATGCCGGACTCCCGCTCGAGATTGGGTTGTCGGAGGTGCAACAGACGCTTGTGCTCAACAATCTGAGGGGTCAGGTAATTTTGCAGGCCGACGGCCAACTCAAGACGGGTCGCGACATTGTAATCGCAGCCATGATGGGTGCCGAGGAGTACGGTTTTGCCACTAGTGCACTCATTGTTTTGGGCTGTGTTATGATGCGGAAGTGCCATTTGAATACCTGTCCTGTAGGAGTTGCCACCCAGAATGAGGAGCTACGTAAACGTTTTAAGGGCCGTTCGGAGTATCTGATTCATTTCTTCCGGTTTCTTGCCGAGGATGTGCGCCATCATCTGGCCGAAATGGGCTTTCGTTCGCTCGATGAGGTGGTGGGTCGTTCCGACCTGCTTTTTATGCCTTCGGTGAAATCGGGCGGCAGAATAGGGCGAATCACTACCGACCGATTGTTATACAAACCCGAAACCGAAGGGCAGCATGCCATCCGTTGTGTAAAGCAGTCGTCGCGCCTGCCTATTGATGTGTTAGACCGATCGCTGATTGACGCTTGCGGACCCGCCTTATATCTGGGTCGGAAGGTCGATCTGGAGCGGCCGGTACGCAATGTCGACAGGGCTGTGGGAGCCATGCTTTCGGGTCATATTGCAAAAAAATTCGGACACAAGGGTCTTCCCGAAAATACCATTCACTGCACATTCAAGGGTTCGGCCGGCCAGAGTTTCGGCGCCTTTTTGGCAAAGGGCGTTTCATTCCGCCTCGAGGGCGATGCCAACGATTACCTTGGCAAAGGACTTTCGGGGGGACAGATTGTGGTGGTTCCTCCCCAGGGCGCCAAATTTGATCCCTGCGAGCAGGTGATTGTGGGGAATACACTGCTCTATGGGGCAACCTCGGGCCGGGTCTATATCAATGGTCAGGCCGGTGAACGGTTTTGTGTTCGAAACAGTGGTGCAATTGCTGTAGTTGAGGGCGTTGGCGACCATGGTTGTGAGTATATGACCGGGGGACGTGCCGTAATTTTGGGAGGTGTTGGTCGGAACTTTGCCGCCGGAATGAGCGGTGGAATTGCATACGTGTACGATGAGAGCGGACACTTTGACTATTTCTGCAATATGGAGATGGTGGAGTTGTCGCTGGTCGACGACAGGCAAGACCGGCAGGAGTTGCAGCGCCTCCTTACCGAGCACCTCGATTTGACGGGGAGTGCTAAGGCGGCAGCCCTTCTGGCTGACTGGGAGAGGTCGGTTCAGCATTTTATTCAGGTGATACCTATTGAATATAAGAAGGTGTTGCAGGATGAGAAACTCGAGGCTATCCGCCGGAAGATTGAGAAAGTAGAGTATGACTATTAATGCTTTGGTGCTCTAGTGCTCTAGTGCTGCGCTAGCGTGCGATACTCGAGTGATTGGGTCGCAAAACTTATCATGTCGAGGAGACAGTTACAGCCAATTAGGCAGAAGTGAATGA
Source organism: uncultured Bacteroidales bacterium (assembly GCA_964349835.1). Taxonomy (GTDB): domain Bacteria; phylum Bacteroidota; class Bacteroidia; order Bacteroidales; family UBA4181; genus JAQVSH01. The sequence goes on along the minus strand of CAYGID010000077.1, from coordinate 1,594 downwards.
TGAATGATTAATAGTTTGTTATGGGAAATCCGAAAGCATTTTTAACTATAGCCCGGAAGGATGCCGGGTACCGTCCTCTGTTGGAAAGGGTGGCCGATTTTGGAGAGGTTGAGCAAACTCTCAATACCGATGATCGACGGCTGCAGGCCTCTCGTTGTATGGATTGCGGGATTCCGTTTTGCCATTGGGGTTGCCCCGTGGGTAGTCGTATCCCCGAATGGCAGGATCTGCTCTGGAAAGGGCGGTGGAAGGAGGCTTCCGAACTGCTTCATGCCACCAACCCTTTTCCCGAATTTACCGGGAGAGTGTGCCCGGCCCCTTGCGAGAAGAGTTGTGTCTTAAACAGGGAACATATTCCGGTTACGATCCGCGAAAATGAGGTGGCGATTGTGGAGAAGGCGTTTGCCGAAGGATATATCGTTCCGAATCCTCCTGCAGTGAGACGAAAAGAGAAGGTGGCCGTTGTGGGTTCCGGGCCGGCAGGTCTGTCGGCAGCCTGGAAGTTGAATCAGTTGGGCTATCGGGTCACCGTATTCGAGAAAAACCGGTTTCCAGGTGGGCTTCTGCGTTACGGAATTCCCGACTTTAAACTAAATAAATCGGTTATCGACAGGCGTATAGCGTTGCTCGAAGCGGAGGGAATCCGGTTTATTAACGGAACGGAGGTGGGCAGTTCTTTGCCCGCCTCAGAGCTACTCTCGGGATTCGATGCCATCTGTCTGGCGCTTGGGGCCGAGACCCCCCGCGACCTGCCTCTGGAGGGTCGTGAACTGGAGGGTATCCATTTTGCGCTTAGGTTTTTGCACCAGCAGAACCAACGGGTATCGGGCGAACCAATTGAGGAGCCGGAGATTTTTGCCAGAGGAAAGCATGTGCTGGTGATTGGCGGCGGCGATACAGGGTCGGATTGTGTGGGCACCTCGGTACGACAGGGTGCAGCCTCTGTAACCCAGATTGAGATTATGCCCAAACCCCCCGAGGGGGAGAATCCCGATACACCTTGGCCTTATTGGCCTCAGATACTGAAGAGCTCCTCTTCGCATGAGGAGGGTTGTGAGCGGCGCTGGAGCCTGGCTTCGAAAGCCTTCGTGGGCGACGCACAGAACCGGGTGACCGGCGTAGAGGTTGTGGCGGTTGAGTGGAATAAAGGGAGCGATGGCAGGATGCAGATGCAGGAGGGGTCGGAGCGAGAACTCCTCAAAGCCGATTTGGTTTTGCTTGCTATGGGTTTTGTGCATGTGCGCCATGAAGGGCTGGTGCAAACCTTGCGATTGGTCACCGATAACCGGGGTAATCTTGCGGTTCAGCCCAACGGGCAAACTTCGAATCCCAAACTATTCGCAGTGGGCGACGCGGCTACCGGCGCCAACCTGGTGGTAAGAGGAATTGCCGGCGGACTACAAGTAGCCTCAGCTATCGATCTCTACCTCTCGCACCGCTAAATAGAAAAAGGCATAACCCCGTTACACCTCCCTCATCACTGCTACACTGCTACACTGCTACACTGCTACTATGCTCTAATCATCAAATCGCACCATTAACCAGTTGCGCGCCAGAGCGCCAGAGCACCAGAGCACTAGAGCACTAGAGCACT
>CAYGID010000076.1:0-11834 GCA_964349835.1 uncultured Bacteroidales bacterium | reverse complement strand
CGATGGGTCCCCGCCCAACTTCTCCAATGTCGCAGAGGCAGTTCATCCAAACGGCAAACCTCTACGTCACCCAATCATTAGAGCATTACCTCCTCCTCCGCTCGCCAGGCTGGATCCACAATACACAAAAAGCCCAAGGGGGTATCTCCGCGTTGCGAAATAGACTGAAGCGAACCTGGCGGGATATAGATCAGCTGACCGGCTACCACCGGTTCCGACTCTCCGTCGAGATGCATAACCCCCTCACCCTCTACGATAAAATAGAGTTCAGTAGCGGAGAGACGATGGGGTTTGGAGGTGGCACCCGGTTCGAGACGGGCATATGCAACACTACATTGCAGTTGCAAGGGCTCTCTTTCGGGATGAAGCAATTCGCTCAGAAGAGTCCCATCGGCCGCAACAAAGAAGGGCGCCGTACGAAAATCTTTGATTATCATATCAATACCTATTAATCAACGCTACTGTTCATAGGGGTCAACCGAAGGATTCCATTTCCCCCCTCCTCCCAACACAGGGTAAAGAACCGATGGAAAGCAGAGACTCTGATAGATAGTAAACTCACTCCATTGAATGGAGGCCAGATTGTCGATATAGCGACGTTCCCGGGGTAGCCCGGTAACTGCAGGAACTGAAGTGCCATTGCCCGAACCGCCGGGGCCAAACACTAAAATCCCTTCGCGGGGGCCCCATCCCATCTTCTTGGTGTAGGCCGATTCGCGGTCGTGGGGATTGTGCACCCGGTTGAAACCCAGGCCGGTCATATAACACTTCCCAATAGGGTTTAGTCCCAGAGCATAATCCATTAATTGGCTTACCGCATCGATATATGGTTGTTGGCCGGTAAGAGCCCAGTAGAGCAGACAGGGATAGGCGTACTGCCCCTGCGCAACATTGCTGCCCCACCAGCGATGGTTCGTGGGTGTACCTACCGGATAGGCATGCTGTTGAAGAATCGAGATCTGCTTATCGGCTGCGGCCTTTAGGGCAGCTTTGAACTTCTCTGTCACAGCCGGGTCTTTGGGGCGAGTGGAGTCGGCAATGTACGAATAGAAAAAGGAGGCCAGCCAACCGGTCGAAGCAAAACTCTCGGGAGCGCCATTGTAGGTTTCAACATAGCGCGCGGCTCCGTCGGCCAGCTCTCGCACCTTTTGATGATCGGCTTCGTTACCCGAAAGCAGATACTTTTGCACGGCATAATAGAGGTGATGGCTCGGTCGGATGGAGGAGCCTGCGGCGGCATAGGCCATCTCGGCATGTTTGCGAAACTCTTCGGAACGTTGGGGTTTGTAAGGCTTCAGCATTCGGGCCATATGCATGAACAGGCCGGCAGCAAAACTTGCCGAACGGAGATCTTTTACCTGGGTGCCAAATTTATGATCTTCAAAATCGTAAGTAGTAAAGGGCGAATATCCTTTGGTTTCGGTTCCCCAATGGATTTGACCCGTGCTATCCTGCATGTATAGCCAGAACATGGCACCCCATTCGGCCTCATCAATCACATCGGGAATCCCGTTGCCTTGGCCGAGAATGCGGAACTGTTCGTCGAAAATATCGGGAATCTGAAACTGGTTGTCGGTGAAAAGGTGTGGAAATGCCTCATAGGTAGTTAAAAGAGTGGCCGTTACATCCATATGGTAGGTGCGCCTGTCGGCATCACCGGCATCGTGATAACCTCCCCAAGCCGTAAATGTGGGCTCATCGCCTTTAACCACAAGGTTGGCCTCTCCAATCGGAGCGTCGGTTCTATAAATCGTTGTATGACAAGCCTCTTTACGAATGTTCCATCCAAAGGGTTCCTGAATGGGAATGCCACATCGCTGATAATACAACGACCTGAAGCTAACATACCCCAAACGTTTCGAAAAATTGGCGCCCACCCCAAACGGATAGGAAGAACCGTACCCTATTACCCTTACCCGATAGGGTCCTCCTTCAGGAACAGTCGAGAGATCAATACGGTAAACATAATCGCCCGAAGAGTTGTCGCTGCCTGTTTCGGTAAGGCGACCCCGGCAAACCTCCTTACCCGATGAGAGTTCGAAAACCTCATACTCGGGCAGAGTGCCCTTAATGGTTCTTACACCACCGTCGCCCAGCCAAATGGCCAAATTAGCATATCTAACCTTCGACAGCGCGCTATATCCCACCTGATTGACCTTAATCGATTCGCACAACATCTGTTTATCATCGAACACGAAAAGGGTATCGCCATACGGGGTCTCTAAATGGTAACGTTGCCCGATCTTCAGACCGGGCATCTGGAGATAGATGTGGTGATTGCACAAATCGGCCTCGGTAACAAATTTGCTGATGGCCTCAACAGGCCTTCCATTCAGCTTCCAAAGGGTCGCATCGGCCGTATTCACCTCATCGGCCCAGATGGTATCACTGGTAAAAAAGGCCACCAGCACTCTGTCGGAGGCGGTGCGAATCTCTTTTAACACAGGCTCGGCCTGAACATGATGCAAAAAGAGAAAGAGTGCTAAAAGAGAAAATCGAATTTTCATACTGATTATTTACGTAAAGATAAAACAGTTTCTGATTTTACGATACAGGGATATGAATCGTGAGAAAAAATGTACTGCCTCTTCCCCGTTCTGAGATAAAGTGCAACTGTCCACCAAGAGATGAGGCTAACTCTTTGCAAAGCGCAAGACCTAACCCAACACCGTCATACTCACTCGACATGGAGGCTTCAGACTGAAAAAAACGCTCAAAAATGCGATTCCCCTCTTCCTTAGAAATACCAATGCCTGTATCTTGCACATAAAACTCTAATTTATCATTGCTTAGCTTATATCCCAAGGTAACAGACCCTACCTTGGTATATTTTATGGCATTACCCACCAAATTCGAAAGAATTCTGTCGAGTCGGACAACATCCGACCGAAGTATCAGGTGGTTTGAATGGGGAGGCAAATCGAGATGAAGCAGCAACTGTTTCTTTTGTGCCGAAATAGTAAACTGCTGGTAAATATGCTCTAACAACTCGTTCACCAAAAATTCCGACAACGATACCGGTTCTACACCCGATTCAATTCGCGACAACTCCATAATATTGCTCAGCATAGCCAATAGTCGGTTACCGCTTTGGCCAATATATCCGGAGTATTCGCGCACCTCCTCGTCCGAAAGACCTCCGGAGCCTAAAATCTGAGTAAATCCCAAAATGCAATTCAGAGGTGTCCGAATTTCATGACTCATGTTCGACAAGAAGGCAGTTTTCAACTTTTCGTTGGCCTCGGCTTTTTCTTTAGCCGCAATCAATTGCGATTCATACATTTTCGATGCCGAAATATCGGCAATGGAGATCAGGTTGCCCAACACCCCGTTGTTGTGGTAATACCCCGAAGTTACGGATACAAGAGCCCAGAAGGGTTGACCCTCGCGGGGTAGCAGAAAAGCTTGAAAAACTTTCTCCTCGCCCGAGGGCAAGCGGGTTAAATGGGAAGAAGGATCCACTCCAGAACGCTGGTCGCACAGATTCATCCGAATCACATCGCTCCAGAGCCTTCCCACGGCATCACGCACCGACCAACCGGTCATCTTTGATGCGCTCTTGTTCAAATATCCGATTCTACCTGAACCATCTATGGTAACCACCCCTTCGACCAACGCCTCCATGGTAGTGTGGAACTGCTCCTGATAACGCCTCAACTCACGCTCATTATCAATCTGCGTTTTCAAATCGCTGGTTTGGCGATATTTATAAGCAAAAAGAAGAGCAAAAGAACAAAGCACAAAAATCAGTGAGGCAATCACTGCCACATGGAGCATTCGCGAATGAAGGTCGGAAAACAGCTCCCTCATATCCATCGTTACCACCAAAACCCAAGGCGTCGACTTAATCGGTTGTACATAGGCCAACGACTCATTCTCATTGTAATCTGTTCCATAGAGATGCCCCGTTATACCGCTTGTGGCAAGGCGAGATATCTCATCCGACTCCGAGACAGCCATCCAAGCCGACGATGCATAGGCAGACGCAACAACAGGTTGATAGCGAAGCGGATTGCTTTGGAAAGGGCGTACAAGCAAATAACTCTCAGTATCCTCTTCCAACAAGGGCCAAAGCGAAAGAAGCGATCGCAAGAAGGAATCGGAATCAACCTTCAAACACAAAATGGCAATGATTGCCCCGGAAGGGTCGAAAACAGGCGATACAAAATCGATATAGTTTCGTTGATCAGCCTGCGAGTAATAAAAATCGGAACAGATGGTATTGCCACTCGAAACGGCCTCTTTTAGCAACGTGCGATTGGCAAGGTCGGACGAAGCGCCGTTCAGGATGGCCGACATCATCAAATCGCCTTCTGTTGAGAAGAGCGAAATAATTTGAAAATCATGTTCTATGCCAATCTGTTGCAGAAACTGAAACAGTGAGGTATCAGTGCCCACTTCGCCCCCTTGATGGAGGTCGGAAACAAGGTTCGAAAGCATATTGCTTCGGGCAATCAGTCGTACGTCGAACATCTGATCGAAATACCAAAGGGAGAGTTGCGACTCCGATAATTCGGCCACGGCCTTAAGATCACGCTCCTTCAACGATCGGATAATGGCTCTCTCGCTGAAATAATAGATTGAAGTTAGAACAAGGAGAAGAACGAAGAGTATTGACAAATAAGTCAATATGTGCTTTCTGCTTGCCACGGCAAAAGATCCAAACTTCATAGTATAACCATTTCGGGGGTTGAAAATGGGCCATTAATCGCCCCTCCTCAAATGTAAAAAAAGAAAACCAAACATTTTACCGATCTTTGAGAGAACCTTTTCTTTTGGGAATTGTTTTACATATTCAGCATTGCATGAACCAGAATAAATATAACAACTACATTATCAACAAACTAAAACTACAATTATGAAACTAAGCAAAAAGGTAGAAGATGTTCTTAATAAACAGATTAACGCCGAGTTTTGGTCGGCATACATGTATCTCTCCATGTCGGCCTACTTCCAATCGGTTGCTATGAACGGGTTTGCCCATTGGATGCGGCTGCAGTTTGAAGAAGAGAAAGCACATGCCTTAAAAATTTACGACTATGTATTCAGCAGGGGGGGTGAGGTAAAACTTGACACCATTGCGAATGTGCCTACCCAATGGAACAGTGTGTCGGAGGTGATAAAAGCCACCTACGAGCATGAATGTAAGGTGACCGCCATGATTTACAACTGTTACGAAGTAGCCAACAGCGAAAAGGATTATGCTACCTCGAGCATGCTGCAGTGGTTCATCGACGAACAGGTTGAGGAAGAGGCAAATGTTCAGGAGATTCTCGACAAGCTGGCTCTGGTGGGCGAAAGCAAACACACCTTGTATCTGCTCGACAAAGAGATGAAGAAACGCACCGAATAAACCAACAGGAATGGACAACAGAAAGCTTTACATTCTTGCCTTTGCAGTGATTGTGGGCCTTGGCCTGAGCGGTTACCTGATTGGACGTTCTATGGAGCGTTTTCGAAAAGAGGATCGTTACATTGCTGTAAAGGGATTTGCCGAAAGGGAGGTAAAGGCCGACCTGGCAGTTTGGTCGTTGAAAACCGGAATAGGAAGTAACGATCTGATCCAGGGAAGCCACGACATTGAAACTGCCCGCGACAAGGTGGTACGATTCCTGATGGCAAACGGAGTACAAGCCGACGAAATCATTCAGAAAGAGCTGGTAGTTCGCGACAAAAAAGCTCAGGAGTACGGCTCCCCTACTCTGGGCGACGGATTCCGATACATTATCGAAAAAACCATCCAGGTAAGAACCACTAATGTCGACAACCTTCAACGTGTGAGTAGGATGACCGACGACCTTTTGAGTGCAGGAGTGGTACTCTCCTCCTCCGACTATGGTTCGAGCGGGCTTAAGTTTATCTTTAGCGGTCTGAACGCGATTAAACCCGACATGTTGGCCGAGGCCACCCGCAACGCCAGAACCGCTGCCGAACAGTTTACTGCGCAAAGCGGCACAAAGCTCGGCGGTCTCCGCAAAGCAAGTCAGGGGCTCTTCTCAATTGTCGACCGCGACAACTTTCTGGCCGAGCAATCGGGTGGATACGGTTCATCGAGCGGTTCCGATCTCTACAAAAATGTACGGGTGGTGGTTTCGGTTGAGTACTCTATCCGATGACATTTAACGCAAGCCCCTAAACAAGAGGCACACCAACTGAGAGGCCCGGCATAATCGCCGGGCCTCTCTCATATTATACCGGCTTATAGCACCCGTTCACCAAGGCTTATGATTTAGCATGTTTCGCAATAGCCTCCAGCACAAACGGCGGAGGGGCACAGGGTTTCCAATCGGTTTTTCTCACAAAGGCCAATTCGGTTTCGGCCGTGTTAATCAGCTCACCCGCTTCGTTAAAAAGCTCATAGTCAAACCATATTCTCACCCCCTTCAAGGCACGAAGTGTTGTCTTTACGGTAAGCAATGCATCGTAATGGGTAGTCTTTAAAAAATGGAACTGCATACGGGTAACCGGAAGCATATAACCTGCCTCCTCAACCGAATAATAAGAGATACCTATACTTCGAAAAAGTTCCCAGCGGGCCGTTTCAAAATATTTCACATAGTTGGCGTGATGCACCGTACCCATCTGGTCGGTTTCGGGATACATCACCCGAAAGGAGTAACTGTGGCTGATCATTGTCGAGTCTGATAATTTGGAAGCGCAATTTACAAATACCGACGAACAGCGCTAACTGTGTTTCGGAAATTTTCGCTTTCTTTACTCATAGGCCGAAGCCGTTGTGAAAAAACTCTGGAAATCCCTCAGAAAACCCTATGTAAACGCTCACCGATATGATTAAGACACTCTTTCTGGCTCTTGTTGCCCTATTCAGCCAAACGCTGGTTGCCGGTACAAAATGTAGTATCGAAGTACAAAACCTGCTTTGCGAATACCGAAATGCCCCCACCGGTTTAGATGAACCCCGGCCCCGATTTTCGTGGACGCTTACGCCCACCAAACCGGCTGCCTACGGCCAAAGGCAGACTGCATACCGGATTATTGTGGCCAACAGCAAAAAGGCCCTCGACAAAAAAGAGGGCAATGTATGGAACTCCGGATGGGTAGAATCGAACCAGATGCAACTCATTGAATTCAAGGGGGAAAAACTAATCTCCGACCGATCCTTTTACTGGAGCGTACAGGTGCGCGACGAACGGGGCCGCACCTCCTCCTGGAGCGCCCCTTCGCAATTCACCACCGGCCTGATGGATCGTTCGGATTGGAGTGCTAAGTGGATTGGAAGCCACGAAGTGTACGACCCCTCGCAACCCGAGTGTAACCTTTATGATCCCTGGCTCCGCAAAAATATTACATTAGAACGAGTTCCGGGGAGAGCCACCCTCCTGGTGGCCTCGATAGGTTATCACGAACTCTATGTAAATGGGCAAAAAATAGGCGAAGAGGTACTGGCGCCGAATGTCTCTGATCACACTACACGGGCCCGCTACATAGCCTACGACCTGTCGAAAGCCCTTCGTAAGGGCACCAATACCATTGCCCTCTGGCTGGGCACTTCATGGTCTATCTTTCCTCCCTACACGGTCGAAAATCGGCCCCGTACCCCGATGGTGATTGCACAGGCCGACCTTTACCGCAACGCCGACCCTGAGTATAACGAGAAACCGTATATGCGGATTGTTACCGACAGCAGCTGGAAAGTGCACAACAGCCCCAATAAATTACTGGGCAAATGGGACTTTGGAAATATGGGAGGCGAAGTGTGGGATGCCAACCTCGAGGTGCCTGATTGGAACCTCCCCTCCTTCAACGACAGCAAATGGAGAACAGCTACCGAATACAACCCCGGGCTGCCTCTTTCGGCCCAAACCACCGAGGGAAACCAGATTTTTAAGACCTTTCATCCTATATCGATCGAAGCCGACAGCAAAGGAAACTGGCGAGTCGACATGGGTGTCAATTTTGCCGGGTTCACTGAAATCTCGGTGAAAGGAGAACCCGGCAGCAAGGTTGAATTCCTCTTTTCTGAAAGAGAACAGGAGGAGATGACCTTCCGAAACCACAGCGCCTATATCGTTGGACCCTCGGGCAGCGGCACCTTCCGAAACCGCTTTAATTACAGCTCAGCCCGATGGATCACCATCAAAGGGGCTAAAGAGAAACCCAAGCTCTCCGACATCACCGGTATGCACGTCCGTACAGCCTTCCCTTCGGCCACCACTTTTGTCTGCTCCGACACCTTGCAAAACTGGATCTACGACCGGGTACGGTGGACCTTCGAAAACCTCTCGATTGGCGGCTATATCGTAGATTGTCCTCAACGCGAACGACTGGGTTACGGGGGCGATGCACATGCCACCTCCGAAACCGGGTTGTTCAACTACAAACTGGGTGCCTTCTATACCAAATGGATGGAAGACTGGCGCGATGTGCAAGGTTGGGAATCGATGAACGGGAAAAGAGTTGGCGGCGGCGTTCTGCCGCATACTGCCCCCACCAATACCGGAGGAGGCGGACCTGCCTGGGGAGGCATTGTGGTAACCCTTCCTTGGTTACTCTACCAACACGAAGGCGACACCCGAATTTTGGAGAAGAATTTTGCCATGATCAAGGAGTGGCTGGCCTTCCTCGACACACACACCCGCAACAATATGCTACAACGCTTCGGTGGCAAATGGGATTTTCTGGGCGATTGGCTCTGGCCCAATGCAACCGCCGAAGGGATGAACAACGACACCCCTCAAAACGTATGTTTTAATAACTGTTACCGCGTATTTAACCTTCGCACTGCCGCAAAAATTGCCAGAGTGTTGGGACGGCTGCAAGAGGCCGAACAGTGGGAGAAACAGGCCGATTTGTCGAGCAAGGCCATTCACGAAACCTACTACAACGCCGATGATTTCAGCTATGCCGACAAATCGATGGGAAACCTGGCAGCGGCACTTCTGGCCGATGTGCCCCCCGAATCGCTGCGAGAAGCTATTTGGAAACGACTCGAAAAAGAGATTTTAGTGGTTCGGAAAGGCCATATCAACGTAGGCATCACCGGTGGAGCCATTCTCTTTAAACTGCTGCGCGAAAAGGGACGAAACGATCTGATCTACAGTATGACTTCGCAGAAAGATTACCCAAGTTGGGGCCATATGCGAGCCAACGGAGCCACAACCATCTGGGAGATGTGGGAGAAGGATCTGCCGGGCCACTCCCTGCTACACAGCTCCTATCTTTACCCGGGAGCCTGGTATGTCGACGGCATTGCAGGCATCCGCAGAGATCCTGAAGCCCCCGGTTTTCGACACTTTATCGTAACGATTCCGCACCCCGATCACACCGCGATTACTTGGGCCAGAGCTACATACAACGGCCCTGCCGGAGCCATTTCGACGGCTTGGAATCGCCGGGAAGAGTTTTGTATGATGGAGATTACCGTGCCGCCCAATTGCGAGGCAATGCTATGCCTGCCAATCAAGCCAGGAGAGGTTCTCACCACTACACAAGGGAATCCTCAGCCTGCAGGCAAAGAAGGGGAATATACCCGTTACCGCCTGGAGGCCGGCCACTATCTCCTGCACACTGCTCCCGAATAACCCACCGTTCCCGGTGCAATTCGGCTTAGGGAAGGCCCTTTCTTACGTATATTTGCCGCTGAACCGAAAAAAAATCGATTATATGACCCTCGAATCCCAAACACTTTGGCATGCCCTTTCGCCGGAGGAGACACTCCAAAAGCTTCAAACCGACAGCGCCAAAGGCCTTTCCGAAGCGGAAGCCATAACCCGGCTCGAAAGCTATGGACCCAATAAACTTAAGGGAAAGAAAAAGAAAAATTTTATCCAACTCTTTATTGCTCAACTCCGCGACTGGCTCATCTACGTGCTGTTTGTGGCCGTGCTTATTACCCTCTTCATGGGCGAGTATATCGATTCGATTATCATTCTGATGGTAATCATCGTAAATGCCCTTCTGGGGGTAATCCAGGAGGTGAAAGCCGGCAAGGCCATCGAAGCGTTGCAGAAGATGTCGTCGCCCAAAGTGTTGGTTCGGCGCGATGGCGTAGTAAAAGAGATGGAGTCGGAGCGGGTGGTTCCGGGCGATATTCTGATTTTGGATGCCGGACGCTTTGTAGCAGCCGACCTGAGACTAGTGGAGAGCGCCAACCTTCAAATCGAAGAGTCGGCTCTTACCGGCGAATCGGTGGCATCCGAAAAAAAGGCGAGTCTTGTGCACAGTGAACCGAACACCCCCTTAGGCGATCGCACCAATTCGGCCTTTATGTCGACTCTGGTAACCTATGGCAGGGGCGTTGGAGTTGCAGTGGCAACCGGAATGCAGACGGAAGTGGGCAAGATAGCCTCTATGCTCGACGATGAGGAGGATTCGAAAACGCCTTTAGAGATCCGGCTCGATGAACTGGGCAAAACGCTTGGAAAGATGGCCATTGGGGTCTGTCTCTTCATGTTTGTGGTCTCGTTGCTCCAGGGCCGAAACATTTCGGAAATGTTCCTGACATCGGTTTCGCTGGCAGTAGCCGCCATTCCCGAGGGGCTAGCCGCCATCGTGGCAGTTGTCCTCTCGATCGGGGTTACCGTTATGTCGCGTCAACATGCTATCATCAAGCGTCTCCCGGCAGTCGAAACCCTGGGTTCGGTAAACATTATCTGCTCCGACAAAACGGGAACCCTCACCCAAAACAAAATGACGGTTACCAAATACTACTCGCTCTTGGGAGAGGTGGCCGTTCAAAAAGGACAGGATCCTGTTCAGGATTCCACTGCAACGCTTCTGGCTAAGGGCATGATTCTCTGCTCCGATGCCACCTTCGAAAATGGAAAGGGAACAGGCGACCCCACCGAAATAGCCCTTCTGGTACTGGGTGATGATCTTGGGCTTGACCGCGGAGCGTTAGCGCGCGACTGCAGGAGGATGGGAGAATTCGCATTCGATTCCGACCGAAAACTGATGTCGACCTTAATTATAGAAAACGGGAGTCACACGGTCTATACCAAAGGAGCCATCGACAACCTGCTCGCCCTGTCGACACATGTTCTCGAAAACGGCAGCGTAATACCCCTAACCAACAGCCATCGCCAACAATTCAACGAGGCAACCGAGGCCATGTCGAACCAAGCGCTCCGAACCCTTGGTATTGCCTACAAATCCACCGCAGGTATCATTGAGGCCTCAGAAATGGAGAGAGATCTGATTCTCATCGGTTTTGTTGGCATGATTGACCCGCCTCGCGCAGAGGTGAAAGAGTCGGTAAAACTGGCCAAGAGGGCAGGCATTACCACCATTATGATTACGGGCGACCACAAAAACACAGCACTGGCTATTGCCCGTGAACTGGGCATTGCCCAACAATTGAATCAGGCTATTACGGGTGCCGAAATCGATGAATTGAGCGACGAGGCACTGCGCGAGAAAATTTTACATTACCGGGTATTTGCTCGTGTATCGCCATCGCACAAGGTGAAAATTGTGCATGCATTCAAATCGCATGGCAACATCGTGTCGATGACCGGCGACGGAGTGAACGATGCCCCTTCGCTACATGCGGCTGATATCGGAGTAGCTATGGGCATCGCGGGCACCGACGTGGCCAAAGGGGCGGCCGACATGATTCTCACCGACGACAACTTTGCCACCATCGTGAAGGCCATCGAACAGGGCCGTAACATCTACAGCAACATAAAGAAATCGGTTATCTTTCTGCTTACCTGTAATCTGGGCGAAATTGTGGCCATGTTTCTGACCCTGCTCATTGGATGGGAATCGCCCCTGATTGCCACCCAACTGCTATGGATTAACCTGCTCACCGACTCTTTCCCGGCCATCGCACTGGGTATGGATCCGGGCGATCCAGACGTGATGAAATTGAA
>CAYGID010000075.1:0-11881 GCA_964349835.1 uncultured Bacteroidales bacterium | reverse complement strand
TAATCATGCTTTCGAGCATCTGCGTGGCAATAATCACCGGCTTCGCTTTCAGAAGGCACTTCGCAACAATCTCTTTCTGTATGGCAGGCACCTGATAAAAGGGCACCTCAACCCCCATATCGCCACGCGCAACCATCACCCCGTTCGAAGCATCGATAATATCGTCGAGGCATAGCAACGCCTCTGGCTTCTCAATTTTAGCCACGATGCGTGCAATCTTCTTTTCGCGGCGAAGAATCTCGCGCAAAGGCTCAATATCGCGAGCCGAACGCACAAACGACAAGGCTATCCAGTCGATATTATATTCGAGCGCAAAAAGCACATCCTCAATATCTTTTGGGGTAAGGCTGGGCAGTGAAACTTTTGTGTCGGGCAGATTCACCCCCTTTCGCGACGAAAGAATTCCCCCGTGCACTACCTGTGTACGCACCAGATCGGTACCATTGGTTTCGAGAACCTCCAGCTTGAGCTTTCCGTCGTCGACCAGCACAAACTCCCCGGGCTGCACATCGGCGGCAAAATTCTCGTAACTCATGTACACCTTCGATGCCGTGCCCAGGCAGGGCGTGCGCGTGAAGAGCAACTCGGCTCCGTCGCGCAACATAACAGCATTGTTCTCCACCTCGCCTATCCGGAGTTTGGGACCCTGCAAATCGGCCAGCATACTAATATGCGCATCGTAGGTGTGATTCAACTCGATAATCCGTTCTATCACCTCCCGATGATCATTGTGCGTTCCGTGCGAAAAATTGAGTCTGAACACATTCACGCCAGCCTTCATAAGCGATTCGAGCATCTCGTACGAAGCGGTGGCCGGCCCGATTGTAGCAATCACTTTGGTGTGGGAAGTACTGAACTGCGCCATAATATCTTTATTTCCGCGCCAAAGGTACGGAAAAAGAAAACGAAAAGAGTAGCTTTGTTCAACAGCGGTCTAAACATCATATTACCCTTTCATACCAGCACCTACACATGAAACGGACTCTACACCTGCTTCTCTGCTGTATCCTGACAGCAATGCATTTTGCAACAGCGCTTGCCCAAGAGCAGAAACCATCCGGTCTTATCGACACCTTGAGTCGCGAAATAACGGCCGATCTCCGCGAGAACATCCTCCCCTTCTGGAAGACCCATTCGGTGAATCCGATGGGGGGATTCTACGGGCAACTGCAGTACGATGGGGTGCCCATACCCCGTGCTCCAAAGGGAGGGGTATTGAATGCCAGGATTTTATGGACCTTTTCGGCCGAATACCGACTCTTTGCCGATCCCAAGGCTCTGGAACTGGCCAACCGTGCCCAGCGCTATTTTATCGATCACTTTTTCGACAAAGAGTATGGAGGTGTCTATTGGTATGTATCCGATGGCGGCTTCCTGACCGATTCGGTAAAGCAGGCCTATGCTATAGCTTTTGGCATCTACGGGCTGTCGGAACACTACCGGGCCACAAAGAATCCGGAGAGCCTCCAAAAAGCCATAGAACTCTTCAACACCCTGGAAGAGCATTTGTACGACAAAACCCAAGGGGGATACATTGAATCGGCCACCCGCCAATGGACAACTCCAAAACAGTACGGTTACGACGGCGATGGAACCCATACGAAAAGCATGAATACGCACCTGCATGTGCTTGAAGCGTACACCAATCTGTACCGGGTGTGGCCCGACCCCCGGCTGCAAAAACAGACCCAAGCGCTCATTGAGTTGTTCCTCAACCAAATCATAGACCATAAAAGAGGACACCAAAATCTCTTTTTTACCCGCGACTGGAAGAGTATCGGGAAAATCGACTCGTACGGACACGATATCGAGATGTCGTGGCTACTCTATGAAGCCGCCAAGGTGCTGAATCACAATAAGCTACTAAAAGAGACGGCGAAGGTGGCAGTAGCCATTGCCCGGGTGCAGGCTACCGAAGGCTTGCATCCCAAGGGAGGCATGATGTACGAGAAAAAGGGCGAAAAACTCAACAGTGAACGCTCTTGGTGGCCACAGGCCGAAGCCGTTGTCGGGTTTCTGAATGCCTGGGAACTATCGGGCGACCCCTTCTTTTTGGAGCAAGCCTCCAACACCTGGCAGTTCATCAAAACCCAAATGATTGACCGCACCTACGGCGAATGGTTTAGCAGTGTGTCGGCCACCGGAAATCCGGCAGCCTCGGCCCAAAAGGGCTCTGCCTGGCGATGCCCCTACCACAACAGCCGGATGGGATTCGAAGTCTACGAACGATTTGTCAAGGTGGCCCCCAAGGCGCAGTCCGCGAATCTGTCCAAAACCGCATCAGATCAGACGGCCAACGGGCCGACTGGCATCGACCGTGCGATTGCTCTCCCCAAGGGATTTTTGCTGAACGATCAGGGCTATTTCGAGAACGGAGCAGCCAACGTGATGGTATTTCAGGATATCTATCCCGAAGGGCACCAAGGGGGAGTGGGCATTATTCAACACGGACGGAGAATAGCCACCAACGGCGATTTGCGTCTGGAGGCCACCCCGGGGCAGTGGCAGCCCCTGCCCAAGCCGGGTAAGCGAACTGTCGACCGCGAAAAGGGGGCCATCTCAATCGAGATGTCCTATCCCGACCCGGCCCAGAATATGCGGGGCTTCAACCCCCTCCGCTACCCCGACCTCGAACTCAATTATAAGGTACAGGTTGAGCCCAGAGGCAACGCCGTCTACATTCGGGTCGACCTCGACAGACCCATTCCTGAAGCTTTTGCCGGCCAGATCGGCTTCAACATGGAGCTCTTCCCCGGATGGCTCTTTGGAAGATCGTGGCAGATGGACGGAAAATGGGGAATTTTTCCCCGGCAAGCCAATGGCCCTTCGATACTCGACGTTAACCGGGTTGCACAGGCAGTTCCTTTGGCCACCGGGAGAGAGTTGGTTGTGGTTCCCGAGGAGAATCTGCAGCGCCTTGCCATCCGGTCGGAGAACGGCACACTCCAACTGCTCGATGGCCGAATCCAGCATAACAACGGCTGGTTTGTGGTTAGGCAAACCGTTGCCGCAGGCCAAACCGAAAAGGCCATTGAGTGGCTGATCACACCCAATACGATTGCCGGATGGAGAGCCGATCCGGTGATTCATGTGTCGCAGGTGGGATACCATCCCAGGCAGAATAAGGTGGCTGTGATAGAACTCGACAAAAACGACAAAACAAGAGACTCCATCAGCCTCTACCGTATTGAGGCCAATGGAAATCACATGCGTGTACGATTGGCCCGAGGTACCGAATGGGGTCGCTTTTTACGTTACGACAATCTGCAATTCGATTTCTCGGATGTAAAACAGGAGGGAATGTACTTTATACAATACGCAAAA
Source organism: uncultured Bacteroidales bacterium (assembly GCA_964349835.1). Lineage (GTDB taxonomy): Bacteria > Bacteroidota > Bacteroidia > Bacteroidales > UBA4181 > JAQVSH01. The sequence goes on along the minus strand of CAYGID010000075.1, from coordinate 8,557 downwards.
CAGCGTAGCCAGCCCTTCAAGATTGGTGCCAACATCTACAAAAGAGAGGTTTGGCAGCCCGTTCTCGAATATTTTCTTCCCGTGCAGATGTGCCATATGCGTGTGAGCGAAAAATACCGGGTATGGCACGACTACTGCCACATGGACGACGCCCTGATGGCCCCCCTGAACTACAACCATATCGACGGATATGTGCAGGGTGGCTCAACGCTAACCTCATTTAAGCCAGGCGACCACGTTCCGGGACTGAACATCGGCGGGTGGCACGATGCCGGCGACTATGATATCCGGGTGGAGTCGCAGGCAGAGGAGTGTTATATACTATCGCTTGCGCATGAGGCATTCGGTGTTAACTACGACAACACCTCCATAGACCAGGCCACCCGGCAGGTGGAGATACACCAACCCGACGGAAAACCCGATATTCTGCAGCAGATTGAGCATGGTGTGCTCTCGATTGTAGCGGGATATAACCAACTGGGTCGGTTATACCGCGGCATTATTGTGCCCACTGTAAGGCAGTATGTGCTACTGGGCGACGCCTCGGCCATGACCGATGGGGTAGTGAGAGGCACACGCCCGGCCGATTTTTACGAATCTGTTACCCTGCCCAATCCCTACGACGACCGGATGGTATTCACCGAACAGAACCGAAGCCGAGAACTAACGGTGGCCCAGCAACTTGCAGCCACCTCGCGCGTACTGAAGGGGTATAACGACACCCTGGCCATGCGGGCACTCGCCATTGCCGAGGAGATCTATCACCAGCCCGAACCACAGGCCTCAGGCAACCAGGCACAACGCCCGGTCGATAAAACGGGAGCCGCCATCGAACTACTTCTTACCACCCAAAAATCCGAATACCGGGAATATCTGCAAAACAACTTTATCACCCTGATTAACAAATTCAACAACTACGGTTGGATGATAGGTCGCGTTATGCCCCTGTATACCGACCCCGAAGCAATACTTCGACTACGCAGTGCCGTAGCAGGGCTGGCCGGGAGCATTAACTCGCAGGCAGCCGAAACACCCTACGGCGTACCCTATAGACCCTCCATCTGGGGAGCCGGATGGGACATCCAACGTTTTGGCATGAAACACTACTTCCTCGTAAAGGCCTTTCCAGAATATTTCCCAAAGGAGATTCTCTACAACGCGCTCAGCTTCATTCTGGGGGTACATCCCGGCGAGAATACCGCATCGTTTGCCTCGGGGGTTGGCTCCCGTTCGGCCACAGTAGCCTATGGAGTGAACCGGGCCGACTGGTCGTATATTCCGGGAGGGGTGGCATCGGGAACCGCCCTGATCCGACCCGATTTTGCCGAACTGCTCGATTTCCCCTTTCTTTGGCAACAGATGGAATATGTAATGGGCGGCGGATCGAGCAACTATATGTTCTTGGTGCTTGCTGCCGACCAACTCCTGTCGAATCCTTGAAATTTTTTTGAACCCCTGAAATCGGGGCCTGACAGTTGCCCATGCAACGGCCCGGCCTGCTAATACAAACCCATAGAAAACCACCCTTATGACTACACACTTCCAGCCCGTTGATCCTATGGATCTTAACGAAAACAGCATCAAGCTGCTTGGAAAAGATTGGATGCTGATAACCGGAGGGCGGCTCCAAGCATATAACCAGATGACTGCCAGTTGGGGATTCCTGGGCTTCCTGTGGCAAAAACCCATGGCCATCTGCATGGTTCGCCCCCAACGCCACACCCTCCCCTTTCTCCAACAATACGAGAGCTTCTCACTCACCTTTTTCGAAGAGGCCAACCGTAAAGTTCTGAACTACTGTGGCCGCTATTCGGGACGCGATATCGACAAAATGAAGGCTCCCGGATTGACCCCCTTTGCACTACCCTCAGGCGCCGTGAGTTTTCGGGAAGCCCGACTCATTCTTGAATGCAAAAAATGCTATACCGGCAAAATCGACCCGGAAGGCTTTGCACTCGCCGAACTCTCAAAAACCTTCTACCCCGGAAACGACTTCCACCACCTCTTTTTCGGTGAGATTACCGGTGCCTGGGAAAAAACGAAGAAGAGCTAACTGTTGATTCCGAGCATCGTCTAAAAAAACCGACAAAAATTTTGTCGATTCAAAAAAGCGCATGTATATTTACAGCAGAACAGACCAGAACAGTATGCCATTTCAATTTGAGATTAATCCAAAATCCAATGCGCTGAAGTACATTCAGTTGGTCGATTCTATTGCAAATTCCATCAACGAAAACACCCTATCCGAAGGCGACCTTTTGCCGTCGGTAAACGACTTAGTGAGAAACGCTTCTGTGTCGCGCGATACGGTGTTTAAAGCTTACTCCGAACTGAAAAGCCGAGGCATGATTGAATCGGTGCCCAACCGGGGGTACTTTGTAACCCGGAACCGAAATCGGGTACTCCTTTTTCTCGACACCTTTAAGGCATACAAAGAGGTGCTCTACGAGGGTTTCCGCTCAAACCTGCCTGAGAACATATCGGTCGACCTCCATTTTCACCATTACAACATTGAGGTATTAGAACATATTCTGAACGAGAGCCTGGGAAAGTACAGCCACTACATCGTGATGAATTTCGATCACCCCGAAATGGAACGAATCATCAACAAGATTCCTCCCGAAAAACTACTGATTATTGACTGGACCATACATGCGGGCAAACACCATTCGTACGTGTGCCAGAATTTCGGAACGGCGTTATACCGCATTCTGGATCAATACGTGGAAAGGATAAAAAGTTACAAACGCCTTGTCTATCTCTATCCCGAAAAAACAACCTACCATCCCAGAGAATCAATCGACAATTTTCTGAAATTTATCCGAAAAGAGTCGGTACAGGGAGAGTTGGTCTTGGATCCTAAGCAAATCTCCATCCAACCGGGCGACCTCTTCCTGCTGGTTAGCGACCGTACACTGGCTATGCTGCTCGACCAGGCTTCGGCCAAAGGTCTGGAGGTGGGTAAAGATTTCGGCATTATCTCATACAACGATACCCCCATGAAGCGCTACGTGAAAGAGGGGATTACGGTGATCTCTACCGATTTTATTCAGATGGGCAAAAAAGCCGCCGAATACGTTCTAAATCCGGGTCCTTTGCAATATGTGGTGGCCACCCGATTAATCGACAGAAAATCTTTTTAAACAATCACTAACCAAAACCAACAACAGATGAATTTTTTGGGTTACGACATTGGGAGCTCTTCGGTAAAAGCTTCGCTGATTAACGGCGAAACCGGCCAGTGCATTGCCTCCGACTTCTTTCCAAAACAGGAGATGGAAATCACCGCACCCCGCGCCGGCTGGGCCGAACAGCATCCCGACCTCTGGTGGGAAAACCTGAAACTGGCCACCCAATCGGTGATGGCACAATCGAAAGTGGATCCCACATCGATTGGCGGCATAGGTATCTCCTATCAAATGCACGGCCTGGTGTTGATTAACAAAGAGCAAAAAGTACTGCGAAACGCCATCATCTGGTGCGACAGCCGCGCGGCCGAAATCGGCAACCGCGCCTTCACCGATTTGGGAGGTCAACGGTGTCTGGAGAACCTGCTCAACTCACCCGGCAACTTCACCGCATCGAAACTGCGCTGGGTTAAAGAGAACGAGCCCAAACTTTTCGATGACGTCTATCAACTCATGCTCCCCGGCGACTACATTGCCCTGCGCCTAACCGGCCGTGCCGCAACCACCATCACAGGCTTGTCGGAGGGTATTTTCTGGGATTTTCAAAAGAACGCATTATCTAAAATGGTGCTCGAGCACTATGGTTTTCAAGAGAGTATGATTCCCGAAATCGTACCCGTCTTCTCCGACCAGGGCCGGATTACGGCTGCTGCCGCTGCTGAACTGGGTCTGGCCGCCGGAACCAAAGTCACCTACCGCGCAGGCGATCAACCCAACAATGCCCTTTCACTGAATGTACTAAACCCCGGCGAAATTGCCACCACGGCAGGGACTTCGGGTGTGGTGTACGGTGTTAGCGAAGAGGCAAAATATGATCCCTACTCCAGGGTCAACACCTTTGCCCATGTAAACCATACCCGCGAGCAGAATCGGCTGGGGGTACTTCTCTGCATCAATGGAACCGGCATCCTCAACTCCTGGATGAACAAGCAGGTAGGCAACAAGGCATTCAGCTACCCGCAGATGAACGCTTTGGCAGCCGCAGTGCCCATCGGATCGGCAGGATTAACCATCCTGCCCTTCGGGAATGGCGCCGAACGCATATTGCAAAACAAAAATATCGGCTCACAAATCAGCGGACTGAGTTTCAATTCCCACTCGCACGCCCACCTCTTCCGCGCCTCGCAGGAGGGCATTGCCTTTGCTTTCCACTACGGCATGGAGATTATGAAAAACATGGGGATTCACCCCGGTGTAATTCGTGCCGGGCACGCCAACATGTTTCTGAGCCCTGTGTTCCGCGACACACTGGCCGGCGTTACCGGTGCCACCATCGAGTTGTACAATACCGATGGCTCCATTGGCGCTGCACGGGGTGCCGCACTGGGTGCCGGATATTACTCCTCCTTTGCGGAGGCATTCGGCAACCTGAAAAAAATGGAGACAGTCGAACCCGACCTCATCAAGAAAGCGGAATACGACTCGGCCTATCACAACTGGAAATCGCTGCTTGCCAAGTTTGTCTGACAGAAACCGTAAGGTGTTCAACAAAAACCGGGCGGCATTCAATTGTAACCTTCAACAAGAAAACATATTAATCACTATTAAAACTTTACATCATGAGCGCATTAATCGGAAACAAAGAGTATTTTAAAGGAATCGGCCAGATTCAGTTCGAAGGGCCACAGAGTAAAAACCCCCTGGCTTTCAGGTGGTACGACGCCAACAAAGTAGTTGCCGGAAAAACCATGAAAGAGCACCTGCGTTTTGCCATGGCCTACTGGCACACCCTTTGCGGAACCGGAGGCGACCCCTTTGGCCCCGGCACAAAGGCATTCGCCTGGGATGAACCCAAAGATATTATGGATGCCAACGTGGCACGTATGGATGCTGCTTTCGAATTCATGACCAAAATCGGAATCCCCTTCTACTGCTTCCACGATTTGGATGTTGCAGGCGGCGAAGGCTCGGTGTTCGACGTCGAAAAACGGCTCGCGAAAATGGTTGAGCTGGCCAAAGAGAGACAGGCCGCTTCGGGCGTGAAACTGCTCTGGGGTACTGCCAACGTATTCAGCCATCCCCGTTATATGAACGGAGCCTCCACCAACCCCGACTTCAATGTGGTTACCAACGTATCGGTGCAGGTTAAAAATGCCATCGATGCCACCATTGCGCTCGGCGGTACGGGATATGTATTCTGGGGTGGGCGCGAAGGCTATATGAGCCTGCTGAACACCGACGTACGCAGAGAACTCGACCATATGGGACAGTTCCTCCGCATGGCACGCGACTACGCCCGCGCAAAAGGGTTTAAGGGCACCTTCTTCATTGAACCCAAGCCCATGGAACCCATGAAACATCAATACGACTTCGACACCCAGACTGTACTCGGATTCCTGACGGCACAGGGCTTAATCGACGATTTCAAAATCAACGTTGAAGTAAACCACGCCACTCTGGCCGGTCACACCTTTGCTCATGAACTCCGCATGGCAGCCGATGCAGGCAAATTGGGTTCGATTGATGCCAACAAGGGCGACTACCAAAACGGCTGGGATACCGATGAGTTTCCCTCGAACATTTACGAAATCACCGAAGCTATGCTGGAGATTCTCCCTGCAGGCGGTTTCACCGACGGGGGTATCAATTTCGATGCAAAAACCCGCCGCAACTCCACCGACCTGGCCGACATTTTCATTGCCCACATCAGTGGTATGGACATTTTTGCCCGCGCCCTGGTGATTGCCGATAAAATTCTGAATGAGTCAGATTACCTGAAACTGCGTACCAACCGTTACGCATCGTTCGACAGCGGCAAGGGGAAGAACTTTGAGGAGGGACAACTCACCCTGGAGCAGATGTATGCCATTGCCAAAGAGGTAGGCGAACCCAAACAAACCAGTGGCAAACAGGAGTTACTCGAACAACTCATTAACTGCTACATTTAACAGATTCCTTTAGAGGATGTCTCGCGAATCGGTACCTAATAGCCCTTACGGTCTGGCTCATTGAGACATCCTCTTTTTTCTGTACCTACTAACCTATAAAAAAACAATGGCACGCATTGATACCTCCGGAAAGGCTGTCTCGCACAGCAACAGTAAAGGCAACCCGCTTTTTGTCACTCTTCTGACGCTCGTAGCGACTTTGGGTGGCCTGCTCTTTGGATACGACACAGCCGTGGTGAACGGTGCGGAAAAATCGCTGGTAGAGTTTTATATCACACCGATTCTGGATCCGCTACAACAAGAATATGCCCTCTCCATGATTGGCCAGTACAAAGGTCTGATGGCCATTGTAATTGCGCTGGTTTTTGCCATTATCTCAGGCCAGATTGTAAAGCTTCTGGGAAACAAGAGGGGTCTCTCCATATCGGCTGTAATTCTGTTACTGGTAGCCGTCTGGATTGTCTCCTTCCTCTCAAAACCCATTTCGCTCGAACCCTCTGCCTTAAAGGATATGGCCGACTCGATTAAGGGATTTGTTATTGCAAGTGCTCTGATTGGCTGTATTATCGGCGGTGCTATCTCTGGATTCGTCTCCAAGTCGTTGGGCCGCAAAAACGGCCTTGTCCTGGCTGGTATAGCCTTCTTTATTTCGGCCGTCGGTACCTGGAGACCCGAGCTCTTTAATGTCTTTGGCACACTCGATGCCTACTCCTTTGTAGTATATCGCATTATCGGGGGAGTTGGTGTGGGCATTGCCTCCATGATTTCGCCCATGTACATCGCCGAGATTGCCCCTGCCAACATCCGTGGACGTCTGGTTTCATTCAACCAGTTTGCCATAATTTTTGGTATGCTGCTAATCTATTTCGTTAACTATTTCATTGCCCTGAATGGCAACGAAGAGTGGTTAACCAACGAAGGGTGGCGTTTGATGTTCCTATCGGAAGTCATTCCGGTAACGCTCTTTCTGATTTTGCTCTTTTTCGTGCCCGAAACCCCTCGCTATCTGGTACTCAAAAATAAAGAGGAGAAGGCCATCAGTGTGTTAAACCGGATTGCCGGAACAGAGGAGGCCAAAGCTATTCTCGCGGAGATTAAAAGCACAACCCGCGAACACAATGCCCCCTGGCTTTCGTACGGTTTTCTTGTCATCTTTATTGGCATCATGCTTTCGGTGTTCCAGCAATTTGTGGGCATTAACGTAGTGCTCTATTATGCGGGCAATATCTTCCGCAACATGGGTGCTTCAACCGACAGCTCTCTCCTGCAAACCATCGTCGTGGGCATAGTAAACCTTACCTTCACGGTGGTTGCCATTCTTACGGTCGACAAATTCGGCAGAAAGCCACTTATGATTATCGGTTCTGTTGGGATGGCTGTCAGTATGCTTGCCCTCGGGTTCACCTTCTTCCTGGGAGGAAGTGAGTTGTCGCAGGCAGGTGGTTGGGCCGCCCTCATGTTCATGCTGCTCTACACCGCATCCTTTGCCATGAGCTGGGGTCCGGTATGCTGGGTGCTTCTGTCGGAAATCTTCCCCAACTCTATTCGTGGAGCCATGTCGATTGCCGTAGCTGCCCAATGGATCGCCAACTGGATTGTGTCGTTAACCTTCCCTATGATGAACGACAACGTTTGGCTCACCGGGCTATTCAACCACGGCTTCAGTTACTGGATCTATGGTGTAATGGGTATCTTGTCGGCACTGTTTGTATGGAAATTCGTGCCCGAAACCAAAGGGAAAACGCTCGAAGAGATCGAAAAACTCTGGAAGAAAAAGCCTGCCTGATACGATCTGGCGTAAGGAAGCTAAGAGAGTAGACCGGCAGTACATCCAACACGCCATAAACTCCTGAAACTCCTGAAACTCCTGAAAACCCTTTTACCGGGGGCTTGAATTGCCCCGGTAAAAGGGTTTTCTCGTGGCGTCGGCAAAAAGTTCTTTCGTGCACCAGAACAACGTGCTGCCGGATAAACTCAAGAGATTTGACGGGCAATCTTCGAAATCAACAGATCGCGGCTATAAGGCTTGCTAATTACATCGTTGCACCCGCTGGCCAACGCTTTGCAGATATCTTCGTCGGTCGAATAGGCCGTGAGGGCAATAATGGGCAGAGAGGGAAACAGTTGGCGTATACGCTTCGTGGCTTCGAATCCATCCATGCCGGGCATTTTCAAATCCATGAAAACCAAATCGATGGGTTCCACTCCCCGGCACATCTCTACCGCCCCGGCTCCGTTTTTTGCCCTGAGAATTTTCACATTGAGTCCGGCAAGTTGCTCTGCTATCAACAAATAGTTGTTCTCTTCATCCTCGGCAACCAATAAAGTGATTGCCTTCATGGTTTCCGATCGCAGTCCATAGCCTGCGTTATTTTCCGAAACCTTTTTTGCTTCCACCTTTTTATACGGAAGGGTAAAATAGAAGGTCGATCCTCTCCCCGGTTCCGACTCCACCCAAATTCTTCCTCCAAGCAACTCCAC
>CAYGID010000074.1:0-11900 GCA_964349835.1 uncultured Bacteroidales bacterium | reverse complement strand
TCACTACCGGTCCGCGCGAGTCAACCAGTACACCGCCGCTTTTCCAGGGACCCAGAGGAGAGTCGCCGTATGCGTAACGCAAGGCCGAGTTGGTGCTCCCCAGGCCATAGTCGGGGCCCGAATAGCCGCTGTATGCCCATACATACTTGTTGCCGATCTTGCGGATGGAGGCCGCTTCGAAAAAGTTGAACATGCCCAGGTCCTGTCCGGGGAATACCGCCGGATAGGTGGTTCCTTCGGGATCTCTCACTACGCCGTAGCGCGAGCTGGCCGGAATAAAAAAGTCGATGGCCTTGGTGCCCGGACGAACCGAGTACATGGTTTTCTGGTCTAACTGAGCGGCGGTCGATCGCTGGAATCCATAGAATCCGAAAGCCCTGAAACCAATTTCGAAATCGGGATCTTTGGGGTCGGTTACATATTCAATAAAGACCGAGGGGTCGAAGCCCATGGTGCTGCCGGGAACGGTTCGTGTACCGTCGGCTGTCATGTTAATGGGGGTAAAGGGGCCATCGGGACGGCTTCCTTTGGCTACCATAGCTTCTCTGGCGCGGCCACGGCTATGCGGGTACAGATAGTACTCCTTTTTGCCATCTTTTCTTCTAATCTCCACCAAGTCGGGAGCGTACATCACATCCCACTGTCCTTCGATAGGGTAGGTAAAGATGGGACCCTCATCACGCCAGTTGGCCAGATCCTCGACAGGGGCCGACCAGGCTCTGATGTCGGGTCCGCAATAGCTCCTGAAGCGCACATCGTGCGATCCAATGATATAGATGCGGAACTTGCCCGGTTTGTCGGGGTCTTCAAAAACGCGGGGTTCTCCATCGGGGAGATGTTCCCAGAGCGGCAGATAGGGGTTACCCGCACCGCGATACTCATACTCGGAAGGGGATGAATTCTGTGTTGAGGGCTGGTTGGCGCCTCTCGATTCGGTGGCTGAGAACAGACCGATTGCAACAAGGAGCAGGAGTGCCTTGTGAATTTTACCTGCAAATGTAACTCTCTTCATATTTGATCTTTATTAATGAACATCCACAATGAACAAGCGAAAAAACCGAACAGTAAGCCTGCGGTTTTACCGGGGTGTTTTATAGTAAAGATCGATGGAGGGTTACATCGAACGGATGCGAAGATAAAAAAAATAATCATCGGTGAGAGGCTCTTGGTTGCCTTTTCTGGCCGTTATGGTTTTTTTATGGAGATGTAGGCCCCTTCGCGTTGTTGCACGAACACCTTACAGCCATATTCGGCACAAGTTGCCTCCCATTTCTCGCGAACCCGCCCGGGCACATTGTTGGCTATCACGATCAGGCGGGGTTTGAGATTTCGGCAGAGCTGGCCGAGGTTGTGCCGCGGGTCGGTGCCTATCCAGAGAATGTCGGTTGTAAAAGGCGCTTGCAACTCTTTTTTGCCGAAGGGAGAGGGGTAGGTATGGCACATGACCAGGGTCAGATCACCCAGCCGGAAGAGAGAGCCGTTGCGCGAGAAACCGATTTCGGCCTCATGCCACAGCGAGTCGGAATGGGAAAGGCGGGTTGCTTCGGCCAGATGGTAGCGCCTGGCCACCGGGTCGGAGAGCCGTTTTTGCTCCTTCCGCGCAATGGCTGTGGTGTCGTGGCTGTACAAGATGTTGCGGGTATCGCCGATAAAGTGCGCAAATGCCCCTCTGTTCGAGGCGTAGAGGATTACCCCTTTGGGTGGTTTGCGAAAGCCTGTTTCGGAGGTTCTAATGCCTTGCGCTATAATGACCATTACAAGGCACATCAAGAGAGGGGCACCCTTTCGGCGGGCATGTTTCAGCCAGGCCAGGCCGAATACCAGCCCCCAAATGCAGCACAAAAGGGCGCCCGATACATAGAACTGCTGCTGCGAGCCGGGCCATGCGGCAATGGTTTCGACCCCGTTGTAGAGAAGGGAGGTGGTCGATCCGATGGCCCGCGCAATCAGGCGTCGCAAGGGAGCAATGAAGGCACAGATGCCATGAAACATGGTGCCATACACCACCAGCGACACCAGCGGGACGGCCCAAAGATTGGCGGGGAGAAGCCAGAGGGGCAGGTTGCCGAACAGAGCCACCGAGAGGGGGAGGGTTCCGGGCTGAACCGAAAGGGTGAGGTTCAAAAAACTGCCGAACCAACCTGCAAAACTCTTGAGCATGTTGTGGAGGAAGGCTTTGATTCGAGAGGCCGCAACTCTTCGTGCGGGGAGGTACGCTTCGGATTTGCTCTCACTCTCGCTTTCTATTTTGCTCTCCATTTCGGGAGCCGTGTCGGCTGTGGCATCCCGTGGCTGGCCGTACGCATCGGTTTTGACGTACAGGGGATAGAAGCAGACGATAGAGGCAACGGCCAGATGCGATAGCAGAAAGCCCACATCGAACAGCTGCAGGGGTTGGAACCAGAGCCAGAGAAAGGCCGATGCTGCCAGAATATTGGCGGCTTGACCCTTTTTTCGCAAGCCGTTTCCCAATAGGAGCAGCGAAAACATGGTAACCGAGCGGCATACCGAGGGCGACAGCCCCACCACGCAGGCGTAGGCCCATAGCAGGAGGAGGGTGGCTGCGGTGAGCCAAAGGCTGAGCAGCCGGCGCTGCCTCCATTTTCGAAGCAGCCAGAGCGGAAAGGCAATCACCAACACCGTATTCATTCCGCTCACAGCCAGCAGATGGGCCAGCCCGGTTACCGAGAAGTTGTTGCGCACCTCTTCGTTGAGAGCCTCCTTGTAACCCAGCGACAGAGCACCTATCAAGGCCAGATCGCGTTCGGTTACCCCATCGTGCCGCATCAGGGTAAGCCATCGATCCCTGAACTGCCCGGCCCTTCGGAGAGCCCAATACCGCCTGCCGGTACCCCAGGGTAGCCAGTTACCGGCTCCCAACCAGGCCGAGGCTCGGAACCCTTTTCGTTTTGCATAGCTTCCCGCCCCGAAAGCAAAGGGATTCTTCTCGTCGGTGAGTCTGGAGGGGAGCGCCCTGAAGAGCATCCTGTCGCCAGGCCGCAACCGCAAAGCGTTACTGTCGGGTTGCAGATAGAGAATCCACAACTCATTCACTGCTCTAAGCCTCTTTCCGTTGCCTTGCCCCGCGGGACCTCCCTTTGTGGCAAGGGTTGTTTCTCCTCCGGTGGTTTCTCCTCCGGTTGTTTCTCCTCCGGTTGTTTCTCCTTCGATAGACCAATCTATGTGGGCTGCAATCTTTATCGAGCGGCTTTTGGTTTCGGGGGGCTCCTTTACCGTGGCAACAAAGAGGGCTGTGTAGAGGTGTGCAGAGTCGGCAGGGGCATTCTCTACGGCTCTGATGGCTCCAAGCCCTGCCAGGCCTGCCAGTAGGGCAAGATTCCGGTGCCGTAGCGGTTTTAGGGAGAACCTTTTGTTTTGCCGGCTACCGGCTCCCTGTAGCAAAGTCCAGCCCAGCGGAATGAGCAGAGCCCCTGCGAGTAGCAAATGGCTCCTGATTCCATTATTCCTCACCGCTGTACTGCTTACGGCTGTGCCGGGTGCTGATGCATGGGGTGCTGATGCATGGGGTGCTGATGCTTGGGGTGCGGCTTTAGGGGGTGCAGCGGTATGAGTTTCCGCTGTGCGAATCGATGCGGTTTGGTTGCATAAGCCGATATCGATGCCGCCCGGTAGAAGCGAATAGGCTACCACTAATCCCAGAATATAGGGAATCAGGATTTTTACAAATGGCCAGGGCAGAATCATGGCAGGAGCAGTTGGAGGCCGAAAAATAGCGCTCCAAATGTTCTGTTGGCCCGCGTTTAGGGCCAAACGGGCACGATGTGCCGCTACTGGCGGTTCGCATGTCGGGAAGGGTACACGATTGCCGGGATTGTTATACCTTTAGCCTCCGAAACGGGGCCGATGCGTGTGTCGATGTTGTGCTACGCGAACGGCCCGGTACGCATTGGTTGTATTGCTCATTTCAGATTGTTATGACGAGTCAGGCAGCTTTACTCATTGAAAGAGAGAAGGATCTTACTCCCCTCACCACCTTTGGCGTGGCTGCCTCGTCGCGGTGGTATGCCGAACCTCACGATGTTGCTTCGCTGCGGCAGTTGCTTCTGCATCCCGAAGAGTTCGATCTCCCGGCTCAACTTCCCCTCTTTGTGATGGGAGGAGGCAGTAATCTGCTCTTTACCGAACCTTTCGCGGGTCTGGTGGTTCGTCCTCTGATGAAAGGGATTGAAATACTCTCTGAGAAGGGTGGTGCGGTTAGGGTTCGGGTGGCAGCCGGCGAGGTTTGGGACCACTTTGTGGCCTGGGCGGTGGAGCAACGTTTAGGTGGAATTGAGAATCTCTCATGGATTCCGGGTCATGTGGGGGCGGTTCCGGTTCAAAATATCGGGGCCTACGGAGTTGAGGCCGGGCAGGTCATCGAAAGGGTTACTGTGATGGCGCGCGAAGGCGGCCGAATGGCAGAGTTCGATGCGGCCGAATGTCAGTTTGGCTATCGCAACAGCCTTTTTAAACAGGAGGGCGCCCAAAAATATGTGGTAACGGCCGTAACCTTCCGTTTGCAGCGCCATCCGCTGTTTTTGCTCCATTACCACGATGTGAAAGAGGAGGTTGCCCGGCTGGGTGCCCTTTCGCTGGCCCATATCCGGCAGGCCATCATCAACATTCGTTTGCGAAAATTACCCGATCCTGCCCGCGTGGGCAATGCGGGTAGTTTCTTTAAGAATCCTGAGGTAGAGGCTTCGGTTGCCGAGACACTGCTGCAGCGTTTTCCTGCCATGCCTCATTGGGCTGTTGCACGAGGATACAAACTGTCGGCTGCCTGGATGATAGAACAGGCGGGGTGGAAGGGGAGAGCTGTGGGGCAGGTAAGTACCTCGCCCACGCAGGCTTTGGTAATCACCAATCTGGGCGGTGCCACTGGCAAGGAGGTGTGGGCCTATGCCGAGGCTGTCCAGCTTGCTGTACAAGAAAGGTTCGGTATTCAGTTACACCCCGAAGTCTTGGTTCCCCGTCGGTAGCGAAAGGTTCCTCCCGTAGCAATTATTTTGTTGATGCTGCCGATTCAACCCATTTCCGGGCATTCACAAACATCCCGATCCAGGGCGATACCTCGTCGGTAGCGTGGGTTTCGGGGTAGTGGGCCCAGGTGAAGGGCGAAATGGCTCTTTCGGGGTGCGGCATCATCACCAGATGACGTCCGTCGGCACTGGCAATGCCGGCAATGCCTTCGGGCGAACCGTTGGGATTTCCGGGATAGGCCTGATGGCTGTAGCGTAGGGCCACATTGTATCGGGAGAGGTTGCCGGGAAGGTTGAAACGTCCTTCGCCGTGCGCAATCCAGATACCCAGCCGGCTTCCTTCCATAGAGCCCAAGAACACGGAGTTGCTCTTTTCAATGTCGACATTCACAAAGCCACTCTCAAATTTCATGGAGCGGTTGTGCTCCATACGAGGTTTCTCGTCGGCATCGGGGGTAATCAGCCCCAAATGAACCATCACCTGACACCCGTTGCAGATGCCCAGACTCAACGTATCTTTCCGAGCGTAGAAGCGTTTGAGCGTTTCGCCGGCCTTTTCATTGTAGAGGAAGGCACCGGCCCATCCTTTGGCCGAACCCAGCACATCGGCATTCGAAAAGCCTCCGGTAAAGACAATCAGGTTCACATCGTCGAGGGTTTCCCGTCCCGAAACCAGGTCGGTCATGTGCACATCCTTCACATCGAAGCCTGCCAGCCAGAGAGCCCACGCCATTTCGCGTTCGCCGTTAATACCCTTCTCACGGATAATGGCAGCTGTAATGCCCGAATTGCCTGTACGGCGCGGGGTGATGGCATACGAAGCGAAACTCCCTGCGTGCTCTTTGGGAAAGCGGAACGAAAGGGGCTGTGATTTATAGTTTACAAAACGCTCTTCGGCCAACCCGTTGGCTGTTTGCAGATTGTCGAGCAGGAACGAACTCCGGAACCAGGTGTCGCGGAGCGCATCAATATCGAATTTGTACTTTTCGCCGTTCAGGAAGATGCGGGCAACTCTCTTTTCGATGGGTTTTCCAATTAGCAGGGCATCTACGCCAAACTCGGCAAAAATCTCCATTGCCCGTACCTGGTTCCGGCTGTCGACCTGCAGTACCCACGCGGGGTTCTCGCTCAGAAGCAGCTTTACAGGATCGGATTCGCCAAGAATGCTCAGGTCGGCCTCCAGACCCCCTTCGCGGTTGGCAAAACAGAGTTCGAGCAGCGTGGTGATTAAACCGCCCGACGAGACGTCGTGACCGGCCAGAACCAGCGATTCGTCGATTAGCGACTGCACGGCGGTAAAGGCGTTGACAAAGGCCTGAGGCGAGGCAATGTCGGGGGCCGTGGCTCCCAGCATGCTCCGGGTTTGGGCAAAAGAGCTGCCGCCTAAGGTGAGGGCAGTGCCCGTAAGATCAACATAGAAGAGTACCGAGTCGGCTCCCTTTTTGATTACAGGGGTTACCGCTTTGCGAAAGTCGGTGATCTCGGCTACCGAAGAGACCAGCAACGACCCGGGAGCCAACACCTTTTGGCCGTCGGGGTATTTCTGGGTCATCGACATGGAGTCTTTTCCGGTGGGTATATTTATGCCCAGTGCAATACAGAAATTGCTGGCCGCCTCAACGGCGCTGTAGAGACGTGCATCCTCGCCCTCGTTGCGGCAGGGCCACATCCAGTTGGCGCTCAACGAAACCCCTTTGATGCCTCCCTCAATGGGAGCCCACACCAGATTGGCCAGCGCCTCGGCAATGGCCAGTCGCGAACCTGCGGCGGCATCGAGAATGGCGGCTGCAGGGGCATGTCCGATGGAGGTGGCTATGGCGCGGAAACCGGCGTAATCGATGGCTGTGATCCCCATATTGTTGAGGGGCAACTGAATCTCGCCGGCGGTTTGCTGCATCATGATGCGGCCGGTCACCGAGCGGTCTACTTTATTGGTGAGCCAGTCTTTGCAGGCAACGGCCTCGATCTTCAGCACCTGCTCTACATACTCTGTGAGCTTACCTGTTTCGTATTCGACCTCGGGATAGACTTCGCCAACCGACCGGTCGGTCATGATGGTTTTGGGGGTACTTCCAAAGAAGTCGGCCATGGCCAAATCTATGGGTTTTTCGTCAGTTACCGTGTTGGTACAGAGAAAGCGGTGGTCGCCTGTGGTTTCGCCAATCACGTAAATGGGAGCCCGTTCGCGTTCGGCAATTGCCTTGGCCTTTTCGATATCTTTGCTCCCGATAATCATTCCCATTCGTTCCTGGCTCTCGTTGCCGATAATCTCTTTGGCCGAAAGAGTGGGATCGCCAATGGGCAGTTTGTCCATTTCGATGATGCCGCCTGTCTCCTCAACCAGTTCGGAGAGGCAGTTCAGGTGGCCGCCCGCGCCATGGTCGTGAATAGAAACAATGGGGTTTTCGTCGCTTTCGGCCAGTGCGCGGATGGCGTTGCAGATCCTTTTCTGCATCTCGGGATTCGACCGCTGTACAGCGTTCAGTTCAATGGCATTGGCAAATTCGCCGGTAGCAACCGACGAAACAGCGCCGCCACCCATGCCGATGCGGTAGTTGTCGCCGCCCATGAGTACCACTTTGTCGCCCTTTTGGGGTTTCGCCTTAAGGCTATAGTCTTTTCGGGCGAAACCTACGCCGCCGGCCATCATAATGACCTTGTCGTATCCAAACTGTTTCCGGTTTTCGGTGTGTTCGAGGGTTAGGAGGCTGCCGCAAATGAGGGGTTGGCCAAATTTGTTGCCAAAGTCGCTGGCTCCGTTCGAAGCTTTGATGAGGATATCCTGCGGGCTCTGGTAGAGCCAGGGGCGGGCAGGGCTCTTCTCCCACGGGCGATCTTCGCCCTCGAAGCGGGGATAGGAGGTCATATATACTGCTGTGCCTGCCAGAGGGAACGATCCCATTCCGCCGGCTACCCGGTCGCGAATCTCTCCGCCGCTGCCGGTGGCTGCGCCGTTGAAAGGTTCAACCGTGGTGGGAAAATTATGGGTTTCGGCTTTGAGGGCTATCACGGTTTCTACCTCTTTCTGTTCGTAGAGTGAGGGTTCGTGGCCCTGAGCCGGTTTAAATAGTTGAGCTTTGGGGCCTTCAATGAAGGCGCAGTTGTCTTTGTAGGCCGATACAATGCGGTTGGGGTGGGCTGCGGAGGTGTCGCGGATGAGCCGGAACAGGGTTTTGGGCATCTCTTGGCCGTCGATCACAAAGGTGCCATTGAAGATTTTGTGGCGGCAGTGTTCGGAGTTGACCTGCGAAAAGCCGAAAATCTCGCTGTCGGTGAGTTTTCGGCCCAGTTTATCGGAGAGGCCGTTGAGATAGGCTATCTCATCGGGGCTCAACGCGAGCCCTTCGGAAACGCTGTATGCGGCAATGTCGTCTATTTGGAGGATGGGCTCCGGTTTGCGATCAATGGTGAAGAGCGACTGGGTGAGCGCTCCGAAACGGGCCTGCAACATTTTATCGAACGAAGCGTTGTATTGAGGCGCTGCGGGCAGGAACAATTCGATCCGTTCGATACCGGGAATGTTCATATTCTGCGTGATCTCTACCGCGGTGGTGCTGAAGGGGGTAATCATCTCGCGGCGGGGTCCGATGAAGGAGGCTTCGATGGCTGGTTCCGGGCAGAGGGTGGCTCCGTCGAAGAGCCATTCCAGGGCCGAAAGATGCACCGGTTCTAAGGGTACCTTGCTCTGAACTGCCAAAATATGGTTTTCCGGAGTGCGAAAGAAGAGGATCATAGGCATATTTTTGAATGAGGCAAAGGTACAACTACCCCGGCACATATTTAGAACCGAGCCCTTAAAAATAGCAAAAGTTACCAACACGACAGTGTGCCGGAATGGCGAAAAAGAGGCTATTTTTGTAGCCATTACAAAGTGAGTGGTCTATGACAATTGCAGAAAACTTGCGGGCAGTACGCGCACAGTTGCCGGCTTCGGTAAAGTTGGTGGCCGTGAGTAAAACCTATCCGGTCGAGGCGGTTTTGGCGGCTGTGGAGGCGGGTCAACGCTGTTTTGGCGAGAGCAGGGTACAGGAGGTATCGGCTAAGCAGAGGCTATATCCCGGGTTGGAGTGGCACTTTATCGGGCATCTGCAAACCAATAAGGTAAAGCAGATTGTGCCTTTTGTATCGCTGATTCATTCGGTCGATTCTTGCCGTCTGCTCGATGAGATTAATACCCAGGCGTTGAAGGCTGGCAGGGTGGTCGATTGCCTGCTGCAGGCCTATATCGCCTCGGAAGAGACCAAATTCGGGCTCGATGCCGGTGAGATGGATCTCTTGCTGGCACGCTGTAGTTCGGGCGAGTTTCCGGGGGTCAGGATTTGCGGGTTGATGGGGATGGCTTCGAACACCCCTCAGAGTGAGGTGGTGCGCCGTGAGTTTCGTACGCTTCGGGCCATCTTTGATGAAGGGAAACAAAAATATTACGTCGATAAATCGTATTTTTGCGAGTTGTCTATGGGCATGTCGTCCGATTATTCCATTGCGGTGGAGGAGGGGAGTACCATGGTCCGTATCGGGTCGGCCATCTTTGGCCACCGGTAGTCATCTAAAAAAACGGGGAATTATGGCAAGAATGAGCACGTCCTATTTAGGCCTGGAGCTTTCGAATCCGATTGTAGTGAGCAGTTCCAGCCTGACCAATTCGGTGGCCAAAGTACAGAACCTGGAGCGTTTCGGCGCGGGTGCCGTGGTGTTAAAATCGCTCTTCGAGGAGCAGATGCACGAGCAGGCCAACTTCCTTCTGCACAGTTCCGAGGCCTATCCCGAGGCGGCCGACTATCTGCGTTCGTACATCAGTTCGAATGCTGTGAACGATTATCTTAACATGATTAAGGAGTGCAAAGCGTCGGTTTCGATTCCCGTGATTGCCAGCATCAACTGCGTAACTGTTTCGGGCTGGCTGGAGTATGCCAAGTCTATGGAGCAGGCGGGAGCCGATGCCATTGAAATTAATGTCTATTACATGCCGGTAAACACCAAACCGTCGTCGTATTACGAAAATATCTACTTCGAGATTGCTTCCGAATTGAAGCGAATTTTAAAGGTTCCCTTTGTGTTTAAGCTGGGTTCGTCGTTTACCAACCTGGTTGCGCTTACCGATCAGCTCTCGGCGCGCGGGGCCTCGGGTGTGGTGCTCTTTAACCGCTACTACGAACCCGATATTGATGTGCGAACCATGCGGTTTGGGAGTTCCGACCCCTTTACCTCGCCCAACGACATGGGGCACTCCCTGCGGTGGGTCTCTATGATCTCGGGTCTGGTTCCTGAGCTGCAGATTGCCGCTTCGACCGGGATTCACTCCGGTTGGGATGTGATTCGGCAGTTGCTGGCCGGTGCACAGGTTACCCAAGTCTGTTCGACCCTCTACAAAAACGGTCCCGAACATATTGGCCGGATGCTGGCCGAGGTGAAGGAGTGGATGGGAAAGCACAAGTACGATGCGATTGAGGATTTTAGGGGTGTTATGAACTTTAAGAACATTCCCGACCCTTCGCTGTTTCAGCGGACGCAGTACATGAAATATTTCATGGATAACTATTGATACCAGAAGAGACCATTTGTGCGGTTTCTACCCCTCCGGGTAGTGGCGCCATTGCTGTGATCAGGGTTTCGGGACCCTTGGCATTGCCGGTGCTCGATACGCTGTTCAAAGCAGCCTCGGGTGCGGTATCGCTTACCACCTTGCCCGGAGGTTCGGTGCTATACGGCCGTCTCTACGATGAGGAGGAGTGGCTCGACGAGGTGGTGGTTACGGTTTTCCGGTCCCCCCGCTCCTACACGGGCGAAGATGTGGCCGAGATTTCGTGCCACGGATCATCGTTCATTCAGCAAACTATTTTGCAGGCGCTGCTTCGTCGCGGCATCCGGCTGGCCCACAGGGGCGAATACACCCAACGGGCTTTCCTCAACGGCAAGATGGATCTTTCGCAAGCCGAGGCGGTGGCCGATCTGATTGCCTCCCATTCGGCCGCCTCGCGACGGGTGGCGCTGCAGCAGATGCGAGGCGGCTTCTCGGCCGAGATTTCGGAGATGCGCAACCGCCTGGTTTCGTTTGCCGCGCTGCTCGAGCTGGAGCTCGACTTTAGCGAAGAGGATGTGGAGTTTGCCGACCGCAGCCGGCTGTTAGCCCTGCTGAACGAACTGGAGGCTGCCATTGCCCG
Source organism: uncultured Bacteroidales bacterium (assembly GCA_964349835.1). Taxonomy (GTDB): domain Bacteria; phylum Bacteroidota; class Bacteroidia; order Bacteroidales; family UBA4181; genus JAQVSH01. The sequence goes on along the minus strand of CAYGID010000074.1, from coordinate 760 downwards.
TCTGCTGCACTCATTCCGGGCCGGAAACGTGTTAAAGGAGGGCATTCCGGTGGTGATTGCCGGAAAGCCCAACACCGGCAAATCGACCCTGCTGAATGCCCTGCTCAACGAAGAGAAGGCTATTGTAACCGAACTGGCCGGCACCACCCGCGATGTGATTGAGGATACCCTCCTGATTGATGACATGCTCTTCCGTTTTGTGGATACGGCCGGTTTGCGTCATTCGGCCGATCCGGTGGAGGCCATCGGGATTGGGCGTACTTATGAGCGGCTCGGTACCGCCGCCATTGTGCTCTATCTGATAGATGCCCCCAAAGCCCTTGCCTCGGGAGCCGATGCAGTTACAGCCGAACTGGAGGCCCTCTTTGTCCAAACCCCCTCGCTAAGCAACAGCGATTTCTTCCTGCTCTTCAACAAGGACGATAAGGCCGACCCAACGACCCTGAGCCATTTAATGGAGGCGGTTCGGCACGATTCGGTAGGCGCCAGACTGGCCCTCTCCGCATCGCAACGCACCTCGCTCAACGAACTCCACACCCTTTTGCTTGCCGCCGCCCACCGCGACCTCCCCTCCGGCGAAGCCACCGTAGTCACCAACCTTCGCCACTTCGAAGCCCTTTCGCGAGCCTCCGAATCGCTCGGTCGCCTACGCCAAGGGCTCACCTCGCACCTCTCGGGCGAATTCCTTGCTCAGGAACTTCGCGAAACCCTTCACCACCTCGGCTCCATTACCGGCCAGGTAGCTAATAGTGAGATACTT
>CAYGID010000073.1:0-12004 GCA_964349835.1 uncultured Bacteroidales bacterium | reverse complement strand
CGCCTTCACGACGTTGAAAACCGCCTGTGCGCTCGCCGCCTTCACGACGTTGAAATCCGCCTGTGCGTTCGCCACCTTCACGGCGTTGGAACCCGGTACCCCGGTCATTGTCGTCGCGGCGGCGGAAACTGCCACCACGGCTCTCATCGTCCCTGCGCTGGAAACTGCCGCGCGGGCTCTCTTCTCTCTTTTCTCCGGAAGCGGAATCTCTCTCAGATTTTCTTCCAAAACTTCTCTTCTCAAACATAAAATAAGCGATTATTAGTATACGGATTCAAACGGAATAATCCGGGTCGCAAAAGTAGTACATATTTCGGTAAACAGATGCTGCCCGTTTAGTTATTTCGGAATTATAACCAATTGACAGCCGGGGCTTAAAAGCAGTTCCCTATTGTACGCGTTTTTTTTTACTTTTGTGTGCACAAACAGGCGCTTATGTACGAATTTATTGAAGGCCGTCCCGTTGAGGTTACACCAACCCATTTGGTTGTCGAGGCTGGAGGCATCGGGTATCTGATTCACATATCGCTTTGTACCTATTCGGCCATCCACAACAGCAAGAAATCGGAGAACGGGTTACTCCGAGTCTATCTGCACCAAGTGGTGCGAGAGGATGCTTTTGTGCTGTTCGGTTTTTCTACGCGCGACGAACGCGAAATCTTCAGGCTCCTCCTCACCGTTTCGGGAGTTGGAGCCAACACCGCCCGCATGATTCTCTCCTCGTTGAATCCCGACGAAATCAGGCAGGCCATTGCCGTATCGGATGTACGGCAGCTCAGTTCGGTGAAGGGGATTGGAGGCAAAACCGCCGAAAGAATTATTGTTGATCTGAAAAACAAAATCGGAACTGTCTCAGCAGGCCACGAAGCGGGCCGGCCTCTCTCGGTTACGGCTAGAGACGAGGCCATTTCGGCTCTGACAGGCCTCGGATTCAACAAAGCAGCGGTCGAAAAAGTGATGATGAAAATTTCGGCAGGCCATCCCGAATATTCAGTAGAAGAACTCGTTAAACAAGGACTTAAAAACATGTAATCGTTTATTCTTGCAGAGATTGAACTCACGAATCCTATGGCTGCTGGCGTTTCTCCTTATGTTGCCTTTGACCCCTCCGGCGTTAAAGGGACAAGAGGGAAGCGTGTTGTCGTCGGAGGGCAACCCGGGAAGTAGCCTGTGGAAATCGATGCAAAAGGAGTACCCGTATCAGCTCCCCTCTCTCAGCCAGAAACCCCTGACCCCAAAAAATTTGCAGACGACCTACGAATATGACCCCAAACTGGGGCTCTTCGTAATCAGACAAAAGGCCGGGCCAGTGATTCTGTTTCCGGAGCACAGGATGAGTGTTACCGAATTTCAGCGCTATTCGCTCGAGAAAGCCAAAGCCGACCGTTGGAAGGGGTATGTTTCCAGGGTGACGCCTTTGGTGACTCCCAATCTTCCGCAGGGAGCCTCCTCACTGCTCCAAACACAAGAAAATCCGTTTGCCAATCTTCTCGGCACCAGCTTTATAACCATTACCCCCCAGGGTTCGGCCGAGATGATCATGAAGCTAAACACCACCAAGATAGACAACCCCAACATCAGCGAAAGCGCCCGAAAAACCACCACCTTCGATTTCGACCAGAAGATTCAGATGAGTGTTACCGGTACGATTGCTGATCGCATTAATATGTCGATTCGGTACGACAGCGAATCGGTTTTCGATTTCGAAAATGAGATCAAGCTCGATTACACCGGTAAAGAGGATGAAATCATCAAAAAGATTGAGGTGGGAAATGTCTCATTTCCGTTGGCAGGAACCCTGATTAACGGGGGTCAGAATCTTTTCGGGGTAAAATCGGAGATGCAATTCGGACGGCTTTCGGTAACAACGCTCTTTTCGAAGCAGAATGGCGAAACCTCGGTAACCAACATGCAGGGAGGAGCCCTCACCTCGAAATATGAGATTGCCGCCGACCGCTACGAGGAGAACAAACACTTCTTCCTCTCGGCCTTTTTCCGCGACCGCTTCGAAAGAGCTATGCAAAACCTGCCGGTGATCGCCTCCGATATCACCATCGACCGGATAGAGGTTTGGGTCACCAACAAAACCAGCAACTTCACAGACGCCCGCAACCTCTTGGCGGCAAACGATCTGGCCGAACCGGCCCCCTATATATACAACCGGGTTCCGGCCTTCGCGGCCAACGGCGCCGAAACGGCCCCCTCGAACAGTGCAAACGGCATGTATCAGACGCTGCTCGGTAGCTACAACGTGCGGGATGTGAGCCAAATTACCACCTCACTGCAGCCTTTAGTGGCCTTGGGATTCCGCCAGGGGCAGGATTACGAAAAGGTAGAAAATGCGCGGCTGCTCACCGAACAGGAGTATACCCTTAACCGGACCCTTGGCTTTGTTTCGCTCAAGAGCCCGCTAAACGCCGACGAAGTGCTTGCGGTGGCCTTTGAGTATACCGTTAACGGACGAACCTACAAAGTGGGCGAACTCTCGACCTCGGGTATCACAAACCCCCAAACGCTGTTGGTTAAATTACTTAAGGGAACTAACCTCTCGCCTCAGCTTCCCACCTGGAAGCTGATGATGAAAAACATCTACAGCTTGGGCACCTATCCCATCAATCGCGATAAATTCCAGCTAAATGTGCTCTATCAGGACCCCAAAAGCGGAAACGCAATCAACTACCTGCCCGAAGAGGATTTGCAAAATGAACTCCTCATCCGTCTGATGGGGCTCGACCGCCTGAACCAGAATAATGATCCCGCCCCCGACGGAATTTTCGACTTTGTAGACAATGCCACCATCTTCTCCGAATCGGGTCTGATTATCTTCCCTGTACTCGAGCCCTTCGGGTCGAACTTACGCAGCGCGATGCAGGCAAAGGGGGTCGCGGAGGCCATCATTCGGAAATATGTATTCCAGGAGCTGTACGACTCGACCCTGACCCGCGCCCGGCAGATGGCCGAAAAAAATCGCTTTAAAATCGGAGGCACCTACAGTTCGACTGCCGGTTCGGCCGTGCAGTTGAATGCCTCGCAAATGAGCCGGGGATCGGTAAAGGTAATTGCCGGAGGCCAGTTGCTCACCGAAAACAGCGACTATACAGTAGATTACGCTACCGGTAAGGTCACCGTACTTAACCAGGGAATACTCGATTCAGGAGTTCCTGTACAGATTATCTCGGAGGACAACACCCTCTTCAATGTGCAGACCAAAACCCTCATCGGGACACACCTCGACTATAAGGTCTCCGACCATTTTCGTTTGGGCGCCACGATAATGAACCTCACCGAAAAACCGCTAACCCAAAAGGTAACGCTTGGCGACGAAGCCATCTCTAATACGATTTGGGGGCTCACGGCCGACTATTCGGCCGACCTCCCTTCGTTGACCCGACTTATTAACAGGCTCCCCTTCCGCAAAACCGACGCGATGTCGTCTATCAGCCTCTTTGCCGAAATGGCGCAACTCCTCCCGGGCGATGCCAGTTCGATCCAAAAAAAGGGAACCTCCTACATTGACGACTTTGAATCGAGCGAAACCAGCATTAACCTGCTGGCGCAGAACCTTTGGAAACTCTCAAGCATTCCCGAGGGACAACCCTTTCTGCCCGAGGGAGCGCTTACCCACACACTGCAAACCGGCATCAACCGCTCGCTGCTCTCCTGGTATGTGATAGACCCTCTCTTTGTAAACCCCAACTACTTTTCGGGTTCGACCCCCGCCCACATCCGGAACAACCCCGACACCCGCTCAAGCCACTTTGTGCGGCAGATTGAGGAGCAGAACATCTTTAAAAACAAGGAGAATCCCAACGGGGTGCCAGCCACGATGCCTGTGCTTAACGTGGCCTTCTACCCTACGGAGAGGGGACCCTATAATTTCGATGCCGAGAACCTGATCTCGAACGGATACCTTTCGCGACCCGAAACCCGCTGGGGCGGAATGATGCGGGCACTGCCCGTTTCCGATTTCGAGTCATCGAACATCGAATTTATTGAATTCTGGGTGATGGACCCGTTTGTAGAAGATACGGAAGGAAATATGCAAGGAGGCGACCTCTACCTGAATTTGGGCGATGTTTCGGAAGATATTCTGAAAGATTCACGAAAGTTCTTCGAGAACGGTATGCTGGCCGGCGCACTCGATACCACAGTTTGGGGCCGCATTCCCGCCACCCAGTCGCTGGTGAATGCCTTTACAGGCGATATGGAGCAGCGGAAACTCGAAGATGTGGGTCTCGACGGGCTCAGTTCGACCGACGAGGCCTCTTTCCATTCTGATTTTCTTGCAGCTGTCTCCGGAAAGATTTCGGGCGAGAGCATGAGCCTATTGCAAGAGGACCCTGCATCGGACGATTTCCGTTTTTACCGAAGCACCCAATTCGACCAGGAGGAGCGAGGCATTCTTGATCGATACAAATACTATAATCGGCCCGAAGGCAACTCCAGTTCGGTTAATGCTTATGCTACAAGCCTCCCCGACAATGAGGATCTCAACGGCGACAACACGCTGAACGAAAACGAAAACTACTTTCAGTACCGTATCAGTATGCGCCCCGGCGATATGCAGCGGGTGGGCGACAACTTCATTACCGACATTGTGTGGGATCAGGCCCGCTTCCCCAACGGCGACACCTCTTCGGTGCGCTGGTATCAGTTCCGCATTCCCCTCTCGCGATATGAGCGAACAGTAGGTTCTATACGCGATTTTCGCTCTATCCGGTTTATGCGCCTTTACATGCATGGATTTTCGCATCCGGTTGTACTCCGGTTTGCCAAGATGGAACTGGTGCGGAGCGAGTGGCGAAAATACACGCAGAACCTACGTTCGCCGGGCGAAACCACCACCTTCCCGGAGCTCACCGACGGCAGCATCGACATCAGCTCGGTGAACATTGAGGAGAACGCCGGGAAGCAGCCCATCGGTTATCGGCTGCCACCGGGGATTGAGAGAACCATGGACCGCACCTCGCGCCAACAACAGCAACAAAACGAACAGTCGATGGTGCTCCGGGTTACCGATCTGAGTAACGGCGATGCAAGAGCAGCCTACAAGAATGTGCTCTACGACCTGCGGAGGTACCGGAGAATGGAGATGGAGGTGCATGCCGAGCAGATGATGGGTAGAACCCTCAACAACAACGAAATCACCCTATTCGTAAGAATGGGTACCGATTTCAGGAACAACTATTACGAATATGAAATTCCCCTTTCGCTGACCCCTTGGGGTTCGACCGATCCGGAGGCCATATGGCCGGCAGCGAACCGCCTCGACCTCGATTTGCAACTGCTCACCGATGTAAAACAGTCGCGCAACGAAGCCATGCGGCGCTCCGGCTCGGGTGTCTCGCTTTCGGCACCCTACCGGCTTGAGGTTAACGGTCGAAACATCTATGTTATGGGAAATCCCAATCTGGGCGAGATTCGGGCGCTCATGATTGGTATCCGTTATCCGTTGGATCCCTACAAAGCGGGCGAATCAAGGTCGGCCGAAGTTTGGGTCAACGAGCTCAGAATGAGCGATTTTAACAACAATAGCGGGTGGGCAGCCAATGCCCGCATGAATCTCCGGCTGGCCGATCTGGGCACGCTGAATATGATGGCAGAGAAGAGCACCCCCGGATTTGGAGCCATCAACGAAAAGGTGAACGAACGGAGCAAAAACGACTTCTTTGCTTACAATATGTCGTCGAACCTGGAGTTAGGCAAACTGCTGCCTGAGCAGGCAAATTTAGAAATCCCTCTCTTCGCCTCGTACGGCGAGTCGTTTACCAACCCCGAGTACGACCCCATCGATCCCGACGTGCGGATGAAAGACAAACTGGCCAGAGCCGAATCGAAGGCCGAAAAAGACTCCATAAAACATTTCTCGCAGGATTACCAGAAACGGAAAAGCTTTACCCTCAGCAATGTACGATATCTGGCCAAAAAGGAGGGCGAACCGCATCTCTACGACCCATCGAATTTGTCGGCAAGCTATTCTTACAACGAAAGCTACGCGCGAAATCCCAATACCGAATACAACCGGCAAACGCAGACCGCGGGCAGCCTGATGTACAACTTTGGCGGCAACCCAAAACTCTACTACCCCTTCGAAAAATCGGCAGCACTCAACCGGGGGCTATTCACCCTCCTGAAAGAGTTTAACATTAACTACATTCCCACCAGTTTACTCTTTAAAACCGATTATAACCGGCTTCGAAGCGAAATTAAGTACCGCGATGTGAACAACCCTCACAACCTGATGTTGCCCATCGAGAGCGAGATCTACACCAACACCCGCTTTTACCAGTGGGCACATGACGTAACCAAGGGCCTTCACATCGATTTTTCGGCCACCAATCTGGAACGACTCGACGATACGGAGATTTTCCTGCAGGATTACATGAAGACCTCGTACGAACTCTTTAAGGATGAAGTGAGCCGCAGTGTACAAAGAACCACCAACACCACGCAATATTTTCACGACCTGCGTCTTAGCTATGCTGTTCCGATACAAAACATTCCGTACCTCGACTGGACCTCCCTATCGCTCAGCTATTTGGCCTCGTACGGGTGGGATGTGGGTCCGTTAATGCCTGTTGAAACAAGCATCGGGAACACCATAAAAAATTCGCAGAGCATCCAGTGGAACGGTGAGGCTTCGTTGGTGACGCTCTATAATAAGATTCCGTTGCTCCGGAAACTGAACCAGGCCAATCCGGTAAGTGCAGTAAAGAAGGAGGTTTCGTTTACCAAAGAGCGGGTTCGCTTTAAGGCGGGTCAAAACCTCTCCATTAACCACCAGTTGGGCACAACAGCTCCCAAGGTAACGGTGTTTAACGAGTCGGGCGAAAAGGTGGAGGGCATCACAATCAGGGTTACCAACGCAAACCGGGTGATTTTGGTGAGCAAACAGGAACTAATCAATGCGAAGGTGGAGGTTACGGGGCAGGTCGGGGCAAACGAGGCCGCCATAACGAATAGCATGGCAGCTACAGGGCTTCGTTTGCTTACTATGCTGAAAAGTGTGTCGGTAACCCTCTCCGAAACCAACGGCATCAACCTGCCGGGCTATATGCCGGTAACCCGAATGTTGGGCATGGATGGCTCGGCTCCGGGTTTGGGCTTTGTATTCGGAGCCCAGGATAAAAACTTTGCTGCAAAGGCAGCCGAAAAGGGGTGGCTCACACGAAGCCAGGCGCAGAATATGCCGTTTGTGAGGGCGCACAACGAAAGTTTCGGAATCAGAGCCACGCTCGAACCCATCAAAGGGCTGCAGGTGATTCTCTCCGGAAACCGCGCATTCTCGAACAACATGCGGCAGTACTACACCGCCAACGCCAACGGCGATTTCCCCGACTCCACCCGAAACAGCCGGGAGAGCGGAAACTTCAGTATGACCTTTATTGCCATTGGTAACAGTTTCGAAAAATTCAGCAAATCGAATGGATATGGTTCGGCCACCTACGAGAAATTCAAAGCTTACCGCAGCCAGATTGCCGCCCGACTGGCCGCAGAGCGACAAGCTGCCGACCCCCGCTACCGCCCCGATATCCATCCGGTTACCGGAGAACCCCTCACCGATGGAAGTAAGAACGGCTACGGCCTCAATTCGCAGGATGTACTGATTCCCGCCTTTTTGGCGGCCTACGGTGGCATCTCGCCCCAAAAGGTAAATCTCAGCCGCTTCCCTTCCATCAAAAAAATCCGACCCAACTGGACCATCCGTTTTGATGGCTTGATGGGGCTCGAATTCTTTAAAGAGCACTTCAAGTCGTTTGTCATTTCGCATAGCTACAAAGCCACCTACTCTTTGGGGAACTACCAAACCAACATTGAGTATGCCGATATGTGGTCGGTTCTTCGCGAGGCGCGCGACCTGCGGTACAATTTTATCCCGAGGTACGATGTGTCGGGCATTACCCTCACCGAGCAGATCGGTCCGTTGGGGTCGCTCGATATCACCTGGAAAAACAATCTCTCCACCCGCCTCAGCTACACTGCCGGACGCACGCTGAATCTGAGTTTCTCGAATTTCCAGATGACAGAGGCACGTACACAGGAGGTTTCGTTCGGAGCCGGATACCGCATAGACGGAGCCAAACTCTTTGTGGGTTCGGGAGGCGATGCCAAGAAAAAAGTGGAGAATAATCTCAACCTGAATGCCGATTTCTCCATCCGCAATAACCGCCAGCTCATCCGCAGGCTCGATGAGGAGGTTCCCCAACCTTCGTCGGGGCAGAAGATTGCCTCTCTGAAACTTTCGGCCGACCTGCAGGTAAACAAAAGTCTGAGTGTGATGGCCTTTTACGACAGGATTGTGAACACCCCGTTTGTTTCGACCAGTTTTGCCACCACCAACGCCAACATCGGGGTGAGTGTGCGATTTACACTCATTCAGTAAATAGGGCTCGACTGCGGTTAGATTATGCTTTTGAACATACCGCACAGCCATTCCCGATGTAGGAAAAAGATTACCTTTGCCTGAAGATACAAGCCTCTCATATTTTGCCTTATGAATATACCTGCCGAATTAAAGTATACCCGCGAACATGAATGGATCCGGGCCGAAGGCAACACTGCCACCGTGGGGATTACCGATTTTGCCCAGAAGGAGTTGGGCGACATTGTCTTTCTGGAAATTGAAACCCTCGACGAAGATCTGGAAAAAGATGAAATCTTTGGAACAGTCGAGGCGGTGAAAACAGTATCCGATCTCTTTATGCCTGTCACCGGAAAGGTGGTTGCGCTAAACCCGGAACTGGAATCGAGCCCCGCCTTGGTGAACAGCGATCCGTACGGTTCGGGTTGGCTCATCAAAATTGAAATTGCCGACGCCTCCGAACTCGACGAGCTGATCTCGGCCCAAGAATACGCAGCTCTGATTGGTGAATAACCCTTTGCCCGTTGGCAATTAACCGGCTTCCGGTTGGTGACAAGAAAACTCTCGTGTACGTATGGCAGCATCTGCCCAGGGCTTGGTGGAAACACCACTCATGAAACAGTACATCTCGCTCAAGTCGAAGCACCCCGAAGCCATCTTGCTCTTCAGGGTGGGCGATTTTTACGAGACGTTTTCGGACGATGCCATCCGCACCTCCGAGATTCTGGGCATTACACTGACCCGCAGGGCCAATGGCTCCGCTGCATATGTAGAGTTGGCAGGATTCCCCTACCATGCCTTGGATACCTACCTGCCCAAACTGGTTCGTTCGGGAGCCAGAGTGGCTATCTGCGAACAACTTGAGGATCCCAAACTCACCAAGGGGCTTGTAAAAAGGGGTATCATTGAGTTGATAACCCCGGGTGTGGCGCTCAACGACCATGTACTCGAAAATAAGGAGGACCACTTCCTGGCCTGTGTCTTCTTTGGGAAACTGCAATTCGGAGTGGCCTTCCTCGATCTGTCGACCGGAACCTTTATGGCCGCAGCCTGCAACCGCGACTACACCGACAGACTTCTGGCAGGTTATCAGCCCAAAGAGATTTTGGTGCAACGAAACCGTCTGCAAGAATTTAAGGAGCAGTTTGGCACGAAATACGAAATATCGCCCCTCGAAGAGTGGGCATTCGACGAGATTTCGTCGCGCGAAAAACTGCTCAACCAGTTGGGCTCAGAGAGCCTGAAAGGCTATGGGCTCGACAATGCCCCTCCGGCCGTAACTGCCGCAGGTGCCATCCTGCAATACATGGAGATTACCCGCCACGAGGGGATGAAGCATATTCGTACGCTCCGGCGCATCGACCCCGATGGCCATATGTGGCTCGATCGATTTACCCTCCGGAATCTGGAACTGATTCATTCGCCCAACGAAGGGGGCAAGACCCTCTTCGAGGTGCTCGACCATACCGCTTCGCCCATGGGTGCCAGGCTCCTGAAACAGTGGACATGCCTCCCGCTCAAGGATGCCGATGCAATTAATGGTCGGCTTAACAGCGTGGAGTGGTTGGTTGCCCATAGAGAGGAGGGCTCGGTAGCCAGGGAGCAGATCAGGCAAATGGGCGACATGGAGCGAATTGTCTCGAAAATTGCCGCAACCAGGATTTCGCCCCGCGAAATGGTGCAGTTGAAGTGTGCCCTCAAGGCTCTGAATCCGGTGAAGCAACTCTGCCAGGAGGCCCAAGACACAGGACTCCGTGAGATTGCCGCCTCGCTCGACCCCCTTCCCGAACTTTGCGAAAAAATTGGCACCACCCTCATCGACGAGGCTCCTCCTGCTCTACACAAAGGGCGTTCTATTGCCCGGGGAGTCGACGAAGAACTTGACTCACTTGCCGACATCTTGCACGACGGGAAAAACTATCTGCTTAGGTTACAACAAAAAGAGACCGAGCGCACAGGGATCTCCTCGCTAAAGATCAGTTTTAACAATGTGTTTGGTTACTTCATTGAGGTGCGAAACACCCACAAGGAGAAGGTGCCCCCAGGTTGGATCCGGAAACAGACCCTTGTGAACGCTGAGCGTTACATCACCGAAGAGTTGAAAGATTACGAGGAGAAAATTCTGGGTGCTGAGGAGAAGATTGCCCGGATTGAAGCACGGATTTTCGAGGCATTGACGGCCGAGGCCTCCGGCTGTTTGGGCGAGATTGCAAACAATGCCCGCCTGATTGCCCGTCTTGACTGCCACTTGTCGCTGGCGGAGGTCGCTGTGAAAAACCGATACTGCCGCCCGGTAGTAAACAACAGCGAAAAGATTGAAATATTTGGCGGGCGGCATGCGGTCATAGAGAAGCAGCTTCCGCCCGACAAGCCCTACGTGGCAAACGATCTCTACCTCGACACCACCGATCAACAGATTTTGATGATTACCGGCCCCAATATGTCGGGAAAATCGGCGCTGCTAAGGCAGACAGCGCTCATTGTAATTATGGCTCAAATGGGGGGCTTTGTACCGGCCGACCGGGCAGAGATCGGAATGGTCGACAAAATTTTTACCCGTGTGGGGGCCTCCGATAACATCTCGCAGGGCGAATCTACCTTTATGGTAGAGATGGCCGAAGCGGCAGGCATCATGAATAACCTTTCGCCGCGAAGCCTTATCCTGCTCGACGAGATTGGACGAGGCACCAGCACCTACGACGGTATTTCGATTGCATGGGCCATGGTGGAGTACCTGCACGAACACCCCTCGTCGCACCCGCGAACCCTCTTTGCCACCCACTACCACGAGCTGAACGACATGGAGCAGACCTTTGCAAGGGTCAAAAACTTTAATGTTTCTATTCGGGAGTCGGGTCAAAAAATCATCTTCATGCGAAAACTGGTTCCGGGGGGAAGTGAGCACAGTTTTGGGATTCATGTGGCAAAAATGGCGGGCATGCCTCCCAGCCTGATAGAGAGGGCCCGAGAAATTTTGCATGAGTTGGAGAGTTCACGTCAGGACAAGGGTCCGTCGCGCCCGGCCGAAGCACTAGGCACCACGCGCGAGGGGTATCAACTCTCCTTTTTCCAGCTCGATGATCCGGTATTGAAGCAGATTCGCGATGAGGTACGGCAACTCGACATTAACCGGATTACCCCTCTGGAGGCACTCAATAAATTGAGCGAAATTCAACGGCTGGTGGGTGCCGACAAGCCAAAAAGAGCGAAATAGCAGGCTCCACCCGAAAAAATTTGATTTCTATTTGCCGGAATTGAATCTCTTTGTATATTTGCACCACCAAAAAGTCAGGCGGAAATAGCTCAGTTGGTAGAGCATAACCTTGCCAAGGTTAGGGTCGCGAGTTCGAGTCTCGTTTTCCGCTCGAATTCCCGGCAGCGATGTCGGGAATTTTCTTTTGGGCCTTGGTGGTGGAATGGTAGACACGCGGGACTTAAAATCCCGTGACCATAGCGGTCGTGCGGGTTCAAGTCCCGCCCGAGGTACAAGTAGGGCCGATAATCGAAAGATTGTCGGTCTTTTTTTTGTTTACCCCGCCATTATGAGATCAAATCCATCGGAAAAGATGTAAATTTATAAATCAGGAAGCATTAGAGCATTAGAGCATTAGAGCATTAGAGCATTAGAGCATTAGAGCATTA
>CAYGID010000072.1:0-12191 GCA_964349835.1 uncultured Bacteroidales bacterium | reverse complement strand
CTTCAGGGCTTTCAGGAACCCGTATCCGTGTAGCGTATCGGGTTCCAGATAGCTGCCTTCCGACCACTCGTTCCAGGCATTTACTGTAATCAGCGACGGCTGCTTTGGGTGGCGCGAGAGATATTCCTTGGCCTTTCGAACATATTTTGCAAACTTTTCGGGAGTCGGATTGCGTATGTAGCCGGCTTTAAAGGCAAAGCGGGGATTGGCGTCCCATCCAGCGGTTACGTTGGGAAAATAGGGAATAGAAAAGCGGGTCGAGAACTCCTCCCACATTGCCGTCGAGGCGTCGGCCCACTTTTCGTAGTCGCCGTCGGGATTTTGCAGGTGAGCCCAACAGTAGTTGGTAAGACTCTTAAAACCAAAGTACGCCAGAACCTCTTGTTGCGAAGCCAGGGTATCGCCGGGCACGCCCTCCAGTGCCGAGGGAAGCGCTGACCAGAGAATACTCTGTAGGTGCAGTCCGGGGAATCCGGCTTTAATGCACTTTTCGCGAAAACTGTTAAGAGCCTCCCTGGTGGCCTCCGCTCCGCCCAATCCATTGATAAGGGTGTTCAATTCGTAGATGCAGAATACCGGTTCGCCCTCAATTTTGTAGTAAGCCGGATTCTTAAAGTACTTTTCGATGATTCGGGTGGTCACAATGTCGAACTGCGCGCGGTCGACCTCTCCGTTCCAGATGATGGAGTCGACCGATGGGGTACGTTGATCCCAATAGGTGGTGGCGTCGTGATTGGCCCACATGAGATAAAACTTCATCCGGTTTTTGTTCGCCGGCAGAAATCCCTCATCCAGGCAGCTCTCCAAAAAGGGTTCGCCACGATACCAGTACCAGTCGAAAATAAAGAGGTTTACCCCATGTTCGAGTGCGGCATCAATCTTCACCTCCATATCTTTGGGGCTAGCCTCATTAAGGTACCCCCACAAAGGAACTCTGGGCTGAATGTGCCCCTCCTCTTTTGGACGGGCCTTGGCAATAATCTCCCATTCTCCTCTCTTTTCGGGAAAAAGAAATTCGGCGCGGGGTTCATAATGATAGGCCGGCCAGTAAAAGGCTGCCACATCATAGCCGGTTTTTAGGGCAGGCTGCGCTTTGCATGCCTGGAAAACCGGGAGAAGTGCCGAAACTGGCAGCAAGAGGCGGAGAAGAATACGGTGCCAATGAGGTTTCATAGCGAAGAGCATTAGAGCATTAGAGCATTAACCATTAACAATTAACCATTAATCACAGCGCGTCAACGTAGCGGTCAACCTGAAGAAGTCGGTTCGATATCCAGTTGAGCATAAAGGTGTTCTCTGTTTCAAGGGTGATGCCTGTCAGGTTGGCCGGCCATTTTTTCTGTTCGCGGGCAAAGGCGCCCGACTCTGTAAATAGCGTGCGGTAAGTGGCAAGTCGTTCCGAAAATCGGTTTACGGCGAACTCTCCCGAGCGATGGAGAGCCCAGCGGTTCTTGAGGATTTGACGAAAGTTGCCGGGATTTAGTGCCAGGGTTCTCATAAAGAATGCATTGGGTCGGCAGTAGCGCGAGTCGACCCGCATCACTCCGGTAACCCCGATAAATTCATCGTCGCGGATATCGATCTTGTTGCCGCTCCATTTTCGGCCCCACGATCCGTCGAGATCCCACGGCGTGATGAAAAATTGCGAGTAGCCTCGGTTGTAGAAGGAGAAGAAGCTGTTTTTTCCGGTATTGTCGTCGGCCCCTATCACATTCATAAAAAGCAGATAGTCGGCAAGGTTGTTGAGGTCGAAACGGTTGGGAAGTTCGGCAATAAACTGATCGTCAGACGATTCTACCGTAAAGCGAATCAAGTCGCGCAGCGGCTCCCACTTTACCGCAGGCGAGGCCAATGCGTACTGGTTACCCCGGAACTCCAGCTCCCAGCCGCTCCAGCTATCGGAGCTATTGCTATAAGAGGCCGCACCGCTGATAAACTCGGTGGCGGTTGACCATCCCGTGCCTTTGTAGATGATCCCCTCTTCGGGGTCGGTGTTGAGTTGCTTCCGGTCGATCCGTTCGGTCATGCAATAGAGACCCTGATAGGTATTGTTCAGCAGGAGTTCCACAAACCGCCCCCGGGTTCCGTTGCGCGCCTTGGGTTCCATGATGGCATAGGGTACCGAATTAATCTGGTTCCAAACATCGGTACATAGCCGATTCCGCATCCGGGCCTTGTCGACATACATCGCATCGAGAATCCAGTCGCCGTCGTCGCGAAGCCCGAAAAGTTCGGTTCCAAGCGCAACCTCCTCATCCGAATAAGGGCTTCGAAACTCAATAGAGTACGACTTTTTGGGTGCCCCCTGCGCCATTCCGCCTCTGATCTCGATTCCCGCTTTGTGGCGGGGAAAATAGTGTTGCGACCCGTTGGTTTTTCCTGACGGATCGATCAGCGCAACAAAACAGCCAATTTTAGGCTCGTTTACAATGGTTCCGGCCACCTCAATCTCTACCAAAGGCAGCGAGGTCAGAACCAGATGAACCGGAGGCCCCGGCTCATCGAGGCGGTTCAGCGGGGTTACCGTAAGTCGGGCCCCCGCCCTGAAAAAAGAGAGATAGGTTGCTTCGCCTGCAACTATCCTTTTTGCTTCGATCCGGAAGGCCGAAAGCGAACTTCCCTCGGCATTGAGGGTGAAGGTGGAGGTGGAGGTGAAGACCCCTGTTTCGGGAAGCGAATAGAAAAAGGTGGTGTCGGAGGCGTTGAGCGGGCAGAGCGCCCCGTTAATCTGCAGTTTCGAAATGGATGCCCGCCCTGCCGTAGAGGTGAGGGTAACCAGATACTCCTGTGTGAGGCCGGTGGAGTCGGTTACCAGAAATGGTACCGGCCGGTTAAAATTGACCACCGAGCCGTTGGGAGGCGAAACGGTTGACCCCTGCGGAACGGTAACCGTGGGAATCGCCCTGTCGATAGGCAGATCGGCGGGAAGAGCAAGGGTGATGGTGTGGAGGTCGGGGTCTATTTGCGCCGTATAATCGCGGTCGAGGAAGCTGTTTTGACTCTTGTGCAGAGCAAATTGTTGGATGATCCGCAAATTGGGGAGAACCGATACCGTAACCCGGTAGGTGCGCGAATCACCGTTTTCGGCTGTGACCCGGAAAGTAACCGGTTGTGCATAATTGAGTTCCGATTCGGATGCGGGACTGACCGAGGCAAAAGGGGCAACCGAAATATGGGCTGTTAGGCTGGTGAGCGGGGTGCCAAAAGGTACCGATAGGGCTATTTGCCCCGACACATCATCGATGGTAGCGTTACAGTCGTATAAAAGATCCTGATTATCGGTCTTCAGAAAGGCAAACGAAACCATCTGGTTCTCGCCCGACTTAGGGTCGTCTTTACTGCATCCTGCGCCAAGCAGCAGAAGCAGCATCCAAAAGAGACGGAATATCGAAGCACGTAAAACCATTTACCATTTGCGCGTCAGCGCAGTTAAATTGCTGTAGTGAGGTGTTCATAGAGAATTCGCACTCCGATTAGGATGAGGATAACTCCGCCGATGAGGGTAACCCGGCTTCCAAAACGGTTCCCGAACCGGATTCCGATGCAGGTGCCGGTGGCGCAAATGAGAAAACAGACCACTCCGATGACGGCCACTGCCATCCAGATGTTGACGCGGAGTACCGAGAAGGAGATTCCTACCGCAAGCGCGTCGATGCTGGTTGCCAAGGCCAGAACCAGCAGTGCTAGAGGTTTAAACGGATCCAGCCGGCTTGGTTCTTCGTTGTTTTTCAGCCCCTCAATCACCCCTTTCAGGCCCAACGCTGCCAGTATCGCGAAGGCAATCCAGTGGTCGAAATCCTGAATCAACAACCTGAAGCTGAGGCCAAGAGCCCAGCCCAGAAGCGGCATTACAGCCTGTGCCAACGCAAATACTGCAGCCATAACTATCACCCTGCGCTGGCAGAAGCGACCCAGTACCACCCCTCCCGTCATGGCCACAGCCAGACTGTCCATCGACAATCCTACTGCAATCAAAAGCATTTCGAGAAAGGACATTCAGCGGGTTAAATGGATTTTAGCCCCAAAGTTAAAAAGAATGGGGATAATCCAATTCGGCAACCGCCAAGTAAAAGTCTCTTTCAAGCTCGAACCGGGTAGCGACCCCCTCGTAATAGAGCGACAGTTCGGTGAGGTACTCTATCAGAGAGATTTGGCCTGCGTTAAGAGCCTTGCGTAGCAGTGGCGTGTGATCGAGCAACTGTAACTGCGAGCGATAGTTCTCTGCACTCTGTTTGAGCGAAATGGCTTTTTCGTGCAACGCCTTGAGCTGCAGATAAAACTGTTGTTTTCGGTTGTCCGACGAACTTTCGCGCGCTTTTGCTGCGGCTTCGGCATACTTCACCTGATTTTTGTTCTCCCACAGCGGAATCGACATGCCCAACTCCACCCCCCGGAAACTCTCACCCGGCACCGACTCACTCATGTATCCGGTATGCCATGTTGGAAGGCTCCGGGCACGGCTTAGCCTCGCCTCCTTCTGCCCGATTTCTACCTCCTTTTGCAGCCAGCCCAAAAGAGGATTCTCGCCGGCAGCCTCCCTGTACCATTCCGAGAATTCGGAAGGCAGAGTTCTTACAGGAAACAGCGTATCGGGAATCGCAATCGACTCCCCGCCGTTAAGCTGCGCCAGTTGCGCCAGCAGTTGGTTTTTTTCGATTCGGAGACGTTCTACTGCCTGAGTGGCCTGAAGCCGGCTCAACTGTGCCTTATTGTAATCGGGCAGCGAACTCTCGCCCCTTTCGAGTTTTGCTTTGTACATAACGGCCAACTCCTCGGCATGCGCTGCCCGTTTGCCCAATTCGCCCATCATAGCATGGGTATAAATCAATTGGTAACAGAGCGTGCTGGTAAGATGCCGTACCTCCAGAAGAGCCTTTTGATAGACCAGTTCGGCCTGTTCGTTTTTCAGGCCGGCAATCTGCTGTTGCAGGCGGTAAACAGGGGGCAGGTTGAACGCTTGCTGAATACTGAAATCGGTGCGGTTACCCATGCCCGACGGGTTGCCCCACAGGTAGTGGAAGGCCACCTCGGGATCTTGAAGAAAGAGAGAGGTTTTGTTCCCGATTTTTTCGGCATCGGCCTGCATGCGCAGCGCTTTGAGCGATAAGTTCTGAGTTTCTATCTCTTTTAGCACCGCTTCGAGACTGTTTTGGGCCTGCAATGAACCAGAGATTGAGAGTAGAAAAATCCACAGTAAACTCTGTACAATTGCCGACAGAAGTACTGAATGAAGTACTGAATGAAGTACTGACTGAACTGCTGACTGAGCTGCTGATCGACGTGTTGGAAGAAGTGCCTGTTGATGGGCCGGTAAAAGGGTTGGCAGGATAGATCGTTTCATATTTTCTCCTCCTTGGGGTATGTGCTGCTTTTCAGCATTCTGTAAACAATGGGTATTATATAGATATTGAGAAGAGTAGAGGTGAGCAACCCTCCCAGAATTACCTTCGCCATGGGGCTCTGAATTTCGTTTCCGGCCAGATTGCCCTGGAAGGCCAGAGGGATGAGAGCCAGCGCCGCAGTCAGGGCGGTCATCAGGATGGCATTTAGCCGATCTGACGAACCTTTGATAAGGGTTTCGGTAAGGGAGAGCCCCTCTTTCTGTAGCCGCTGGTAGTTGGAAACCAGCAGAATGCCGTTACGGGTAGCAATTCCAAACAGGGTAATGAAGCCAATAATGGCCGGAATACTCAAGATGCCCGAACTCACTGCCACCGCCAGGACCCCTCCAATCAGAGCCAACGGTAGATTCAACAGCACCACGGCTGCCAGTTTCCACTCACGGAACTCCTGGAACAGCAAAAGACAGATGAGAAACACCGCCAAAATTGAGGTAAGCATCAAGGTTTGCGACGCTTTGGCTTCGCTCTCGAACTGCCCGCCATATTCAATGCGGTAGCCTTCGGGCAAGAGAACCGTTTGGTTTATCTGTTGTCTGATGGCTGCTACTGCACCCCTCAGGTCGCGTCCGGCCACATTGACCGAAACCACCACCTTTCGCTGCACATTTTCGCGCCCGATGCTTCCCGGGCCGGAGGTAGAGAGCAGATCGGCCACCTCTTCGAGAGGAACCTTGCGCCCGTTGCCGGTATCAATCAGCGACGAACCGATCGCTTCGGCCGTTTGGGTATAGCGGCCATCGAGTTTCAGCACCAAGTCGAAACTGCGTTGCCCCTCGTAGATATCGCCCATCTTTTCGCCGTCGAAGGCCAGATCAACAAATTGGTTGAACCGCTCCATCGAGATACCATAGTGCGCTAACATGGGCCGGTTGGCCCGTATCTGCAACTGAGGGGTCTCCATTTGCGGTTCTACATTCACATCGACCAACCCCTCAATGTCGGCAATCGAGCTTTTAATCTGATTGCCAATAGCAAACATGGTTGAGAGGTCGGTTCCAAATAGCTTGATAGCCACATTGGCCCGCGTTCCCGACAACATATGGTCTATTCGGTGTCCCAGCGGTTGACCCACCGTAAAGGCAATGCCCGGAAGCTGCGACAAACGGCTCCGCACCTCTGCCAAAAACGACTGTTGCCCCCGTGCCTTGAGGGTAAAGTTTACATCAATTTCGGCACTGTGGGTGGCTTGCGAATGTTCGTCGAGTTCGCCCCTTCCGGTACGTCGGGCCGTGCTGGTGACCTCGCGAATAGACAGCAGCTCCTCTTCGGCCAGGCTGCCCAGCCGATGGGTCTCTTCGAGTGAGGTTCCCGGCACGGTTACCACCGAAAGGGTCAGCGCGCCTTCGTTAAACTCGGGAAGGAAACTGCGCCCGAACGACGAAAAGAGGATGAGCGAGCCAATAAACAGGGCAAATGAAACCGCCAGAAAACCCTTCGCGTGCCTTAAGGCCCATTGCAGCGAACGTTCGTAATAGTACACCAGTTTGCGTGCCAACCATTTGTCGGTTCGGTTCCGATCCAGATATTTCTCGCTCGAAAGCAGCATTCCCGCCAGCAGCGGAGTTAGGGTAGAGGCCACGAGTAACGACATAAAAAGCGACACAATGAATGCAATCCCCAGAGGATAGAGCATCCGTCCCTCCATCCCCGACAGGAAAAAGAGAGGAAGAAAAGCCACAATAATGATGAGCGTGGCATTCAGAATAGAGGCTCTGATTTCGACCGAAGCCTCGAACACCACTGTGTAGGGAGGCTGTTGTTCGGTCTTGGGTTTTAATCGATTCTGCCGTAGACGTTTAAAAACATTTTCAACATCAATAATGGCATCATCTACCAGTGAGCCAATGGCAATGGCCATTCCACCCAGACTCATGGTGTTAAGGGTCATCCCCAGCCATTGCATCACCAGAATGGTGGCCAACAACGAAAGAGGGATAGCCAGCAACGAAATGAGGGTTGTACGCAGACTGCCCAGAAAGAGAAAGAGCACAATCATCACAAAGATGGCTCCCTCTATCAGCGCCCGCTCCACATTACTCACCGCGGTTTCAATGAAATCGGCCTGCCTGAAGATCGACGTGTCGAGCCGCACATCGCCAGGGAGGCTACCCGCCAGGGCGGCAAGGTTCTCCTCAATATGGCGGGTTACCTCGAGCGTGTTGGCATGGGGCTGCTTCGAAACCGAAAGTATGATGGCCGGCTTGGCATTTTGCGAGGCATACCCCATCTTTTGGGCACTTCCCACCGTTACTTCGGCCACATCGCCCAGCACAACCGGTAGCCCGTTCACAGTGGTAACAAAGGTTTGGGCTATTTCGGCAAGGTCGGTGGTTCGGGCAATGCCTCTGATAATGTACTCATTGCCATATTCGCGCAGCACACCGCCCGAGCTGTTGCGGCAGGCCTCCCTGCATACCGAAGCCAGCTCGTTGAGCGTCACTCCGAAATAATCCATCTTTTGAGGGTCGGCCAATACCTGATACTCCTTGTATTCGCCACCAATAATGGTGACCTGCGATACCCCTCCGGTTGCCAGAATCAAAGGTTTTACACTCCATTCGGCCAGGGTGCGCAACGCCATCATATCGGTGCTGTCGGCCTGCATGCCGATAAAGAGAATTTCGCCCATCACACTCGATTGAGGCGCCAATATCGGCTGACCCGCCCCAAGGGGCATCTGTGGTGAAACCGTGATCAGTTTTTCGCTGACAATCTGTCGGGCCCTGAAAATGTTGGTGCCCCAGTCGAATTCGACCCAAACAAAAGAAAATCCCTGCGACGAAGTGGATCGGACCCTTCTTACCCCCGAGGCACCGTTTACGGCCGTCTCAATGGGAAAGGTCACCAGCCGCTCCACCTCTTCGGGAGCCATTCCGTGCGCTTCGGTCATCACCACAACCGTAGGCGCGGTGAGATCGGGGAACACATCTACATCCATGCGGGCGGCGCTTCGTATGCCGAAAACCACCGCCATACTCCACACAAGCAGAACGAAATAGCGGTTGCGGAGCGAGAATAGTATAATATTGTCTAACATGGCCGCAGGGTTTAATGAACGTGCCCCGAATGGGGGTCGAGGGTGCCTGTGGCCTTGGCCAGTTTCAGGTAAATGGCCCCGGAGGTAACCACTCGCTCAGTGGGGAGAATGCCACGTACGATTTCGCTTCTGATGCCATCGGAGTCACCCGGAGTCACCTGGCGTTTCTCGTACTGCTCGGGTCTTAGCTGCACAAATACAAAACAGGTTCCCTGCTCTTCGAGTAATGCGCTTGTGGGCAGCGTTGTTGCCTCGCGGTTGGTGATGCTCTTGAGGCTGAGTTCCACAAAAGCCCCCTCTGTAAAGGATCCGTTGTTCTCGATTTGTATAATCAGCGGAATCAGCGCACTACCGGGAATTACTGCTTTTCCGTACGAAAGAATCTTTCCGTTGAGTTGTTCGAGCGTAAAGGTTTGGTTGTTCTGGCGCGTGTGCACGGTGGCCGATGTTACCGAACCCAGCATACGACCATACTTTTGTGGCACCGCAGCATACAGCGCAAGAATCCGATTGTTCGAAAGAAGAGCCACGGGGGTGCCCGCCTCTACATAACTCCCGTTATTTACATACAACGCTTTCAGATAGCCGTTTGCCGGACTCAGCAACTGCTGTCCGTTGCGGTCGAAGTGACTTCGGTATCCTTTAACCTGCGCTTCGGCATTCAGAAAGCGGGTCTTGGCTGCCTCCAGCTCCTTTTCCGAAACAATCTTCTCGGCGGCCAGCAACCGCGCCCGCTCATATTCGGCTTCGGCGCTCCGAAAATTATTTTCGGCCTCGGCATACTGCACCGCCAGATTGTTGCCTGCCGATTCGCTGCCCGAAATGTAAAGGAGCGGAGCTCCCTTTGTTACCGTGCTTCCTTCGAGAAGCGGAGGGTTGGAGAGAACCACCACCCCTGCAGTGCCGGCCGTAACCACCCTCTCGATGCCGGGAGCGGCCTGAACCTGAGCAACCACCTGAATTACAGGGCCAAATGGCTCTATTACAGGCAGCTCTGTGGCAAAATCAATCTTGCCTGCCTGTTCCATGCTGAAAAAGACGGTATTGGCGTCGGCGCCTCCCGCAGATTCGGTGGCGTCGGCGTGGTCTGCGGTTGCGGTTGCGGTTGCGTGGTCGTGGGCTGCCGCGTCGGTGGCGTCGGCATAGTCTGCGGTTGCGGGTGCGGTTGCGTGGTCGTGGGTGTGGTCGGCAGTTTCGGTTGCGGGTGCCACTGCCTCGTCGGCGTGCTGATGCCCCTCTTCGGTATCGTGGGTGTGGCCGCTATGGCAGCCCGTGCCTGTGGCCATCAGAGCACAGAGAAGCCACAGTGTGAGTATATTTTTCATGAAATTCGGGTTTAGTTTCAGGTACAAATCCATTACAGACTGGCTCGTAATACCGTGGAGTACTACGAGAGCAAAGAGATGCCGGTTGCGAAACTTAAACCTGTGGGGGAGCCCTTAATCCCTGAGATGAGAGAAAGGATCGGCCCGAAAGAGCGGCCGAAAAGGGGCTATTGACAATGGGGAGGGGCGAGGGTGCCTCGATACCGGCTTCCAGCCGTGGCACAAGGGCATAGCCATGGAAAAGGGGATTATGGATCGGAGCCGGATACTCCCTGGCCAACACTTTTTCATGTTGCGAGGGAAGAAACAGGGCATTCTGCAGTAAACAGACAACCGCCTCGGAGTGGGGGTGATGCTGCCCGTTTTCGTGGAGCGCGCAGGCAGTCTGGTGGTGTGCCGGTTCAAGGCAAATGGAATCGTTATGGTGATGATGTGGAATCAGCGCATGAACCAGCAAAATAGCGTGGGCCAGAAACAAAAAACTGAGTGCTGTAATCCTCCTGAACATAACGGAAACGCCTGTTTGATTGCACAAATGTAGACCAAAAAAATTAAAAAGCCTCGCCAACATTCAGGTAGGCGCCCGTACTATTTCGGCCGATTCCGGCATCAAGACGGATGTGGAGCCGTTTTTTGAATTCAAACCGGTAACCCAGCCCCGCGTTGGGCAAGGTTTGCTTCATGTGTACCGATTTTGGCGAGGAAAAGACATTTCCGGCTCCCACCCAAACCACCATTCCGTGACGGCGATAGATGGGCTGACGCCACTCAGCCTGCACCTCTGCAAGGTTTTTGTCGCGGTATTGTCCTCTATAGTAACCCCTCATGCGTGAATGGTTTCCCATGGCAGCCATCTCACTCCAGGGAGGTGTTCCCTTACTCAAAAGGGCATGCGCGTCGAGGGCCAGCACACTGCGTTTAAAAAAGGTGAAAAATGTATTGGCGGTGAGTTCGAGCCTGTGAAATGGAAGTGTGTTTTCGAGAAAGTCGGGGAATCGTTTATAATCGGCTCGCAGGTAGACCCCCCTTTCGGGCCAGATGGGGTCCGAACGGGTGTCGAATTCGGCACAGGGGCCTATGCCCCAGGCAAAGGGGTTGCGTTGGGGAACCTCCAAACCGTGGGGATTCTCCAATTTGCGGGTTCCCACATAACTGATCTGCGTGCCAAAACCTGCGTAGGTATGCGGAAGGATTCGGAAGGCGGCCGAAACAGCCCCTCTATATTCGGTGAGCCTCCATTCCAGATAGTTATCTTCGAGCCGTCCGGCACCATACCCTATACCCCAATAACGGTCGGCGTCGGAAAAACGCTGAACAAGCAGCATGAGCCTGATTTTGTCTTGCGGAAAAACCACATATCCTCTCACTTTAGCCTCCCAAGATCCCGACATACTGGCCGAGAGGCTCCCCGAGACCCACGACCTGGGTGTGAGTACACAGGTAGAGTCGGTTTTAAAGAAGCCGGCTCCAATCAATGCCAAACCCGCACCCTCTTCCGAGGCAAAAATGGGCCCTGCTGCCACCGAGAAGTCGGGACGGCCGGTATCACCGGTTTTGTTGCTCTGGTCGATGTAGCGGTACAATCTGTTTGCCATAGAGTTGGCGGGCCCTGAAACTTTGTAAGGAGGATCAATCGCTTTCTCAACCGGCAGGAGAGGGGGGATGCCGCAACGGGCGGCCTGTAACGGACAGAGCAGGAAAGCCACAAGAAGGGCCCCAAAGAAACGGGCCCGGAGTAACGGGTTAAACACTGTAGCAGTTCCTGACAAACGGAGCAGAATTGAGAGATGCAAAAATAGTAACTTCCTTCCATCTAAAAGTAATATATTTGTAGCACTTTTACCCGAACTTTCATCATGGAATTTCTCATTATTCTGGGGCTTATTCTGTTCAACGGTCTTTTATCGATGTCGGAAATAGCTCTGGTGTCGGCCCGAAAATCGAAACTCGAATATGCTTCGCGAAAAGGCGATGCTGCTGCCAAAAGGGCTCTTTCGCTTACCGCACGTCCCGACAACTTTTTATCGACGGTTCAAATCGGGATTACCCTCATTGGGATTCTTACTGGTGTATTCAGTGGCGAAACCATGGCTTCCGAACTATCGCTCTGGCTTAGCGGTTTCCCAAATCTTGCGCCTTGGGCCGGTCCCATCGCTATATCAGTGGTGGTGCTCTGTATCACCTACTTTACGCTGGTGTTGGGCGAGTTGGTTCCCAAGCGGATTGCCATGAGCAACCCCGAAAAGATTGCCGGTATGATGTCGGCCTTCATGCTTTTTCTTTCGAAGTTGGTAACCCCTTTTGTATGGCTTCTTACTGCCAGTACACGGTTTGTAATCAAGATATTGGGGATAGCCGACCATGCCGAAGAGAAGGTGACCGAAGAGGAGATTATGGCCATCATTCAGGAGGGCACAAGCGTAGGCG
>CAYGID010000071.1:0-12495 GCA_964349835.1 uncultured Bacteroidales bacterium | reverse complement strand
GTTTGAGCGAAGCGAGTTCTCCTCTTTTAGTGAATGAGAGCGCGAATGGGTCGCAGAACTTCGACCGTCGAGGATTTAGTTACATACAAATGCACTAGAGCACCAGAGCATTAGAGCATTAGAGCATTAGCGCATCAGTGTTACCTCTATCTCCTGCCGGATGTCGTCGGAGGCGGATCCGATGCGGAGGGTGTAGGCGCCGGGCGCTACTTTGTATTCTCCGTTAACGGCATCGAAGTGGCGGAAGGAGGCGGCCGGGATGGCAAACTGGAGGTTGCGCGACTCGCCTTTGGCGAACGACTCCCTGCGGAATGCTACCAACGTTTGGATGGCATTGTGACCCACTGAGGCAGGTTGTTTCATGTAGACCTGAACCACTTCGTCGGAGGCATAGGCGCCGGCATTCTTCACGGGAACTGTGAGGAAGATTGTGTCGGTGGCCAATACCTGCGCTTTTTTGAGTGAGGGAGCCGAGTAGTCGAAACGGGTGTAACTTAAGCCATGGCCAAAGGCATACAATGGCTTGCCTCTGAAATATTTGTAGGTTCGACCCTCCATGCTGTAATCTTCGAAGGGGGGCAGGTCGGTAACCGAGGAGTAGAAGGTAACGGGAAGCCGTCCGGCAGGGCTGTGGTCGCCAAAGAGAATGTCGGCAACCGCTCTTCCTCCCTCTTGGCCGGGATACCAGCACTCTACAATGGCAGGGATGTTTTCGGCGGCCCAGGGAATGGAGAGGGCACTTCCGTTGGTGAGCAGCAGAACAATGGGTTTGCCCAGCGCGTGAAGTTGTTTCAGGAGGTCGGTCTGCGCCTGAGGCATATCGAGCGATGTGCGATCGCCACCATTGAAGCCCGGTACCTGTACCCGCATCTCTTCGCCTTCGAGATTAGGCGAGATGCCTCCGACAAAGAGGATCAGGTCGGCACTTTTTGCACGAGCAATTGCCTCAGCGGCCAGAGCAGGTTGGTTGGCGCGAAGTGCGGTATCGCGCGACAGTTTCTCGGGAGGAGTGGTTCCCATGGTGTAGCTGACTTTTATCCGCTTGCCGGCACGTTCCTGAATACCCTTCAGGAGGGTAACGGGCGCCGAGGGGGTACCGTTGTAGTTGCCTAACAACACCGAAATATCGTCGGCATAGGGACCAATCACAGCAATCGATTTTACACTACGTTGTATAGGCAACACCTCCTGGCGATTTTGGAGCAGCACCAGACTCTGGCGACCCACTTCGCGGGCAAAATTGCTGTGAGCGGGTGTATTGTTCATGTCGGGGGTAATGGAGGCCCACTTTACCATGCTGTCGGGATCGAACATCCCCAGCTTAAAACGGGCGGTAAAAAGGCGCTTCACCGACCTGTTAATGTCGGCTTCGGTAAGGTACCCCTTTTCGATGGCCTGGTTCAGATACTGATACTCCTCGCCGCAGGCAAGGTCGGTTCCGGCCTTTACTGCTAATGCCGAAGCCTGAGCGGCATCGCCAACAAAGCCGTGAAATTTGTGGAAATCGGTAATGGCCCAGCAGTCGGAAACCACATAGCCGTCGAAATTCCATTTGCCGCGGAGAATTTCCGACATCAGCAGATCGCTGGCACAAGCCGGAGTGCCGTAAAGACGGTTGTAGGCGCCCATCACCGAGTAGGCTTTGGCTTCGGTAATTAAGGTTTCGAAAGCGGGGAGATAGGTTTCGTAAAGATCGGTTAGCGAAGTCCATGCATCGAAACGGTGCCGATCGGGTTCAGGACCGCTATGCACGGCAAAATGTTTGGCAGTGGCAATGATTTTGTAGTGGTTGGGATCGTTACCCTGCAACCCTTTTACAAAAGCCGAACCAATGGCAGCGGTAAGATGGGGATCCTCGCCGTAGGTCTCCTGCCCCCTGCCCCAGCGGGGATCGCGGAAGATATTGATATTGGGCGACCAGAAGGTTAACCCTTGGTAGATGCCGTGCTCATTCTTCGAAATGGCTTCGGCATACTTAGCCCGCGCTTCGGTAGAAATGATATCGGCTTCACGAAAAACCAGGTTGTCGTTCCATGTGGCTGCCAGGCCGATTGCCTGAGGAAAAACGGTGGCGTATCCGTTGCGCCCTACCCCGTGAAGACATTCGTTCCACCAGTTGTAGGCAGGAATACCCAACCGTGCTACCGCGGGTGCCGCATGTTGCATCTGTGAAATCTTCTCTTTGAGGGTTAATTGCGACACCAAATCGTTAACTCTCTCTTCGAGAGGAAGTGAAGTGTCGCGGAAACGGGGCCGGCTATTGCCGGTAGTTCCCTCTTGCCCTATGGCCGGCAAACAGGTTACTAGTAATAGTAGGAGAACGCAGGAAAGAAGAAGTCGGATAGGGCTTTTCATGTTGGACTATTTTACAATTAAGAAATGCGAAGTTAATAAAATCCGAAAAAGAGAAGCGCCGATTACGCTAAATGATAACCCTGCGCCACCATTTCTGAACTTTGAAAACCCGAATAGAGAGAGGGCAAAAGCGGATAGTCCCAGCAACCCATGGTGTGGTGCACCGAACCCCCAAAGCCCGATTTAAACCTATATAGGCCGTAGAGGGGATGAGAGGGCTCCGGACGTGGCGAGATACCAAACATATCGTACTCAGTACAACCTGCTGCCCTTGCTTTTTCTATGGCTTGCCACTGGAGGGCATAGGTAGCCATCAGATTGCGTTTTTCGGAGGAGGAAGCGCCGTAAAGATAGGTTCCCCTTTTGCCGGAAATCACCATAAACATAGCAGCCAGAGGTTCTCCGTTGTGTTCGGCAATCAACAGCTTCGCATCGGCGGGCGACGCGGTATTTTCGGCTCGGGCGGAAAGCACCGACCGGAAGTAATCGATATCGTGCAGGTAGAATCGATTTCTGTGAGCCGTTTCGGCATACAGGCGATACCATAGTTCCAGATGGCGAATCCCTTTCGAATGAACGGTAACCCCTTTTCTAAGAGAGAGTTGTATGTTGTAGCGGGTTTTGGGCTTCATGGCTCCCAACAGAGCATTCCGCTCCTTCTGCAAATTGAGAAAGATGGTGTGCGATGGGAGAATGTCGGTGTTCGCTTTCCAGAGATTATGCTCTTTGGTGTTGAAATTTAAACGGAATTCCTGCATCTGCTGCGATGGAGGGCCAAGCCATATCCCCTGTGGGTCGAAACAACTTTCGTCGTGGGCCCAGGGCGAACTCCAAGAGAGATCGTACCTGATAGCAATGCAAGTGGGGGGCAGAAAAGTGCGGAGCGACTCGGAAAGCGACTCCAGGAAGGGCCCACGATACTCCTCAAGTGGCTCCAGTTCGGGACCATAGGGTACATAAGCCATACAATACTCCCGGTCGAGTTGCTGCAACAACACCAGAATATCGCCCCTGATATAAGAGGGATTTTCCAGTGGTTTCGACGCCTCGGAGTGGAAAAACCTTGGGTTGGCATAAAAATTAAATGCCGCCGAAATCACGCCCTGCTCCCTTTTAACCTCCGACCAAAAGGCTGTTTGTTGTACTATGGAGGTGGGAAAGACCTGCCGGATACTCTTTTTGTCAACGTTATAAATCATGGCAAACGGTTTGCCGCTCAACCCTTTCCTATAACGGAAAGGCGTTCTGCGGTCAGCTGTTCGACTCTTTTCGTATCACATCATGCGCACCTCCCTCCACAATGCTGGTGGAGGAGACAATGGTAATTCGCGCCTTCTGCTGCAATTCAGGAATAGAAAGCGATCCGCAACTGCACATGGTCGATTTCATTTTTCCGAGGGTGATGTCGAGATTGTCTTTCATCTTTCCTGCATAGGGAACGTAACTGTCGACACCCTCTTCAAATTTGAGCCCTTCGCTGGTGTCGCCCATATCGTATCGCTGCCAGTTCCGCGCTCTGTTAGATCCTTCGCCCCAATACTCCTTAACATAATTGTTTCCAACCTTCAGTTTTTTGGAGGGGCTCTCGTCGAACCGGGCAAAATAGCGGCCCATCATCAGGAAGTCGGCTCCCATGGCCAAAGCCAGCACAAAGTGGTAGTCTTGAACCAGTCCGCCATCGCTGCAGATAGGCACGTAGATGCCCGTCTCGGCCAAATAGGCATCGCGTGCTTTGGCCACCTCAATTACGGCCGAAGCTTGTCCACGACCGATACCTTTCTGCTCGCGGGTAATACAGATAGATCCTCCGCCAATACCCACCTTCACGAAGTCGGCGCCGGCCTCAGCCAGATAACGGAAACCCTCTTCGTCGACCACGTTTCCGGCTCCGATCTTCACACTATCGCCATATTGGCTGCGTACAAATTGAATAGTCTCTTTTTGCCATTCCGAAAAGCCATCCGACGAGTCGATGCAGAGCAAATCGACACCGGCCTCGACCAACGCCGGAATACGCTCTGTAAAGTCGCGTGTATTGATACCGGCTCCCACCAACAGTTTTTTGTGTTCATCGGAGAGCTCGAGCGGGTGTTCGCGGTGATTTTCGTAATCTTTCCTGAAAACAAGGTACTCAAGCCCCTGCTCCTGGTTAATGATGGGCAGGCAGTTGAGTTTGTGTTTCCAGATAATGTCGTTGGCCTCCTGAAGCGAAATACCCAGTTCGCCCACAATGAGTTTGGCAAAGGGTGTCATAAAATCTTTCACCTTGCGCGAGGGCAAATCTGCATCGATACGGTAGTCGCGGCTGGTAACAATGCCCAGAAGTCGTCCCTGCGCAGAGCCGTCGTCGGTAATCCCGATGGTGGAGTGGCCGGTTTCGCGCACCATCTTCAACACATCGGCAAGGGTGGAGTCGGGAGGAAGGTTCGAGTCGCTTTTCACGAAGCCCGCCTTAAATTTCTTCACCTTTCTCACCATTTCGGCCTGGTCTTCGATAGACTGCGACCCGAAAATAAACGATAGACCTCCGTGCCGGGCCAAAGCAATGGCCAAATTATGGTCGGAAACCGACTGCATTATGGCCGAAACAAACGGAACATTCAGATGGATCGGGGCCTGATGGCCCTTTTTGAATTTTACCAAAGGGGTCTTTAACAACACATTCTCGGGAAGGCAATCCTTTGCGGTAAGGTTCGGAACCAACAGATATTCGCTGAAGGTACGGGATACATCGTCAAAATAGTGTGCCATAATAATCTTCTCCTTTTTCGGTTTCGACTCCTCTCCCGAATCAGGCAAAACTGTGGGGAGCAGGAATAAATTTGGCAAAGGTACATTTTTTGGTCGAACCCCTACGCCCGAATCACCTGAAAATGGCAAACACAAAACGCGATTATTGCACTTTACCCAGTTTCTGCAGCACGATACGGAGGCGGTTTCGTTGCTGGGTTCCAATCAGAATCTTCCGTCCCTTGCGGGTTTCCAACTGCAACCCCCAGAAACCCGACATAATGTAGGCCTGGCCTGACTTTACCGTTAACCGCAGACCATACCCCCCGAATTCGCGGAAGGCACGGTAGGGACGCAGGTAGATTTGTTCGATTTCATCCCAGGGAAGCTCACGGAAACGAAACTGCAACGGGAAAAATCGGTAATAAATTGCGTGGGCGGTAATCTTAAGCTCAACCCGGCTGAGCGCAACAAATCCGATAATGGCGAGGGTGAGAACCCCTACAAAAAAAACGGCCCAGGAGAAGGTCTTCAGGTCGGAGGGGCATTTGCCAAACACGACCCCGTTACAGATTTGCTGGTAGCCCACAAAAAGAAGAAGAGCCCAACTCAGAAGCGAAAGTAGCACCACAATAACAATCAGGTATTTCTCAAACCCCTGCCGTTCATGAAAAAGAACTTCATCCATAGGTAGTAGTAATAGTAGTAGTTAATGCTCTAATGCATTTGTATGCAACTAAATCGTCACATCTCCACATCTCCAAATTATCTAATTGTCGAATTGTCGAATCGTCACATCTCCAAATCGTCAAATTATATGCGGAGACAAGTTACAAAAAAAGGAGGTTAGTTACTCATCGACTATTTCGAAATATTTTTCGGAGTTAGATTGTAAGTGAATCACTGGTTATAACCAACGATAATTCAGAACCAAAACTAATTAGGCGTCATAAATTTCCAATGAACTTTTCCGACGGTGTTTGGTTTGTTCTTTTCTGCATTCGAAATGGCTCCTTTTAATTTTTGCTCTTTATCCATAGATACCGATAAGGTTCTCCAACTGTATTCACCTTTTTCATAATCGAAACTTTCACCATCATCGTCGTAGAGTAGAAAGGTACCTGTTTTTGTTCCGTAATGTCGAACCTCAAGATCAACTATATCGCCCGCATCAGGCGCATGTAAACGAGGAGCCATCATTGGGATTATTCCGCCATCTTTCACATATACGGGTATTTTTTCCAGTCCGGGTGTTACTGTGATTACTTCTCCATTTCCGGCATATTCGCCCGTATAGAAGTCATACCAATTCCCTTTGGGAAGGATCACTTTGCGCGACTCCTGGCCCACAAACATGGGAGCAACCAAAAGGTATTCACCTGCCATATATTGATCTTTCACCTCTCTTTTTACAGCTTCCAGATAGGGATTATCTTCTAAACTTTGCGATATGAGCTCTTCCGTCATCTTTAGATTAAAACCCGGCTCCAAATTCATCCCTCTGAAAGGGGGTGTTCCTTCAAAATGGTACTTCGCAAATTCGGAGTACCAATAAGGCAACATCTCCATCCGCAAAAGCGCAAATTTTTTCACACTCTCCGCTACTTCAGGAAATGACCATGGCTTTGTTCCGCTCGACCAGGCATTGATCATTGCCATAGGCGAAAAAACAACCGACTGGAAGCGTCTTAACCACTCTTCGCCGGTTTTTGAGCCTCTTACTTCGGGCGTCCATAGTACCCCGCTAAAGCCACTATTGATTAATGCCGTAATAAAGTCCTCATGACTGTAGTAATCATTGTAAATAACGTATGGAAATGAGTTCGCTCCTGCATTAGAGGCTCTTACCAAACCAAAGGTTCTTACATTTCGACTCTTAAAAAGATCGGTGGTGATTTTTTGAACCCATGTGCCGTAGGTCTGTCGCATCTGTTCTGCGCTTAATCCGGAAGGGAAAGTGGCTACATCGGGCCAAAGATAGTAATCGTAACCATCTACCTCATCTATTTTGTACCCGCTGACACCGATCGACAAATGCTCCTTCTCCAGTTTTTCTTTCCATATTTTGCGCGCCGACTCCAAAGTAAAGTCGGGCACAATACCATTCCAAACTGTATGGGAGCCACTTAACGGATACATATCCTTATAGATACCCGATGCAGGAGAGACATAGGGATTGGTCCATAAATTTATGCGTACACCCCTGTTGGCCATCTCTTTTACAAAACCCGCAGGATCGGGAAATCTGCCTTCATCCCATTCAAAGGTACAAGGATAGGTTTTGCTCTGCCATCCGGGTTCCAACCCAATGTAGTCGAGCGGAAACCCTTTCTCTTCGAATAATGCAGCCTCTTCCCTCACCTGCTTGTCGGTATACAGTCTTTGCGTACGCTGGGTAAAACCTAATCCCCAGCGCGGAGGCAGTGTTCCCCCTCCACAAAACAAATTATACCTGCGAATAGCATCGAGTGTAGTGGGTCCTGCAAACAGATATATTTCGACCCCTTCGGCGGGAATCAATATTTCCACAGCATCAGAATAGGGTCGTGACGACCATTTTTTATCGGTATTTCTATCTTGTGCTACCGGTGCATTCGGGCTATCTTTTCGAACACCACTCCCTGCATAAACGGTTACATAGCGGGCAGAATTTACCAATACCCCATAGCCTTGGCTGGAAACGTAAAAGGGAACCGGAGCATGCGTACGTCCATTATCCTTTCCGCCATAATGGTCTACATGCAAATTCAGAATTTGTCCGCGCTGATGAACCGTCTGAAAATTTAACCCGAAACCGTACAGTTGTTCCCCTTTTTGTAACGGTACCCTCAACGATGTCTTACCTCCCGCTACCGCGCCCACAACCTCATTTGCTAATGCAGGCAAGCTAACGACAGCCATTTTTTGCAGAGCCTCCGATCGGGATGATACGCCTGCAACACTCAGTAAAGAGTACGATTCAGGTTTTCCGATCACACCTTTCCAAACACCGGGTTCCACTTGTTGCCAATTCACCTGTGCTGAAACCCACAGAGCAGCAAAAGACAAAACTGCTGTTAACATTATTTTTCTCATTGGAATTGATCTTTTGATTATCGTTCGCTGATATACATCCGATATTGATTTATAACTATATCCATATCAATGGATTGCGTATCGGCAAGTTACGAATCACCTCGTGGTTTGTAGGGAAGTGCGGAAGCGATACCCATGCTTCCAGATATTCCTGCTTCTTTAATCCCATTGCCCCTAACCACAAAAAGGGCTGAGCAACAGGCCATTCATCCCAATACATTACATCCGGTTGGTAGGTCCACGAAGATTTATCTGTTACAAAGGGCAACAAATAGTCGATACCTTTCTGCATATTTTTTCCGTCGGGTGTTGTATATGTCCACAGGTTATCCTCTTCTGTCGATAATATCCGGCATACGGTGGCCATCGCATCTAGATTGAAAAGCGAATAACCGTAGGGTTTGGTTCTGCGTAACTCACGTGGAAAACTTCCGTCGGCAGCCATCTGTTGGGGCAGAAGTACGTTTTTATATCGATCCGAACAGAACTGCAGAATATCGCTGTTCCCGGTATATTTTGCAAAAATGGCTGCTTGCATGACCCAGCAAGTAGCATGATTATTCTGTGCATCTCTTTCATCGATGCCATTCGGATGGGTTGTCATCCATGTTAAGTATTCCGAAAACCAATGTTTAGTAGCGGCCAGCTCGTTATCCGACAATAATCCGTACTTCTCCATTTGCATTAACGATTGAACCACCTCAATAAAATGAATGGTATCAATGATGCCTACGCCTCGTCCCGTTGTTATACCCTTGATTGCTTGTGCAAAGAGCAAGTTGGGATTCATTTTTGTTTCGTTGTCGATAAACCATGCCCGAATATGTATCAGAGCGGCATCAATATATTTCTTGTCCTTTGTCAACAGATATGCCGATGTAAGGTTGGCAACCAGCGTACTCAAACGTATCATTGCATACCGGTGTGCTACAAAGTTTTCGGGATTCGTTTGACCATCTCGTTGCACATAGGGCCCTGCCGGGTTGAGAGTATCCGGCCACCAGTAATCGCCTTCCGAATAGAAATCATGTATTCCCCCTGCACTTCTTTCACACCGAAAAGCAGTAACGGTAACCGGGCTTTCATGCAAGTTGCTGTTGGCTCTTTTTAGCACTTCCTCTTTCAATAGATCCTGTACAATTTTTGGATCATAATCTTTGGCCGAAACCGACCCACAAAGAAGAAGAATCAACAGGAACCGCATCTTAATAATGGATTATTAATGCTCTAATGCTCTAATGAAAAAGCAATTCGATAATTTGAAAATTTGAAGATGTGATGATTTGAAGATGAGACGATTTGAAGATGTGACGATTTGAAGATGTGACGATTTGAAGATGTGACGATTTAGGGATTTGTATGTAACTGAATCAGCGACAATGGAGTAGTTTGGCGGGGACCCATCGCTCTCAATGAACGCTAAAAAGAGGAGCTGTTTGAGCGAAGCGAGTTCTCCTCTTTTAGTGAATGAGAGCGCTAATGGGTCGACAAACAGCGACCGTCGAGGATTTAGTTACATACAAATGCATCAGAGCATTAGAGCATTAGAGCATTAGAGCATTGGGCGTCAGCGAATTAGTGATCGAAGTCGAGGAAGTAGGTGATGTTGTCGGATTGCAGGATGTCGATGGGCATTAAGTGTTCGGGGTGTATCTCTTTTTTAAAGAGGATGTGGTCTACAAGGGCCTTAATGGCAAAATACCCTTGGATATGGGGGCGTTGCGAGAGGAGGAAGCGGATGGAGCCGGCTTTGAGGGCGTCTACGTTGCGCGGGAGCAGGTCGTAGCCCAAAAGGTTAAATTTTGGATGCGAAGAGAGTGGCGGGATGAGCAGGTAGGCGCGGGAGTTGAAGATTACTCCGGTCTCTATCTCGGGATGGAGGTGCAAGAAGCGGCTGATTTTCTTTTCGGCCAGTTGAGCCGAATCGGGGTCGAACTCAAGGATGTAGAGGGGCGTTTCGGGGAAAAAGGTTCGCATGTAGCTTTCGAATCCTTTTTTTCGCTGTACCACCTGCTGGCTGGGGGTCTGGCCTGCACGAAGAGTCTGAAACATCACTACGGGGGCAGGCAGACAATTCTCGGGAAAGAGCAGGCGGGCGGCCATCTGGCCGCTCACAAAAGATTGCGGACCAAAAAACGAGAGGGGATGCAGCCCCGGTACCTGCGAATCGACAAAGACAAAAGGGGCGTGGAGATGTCCCTCATCGACCCATTCGCAGGTCTCCTTTTCGTAGGCGGGAGCAATCATCCAGCCGTCGGCAAGCGTCACCGACATCCGGTTCAGTCCGTCGCGATACGAAACGGGGTCGAACTGGTCGTAATAGAGTACCGAAATGGAGATGTTTAAATCGCGGAATTCGTCGGAAGCCAGGCGGATACCCTTCTCCACCTCTTCCCAATACTCTCCCTCGGTATACTCAGGAATGAGGCAGGCAAGGCGGTACGACCGTTTGTTGGCTAGTGCGGCAGCATGAAAATTGGGTTTGTACTGAATCTGTTGAAGCACCTTCTCTACCTTCTCGCGGCTGTTTTCCGAAACTTCGCCCCGGCTGTGCAATACACGGTCGACTGTCCCGACAGAAACCCCGGCCATGGCAGCTATATCTTTAATACGGATTCTTTTACTGGAATAGTCCATTGCCTCAATCCAAAACTACCTATAACCACAAATATATGATTATTTTTGGTTTATATAAAAGTTACGTGTACTTTCGTGTGCGCACACGGAAAAACCGAAGCAGCGCTTCAAGATTACACATTTCTCTGTTTACAAGCATAATACAACCGCCTATGAAACCCTTTCTGAACGATGAATTCCTACTGGAGTCGGGGGTGGCCTCGGAGCTGTTTACTCAGCATGCGCGACACATGCCCATTATAGATTTCCATTGCCATCTGGATCCGCAGAAAATTGCCGGGAACTACCGGTTTAAAAACCTTACCGAAATCTGGTTAGGAGGCGACCATTACAAATGGAGAGCAATGAGGGCTCACGGGGTGGATGAGTGTTATATTACTGGCGATAGTCCCGACCGCGAGAAGTTTCTGAAGTGGGCCGAGGTGGTTCCCTACACCATGTGCAATCCGCTCTATCACTGGACTCATCTGGAGTTGCAGCGTTTTTTCGGAATCACCACCCTTTTGAATCCCTCAACCGCTGCCGCCATCTACGATGAGTGCACCGAAAAACTGCAAACCGAACCCTTTCGGGCCAGAGAGCTGATGTTGTCGATGGCTGTGGAGGCTGTTGGCACCACCGATGATCCGGCCGACAATCTGGCAGCCCATCTGGCGCTGAAACAGGAGGGGTTCAGCATTGCTGTTCTTCCCACCTGGCGCCCCGACAAGGCAATGGCTGTTGACAATCCCAAGGCCTACGGTCTCTATCTGGGTCGGCTCGAAGCCGCTTCGGGCATGGAGATTGCCCGGTTCGACCACTTGCTGGAGGCTCTGCGCAAGAGGCAGGATTTCTTTGTGGAGGCAGGTTGCCGGATGTCGGATCATGGTATCGATATGTTTTACGCGATGCCCTTTACCGAAGCCGACATGAACCGGATTTTCGACTTGGCTCGGGCTGGAAAAGAGGTAAGCGCACAAGATCATGCTCTCTTCTGTTCGGGGATGCTCTATCTGCTGGGCGAGATGAACTT
Source organism: uncultured Bacteroidales bacterium (assembly GCA_964349835.1). Lineage (GTDB taxonomy): Bacteria > Bacteroidota > Bacteroidia > Bacteroidales > UBA4181 > JAQVSH01. The sequence goes on along the minus strand of CAYGID010000071.1, from coordinate 686 downwards.
TGAAAAGGGTTGGACACAACAGTTTCACGTGGGAGCTATCAGGAACAATAACTTGAGGCAGTTTGCCAAACTGGGGCCCGACACGGGATACGATTCTATGCACGATTCGCAGTTGGCCGCAGCCGGAAACCGGTTTTTGGGTAAGCTCGATGCTGCCGGCAAACTGGCTCCCACCATTCTCTATAATTTAAATCCCTCCGATTTTGAGGTGTTGGCCACCATGGCGGGCAATTTTAACGAAGGTCCGCAGGCAGGGAAGATGCAGCTGGGATCGGGATGGTGGTTTCTAGATCAGAAATCGGGTATGGAACGGCAGTTGGATGCTCTCTCAAAGTTGGGGCTGTTGAGCCACTTTGTGGGTATGCTCACCGACTCGCGCAGCTTCCTCTCCTACCCCCGCCACGAATATTTCCGGAGAATCTTATGCAACCTCATTGGAAATCAGGTGGAGAATGGCGAACTTCCGGCTTCGGAGCTCCCATTTATCGGCAAGATGGTAGAGAACATATGTTACTACAACGCAAAGAAAATGGTTAATGGTTAATGGTTAAAGCTCTAATGCAGCGCTAGCGCGCAATGCTCTAAGGCTCTAATTTCCAAATCTTCACATTTCCAAATCGTCACATTTCCAAATCGTCACATCGTCACATCTTCAAATTATCGAATTATCGAATTATCGAATTATC
>CAYGID010000070.1:0-12558 GCA_964349835.1 uncultured Bacteroidales bacterium | reverse complement strand
AGTGTAACGGGTAGATTATTTGCTCAAACGGCTGTGACATTAGCTGCCAATTGCACGGTAATAGAACCCGATTAATGAGCCGGCTTTCTCAATCCGGATATCCGTTGCTTACAGCTTGCGTATGAACGCTGCAATGCCCAGGGCGCAGTCGGCAACCTTTTCATAGTCGACGATTTCGGGGCGGTCTTTTGGGGTGTGGGTAATCTCCTGGCTCTCCATGTGTTCAATGAACCACTGCGAGCTGACGGCGATGGCCGGACGGCCGTTTTGCAGGAAGATGCTGTGGTCGCCTTGATACCAGGGTAAGCCTTCTACAATTTCGGGGGTTTCACGGAAGAGTTGTTGGAGGGCGGTGTTCAGGCGATCGGGCAGTTCGAAGGGTGAGAAACAGGAGAGGCCTTCTTTGTATCCGGCTCCGTCTATGTTGATATTCAGCAGTATATCTTTGAGTTTTTCGGCATTCTGTTCCAGGTATTTCACTTGTCCGGGGGCGCTGTAGTAATCTTCTCCGTTGAAAAAGACCAATTCAATGGGATAGTTGCCGGGATGGTGGTTTAGGAGTTCGGCCAATAACAAGAGGATGGTTACGCCGGTGCCGTTGTCTATGGCGCCCGGGGTGCCGATTTTCGCATCTATGTGAGCCGAAATGACGATCCTTTCGGAGGGTTGGGGATTTCTCAAGGCAGTTGTGTGGTACCGTGAGCTATCAAGGGAGGGCGAGCTCATGAGATTCGAGGCTGCCATGTGATGGCCGGGTTGCGTGGCGATGAGGTTATAGGCTGTTTCGGGTATTCGTTCTGCCTTCGAGATCAGCTCTGCTGTGTGCCCTGTATGTGCAAGCATTCGTTCGCCTTCGGTATCTTTCATGTAGACCGAGGGAATGTCGAAGTCGCCATCTTCGAATAGGGGGTAGGGGTAGGCTCCGCCTGCGGTAGCGGAATCACGTCCGGTAGCACAAATCAGGGCTTTCGGATGACTTTTTTCGAGCAGTGCGATCAGATGCTGATGCGCTTCCGGATTCCAAAACGGAAAATGTTTCGGAGCAATTTGTTGGGCCGAGATCTCTCCATGCAGAAGCACTATTTTGTCGTTGATGTCCGACTGTTCCAGTTGCTCCAGTTGCTCGATCCGCTCAATGGCGACCAATGCGCCATTTACGGCACATCCCAGGCTGTAGGGCGACGAAAAGGCGATGAATGACTTGCCGTTACATGTTAAGGTGATGCCTTCGGTTTTCCAGTCCATAACCGACAGCTCGGTGGTTTCGGTGTTCCAGCCCCGCTCTTTCAAGACCTTTTCTGCATAGGCGGTGGCCTGGCGATTTCCCGGGCTTCCAACTCGGCGTTCGCCGATTTCGGTGCATAAACGATGTAGATGAACTTGTGCTTTTTCTACTAATCTCTTCTTTTCCATGGCTTGTTTTTAGTGAGTGATCCGACAAAACAAGCACTTTGCATTTCGGGGAAATTGTAAAAAACAGACAACTTTTAGTTGTCGAAGCGTTGAAGATAGATTGAACCGTGATTAGTGATGGCCTGATGATGTGAAAGCGTTTCGTGATGGAGGGGGAGAGCCGAGAGGGGAGGAGGCGTTTTGGTGGATGGACAAATATAGGCCGAATAGGGTTGTTAGTTGTCGAAGTAGTCGGAATGGGGCGGGCAGGCAGCGAGGTATTCGCCGGGCGTGTAGCCGGAGAGGGTTTTAAACTCCTTTATCATGTGCGACTGGTCGAAGTAACTACATTCGCATGCCAGGGCCGTGAAAGAGGTTTTCGGACTGTTTCCGAGAATATGCAGAGCCCTTTGGAACCGGATAATCCGTGAGAACTCTTTCGGCGTGGTCCCGATATATTCGGAGAAGATACGGCCAAACTGTTTTGTGCTCAAACAGGCCGCATCGGCAAGCTGAACCACGTCGGTTTCTCCGGAATGTATCAGGCGAAGGCTTGCTTCTATTCGTTTCAGGTTATGTTCGGCAAGAAGGGTAAGGCGTTTCAAGAGAAACTGTTCAATCAGGCGGATACATTCTGCATCGTCGCTGGTGCTTGTCAATTCGTTTTCCAGAATTAAGAACTCTTTATCTTCGAGATCGCCGGCTGTAGCGCGCAACCCGGTAACCCTATCTATCGGAAAGCGGAAGAATGCCCGAACGCCGACAGAACGGAATACCACCGAAATCATATTGATTTCGCCCTCATATTTCAGATCGGCAAATGTTTTCTCCTGTCCACTGAGAAAAGCGCGAGGATGAAGTTGGTTTTCATGCACAGAGAGTAAGCGGGCTCCCCGATGGAAAATCAGGTTCATCATACCCGTGGGCACAGTGCGTGCCACAGCATCCGAAATGCCGACGGTCTTTAACAGCCAGTAATGCTTTACGAAAGGGGCAAGAGGAGAGGCGGGTTGAAGGATGCTGAATGTTTCCATTTTTGCATTAGGAAAATACTTCTTCAACAAACTGTTTTAGGTTCTCTTCGGTTTTCAGGGTCATCTCCGGAAGAAGGAGACGGAGATGCACTTCGGCCAGGTAGCTGTCGGGCGATTCGCGGGTAAGGGTTAGGGTAGCCAGATGGGCTGAGGCAATCCAGGGCATCTGGAGCAGGCGCTCTTTGATGCGGGTTTGTATCATTTCGGCGGGATGGGCCGATGAGATGGAAAGTCGGATGCACTGTTCGTTCCAGTGTCGGGTTTTGGCCGATTGAACCAACTTTTGGCCGATGAGCAAACTGTAGGGAATCTTTGTGCGTTCTCCCTGGTTATCGATAATTTCTATAGAGCGATAGCCGAGCTTTTTTATGGTTCCCGAAATCTCCGAAGTGCCAAGTTGTTGCCCAGGTTCTAACCCATTCTCGGCCTTTAATATAGTGCCTGCTATATAATCGCGCAGGAAATACCAGCCTCCGAGTGCTGCCAAAAGCACGATTGTGCTGGTGAGAAGAGTGGGGTAATGGGCTTTTTCGGTAAAGAGGCTGTCGAAGGTCCAAAAAGTATAAAGCAACCAGGCAGCCAGTTGCACTACGGGGAAGATGCGCAGGAAGGCGCTTCTGATGCTCTGCTTGCCGGTAAGCAGACGAAAATAGGTGGAAATAAAGCGCAGAACAAGGTACAGAGCAACGGCTACGGCAACGATCTTCAGGTACATCATAGCAATTCAAGGCTTTTTAGTTTTTTCACCAGATGAATTTCTAAGGCAGGATTCAGGCAGTATATCTCAGGAAATTTCTCCGTAAGAATGCCTTTTTGTACCAACGCCCTAATCCGGGCTTCGGTCTCCGCGGTGTGGGTCTGCAGCATCGCTGAGAGCCTGCTTATCGAGAACCTTCTGTGGAGTATAAATTGCAGTATGTAATAGATCTCCTCTTGCGAGAAGGGTTCGGAAAAGCTTACGGCATTCGACGCGGGTTTTCGCATGATGAGTGTGGTGCCCGACAGCTCCTGAATGCCGGCCAGCCATAGATTGATAGCCTGGCCCGGGTTGCCTCCCGAAAGATGAAAGAGTCGGTTAAAGAGTCGGGCATAGTCGAGGTTGGTCATGGCCTCTTCCCGTTTTTTTTCCAGCAGGAAGGTCATCCCACCGGCCCGATGACGTACCAGCAGTAATTCTTGTAATTCTTGCGCATCGAAAGGTTGGCAGATAACTAAATCAAGTGCCCGGGTGTTGATTTCGCTCAGCTGGTTGATGATCTTGAGCGCGTATTGGTTTACGTTGATGATAAAGAGCACTTTGTGTCCGTATTGTTGCATCAGGCCGACAATGCGCTCAACTACCTGTGTGCCTGAAGGTTTTTGCTCCCACCATAGTTCCAGATCGTTTACCACAATGGTGCTTTTGGCCGGAAGCATCTCCATACTGTAGGGCAAACTGTTGCCCCTGCCAAGCACCTTCAGCAGTGTTTGCTCAAAGAGGGTGGCGTTGGCGGTACACTCTCTGGGCGCCGGGACATGGAATATATTGGGCTTTTCGAAATGGCGCCGGGCCAAATATTTGCTAAGGCTTGATTTGCCCGAACTCCGTTCGCCGGTAATCATCAGCAAGCCTGTTGCGCCCTGCATATAACGATCTATAGCTTTGCTGCCTTGAGCAATCTCTTCTTCCATTCCTACCCAGAAGTTCTCGCCCAGTGAGGGGCTGCCTGTGAAGAGGTTTGCGTAATAGAAGGGAAGTTGCAGCAATATATTTTTCTTGGGCGAGATACGATCCACCATCCGACGAATCGGTTCGCCCGGGAAAAGCGTTGCCTTTGTGTGTGCTTGTTCCAGGCGGTTAGCCCATAGCAACCCCTGGCTCTGACGGTAGAGGAGCGTTACCACTTGGTTGCTGATTTTTTGGTTGAAGGCACTTTTTATTTGGGCCAACAGCACAAACAGCCGCCTTTTTTGGGTAGTTCCCAACTCTATTTTCAGACTGTAGGAGGTGGTACTGATGGCAGTAGCGTGCAAGGGGCTGAAGGCATCTTTTAAGCCGAGCGAACAATGATTACGCAACTCATGCATCATGGATTTGATGGCAATTCTCTCCTTTTCAATGTGTTGAAATATGCTGTCGAGTAGATCCCGTTGCTGTTGCATCCGCTGTTGCAGAGGGGTATCATCCTGATGGCTGCTTTCTCTGTTTTCGAAATGGAAATTGGCCATCCGGATCAAATTTTTCAGGGTGGCCACCGAAAGCGTTAATTGTTGCATCATTGCCACCGATTGCTTTCTGATTTGCTCATTTAGGCGGTTGCTGATGTAAAAATCGGCGGGGTTTCGAACTTCTACCACACAGGTGTCAATATGCTCCAACCTCTCAAACCAACTCTTTTCCTGCAACGCTTCGCCCGGCATTTCCATCTTCTCGGGAAGTAGACCCACTGCTTCGCTAATCTCTTTATAGAGTAGATTGAAACGCTCGTCGAGTTGCGGAATGGCAATGGCCTGATGGCTGAAAATCTCATTTTGCTCCCACCGGGTTGTACTCTCCTGCATCCGGGCGAGCCGATCTTCGAATGCCTGTAAAGGATCTTCTATGTGTAACGCTATAATCTGTTCCAGATCCTGCAGCGTCTTTTCTATTTTTGCATCCAACCGGTTTTTAAGTAAGAGAAATTGGTAGTCGAGGTGGGAGGAGGTAACACGACCCGCCATATAGTGGCTCCACTCTTCAGGAAATTCGGCCAGCGCATTCTCCAGTTTCTCCTTCTTACGGGTTAGAAATCCGCTGAATTTCCGGCTTTGGCTATTTGCATAGGGATGTGCCAGGATAAGGCTGAGATTCTCCAGATTGCCCGCAAGTTGGTCTAGCCAGGCTTGACCCTCCGTAAAGAGGTAGTCGAGACTTGCGGTTTGCAGAAGGGAGATCTGTTGGCGGGTACTCTCCATATGGCTGCGCAACGCCTCTTCTCCCCAACTTCCCGTCATCCACTTTTCTATGGCTCTCTCCTGAAGTGTCAATATTGTTTTTATGCCTGCAAAAGCCGAAAGTTGTTCCGAAGCGTACCGGTTGTAATACCGTTTACCCGCTTCGAGCCGTTTATAGTAGAGAAAGTAGCCGGCGGCCGGTTGAAGGCGAATTTTTCTGCGAATAGGATGGCCGAAAATGCGAGCCCAACGCAGGGTAAGCGCCCTTCTAAACCGACCGAACAGAGTGATGCTCTTCCACGCTTTGAAATCGTCGGGGGTATATTGCAGGGTGATGGTTTCGGGAAGATTTTTTACTGCATGGTCGGTCTCCGATAAGTATTGATCCATCGAAAGTCGAAGTGTCTCTTGTTGGAGGGGCAGTAAACTATCTTTATAGCGATTCAGAAGGTTTTGAACCAACAGGTAGTAATCATTGAGGATGGTTACATGCGCCCAATGCTTTTCCTGAGGATTCTGAAGGTTTTGGGTATGCAGCAGCTTAGTCAGGGTTTCATTGGCAAGCGTCTCTAATTGCCCCAGATAGGCCTCACTGCCCTTTTGCAATGTTTGTAATGCGTTTTCTATGAATGCATACGTTTGTTTTTCAAGAAGCTCTGCCAATGGGTAGAGCGTGGTCTGTACAATAGGGTGATTTGCCAGCTGCAAACGTTGCACTATCGGTTCAATTTTTCGGGTATCGCCTTTGGCAATGGGTGGTTCAGGATGGGTTGATGCCGTTTCGGAAATAAGATTAATCTCTTCAAATCGGCTCGAAGCGTGGATAAACAGGGTTGTAGGAAGATGCGTAATCAGGGTGTTGGCTCTCTCTATTACCGTTCTTGTTGTATGTTGCAACATACTTCCAATCTCGGAGATGGCTAAATCGGTGGTTGCCGATTCGGCTTGAATCAGTTCGTATTCCGGCAAGGCTTCAGGGTTGGCAATCACCTTAAGTGTAACCCTGATCCGATAATTGTCGGCAATCTGTTTAAGGACCAGGTAGATTTTATCCCGGACTACAGGGTCGGAATGAATGGCCAGAATACGAATTTCTGCGTTCCTCCAGACAGGAGTTGCTGTGATAAATCGCATCAGATGAAGGGCTAGTGTGAGGTTTCTTCCCTTGCCGCTCCACCAAAAATCTATTCGTTTGTGTTGTCCAAACCCCTTTTTCTCATCGAAATGTAAAAAGGTAAGGTTGTAATCGAGTTTGTGTAAGGTGTGAAGTAGCGCCTCCCATTTTTCGGGATGGGTAGTGTTTTTTGACCAGCCCATCAGAATGGTGTTGGGCTCGAAACCGGCAAAACCGTAAACGCGGCTAATCATTGCCATACCTTCATACACATTGCGGCAACTATGTTTTCGGGTAAGGATATTTTCATGTTCACCGAAGGTTTCCACACTGACCCTCGCTGTTTCATGAAATAACAAGGTTTCGTCGGGATTTTCTATCAATTCAAAATTGGTGAAGATGCCCAGTTTACCTACCAGTGCTTTTCCTATAGCAATAAGATGCGGTCTATTGCCAGAACCTCCGCTAAACAAAATCACATTGGGTCGCCAGTTTCTTGTATTTATCCGACTTTTAGCGAGTTGTAACAAGCCTGTTTTCACAAGCGATAACCAGAGACTCGATAATGTATCGCCTGAATGTAATTTGAGTTCCTTGTTTTTCAAGAAAAAGAAAAGTCCCAGCAATACCACCGAAGCAATGGCTAATGCTATGATATCTAATTCTATCATTACGATAATACAGGCAAGGGCACCTATAATGCTCACGATACGCGGAATCTTAAAAGATGGCCTGAAATCGCTGCTGGCCCAACTTTCGACAGTATATGTGATATTCAGAAATCCATAAGTAATGATGAAGAAGATGGTGACAATTCGTGCAATCACATTCAGGTCTCCGATCAGTATGCCTGCCTGAGCAATGAGAAATGTGAGCAACAGTGCATTGCGCGGTTCGTTTGAGGGGCCAAACCCTTTGCTTAAAAAGAAGGGTGCGATACCGTCTTTGGCTACTGCCTGCATGATACGGGGCGCTCCCATAATACTTCCCAGTGCTGATGATAAGGTTGCTCCTAATACACCGGCAATGACCAGTTGCGGTATCCACGAAATCTTAAACAGCACGTTGGTATCATTTACCAGCAGGGTATTATTTACAGTAGACGATAAAAAAACAGCCAATCCTATATATACTGTCAGACCAACCAAGATGGCGGCAATCGTTCCCACCGGTATGTCTTTTCGGGGATCTTTCAGATCGCCCGACATCGACACCCCGGCCTCGAAACCGGTAACAGCCGGAAAGAAGATTGCAAATAGTGTTATCCAGGGAAGCGATGAAGGCAGGCTATGAAGCTGAGGGGCTATTGGTGCAAAATCGTGCTTGCCGAGAAATACCGACAGAAGCGAAATCGCCATGATGGTGAGAATAATATATTGTGTTTTGATGGCCAGCGAAGTGCTGATAAATGTGAGGATTGTAACTAATAAAAGAATGATGGAGCCGGCGATTCGAATGGTAGTTATATTTACTGCGAAGCCGAAATATTCGAGAAATACCTCCGCAAAACCAATTAGGTACAAACTTACACTGAACGATAGGCCAACAAAAAGCGCCCAACCCAGCGTCCCCCCAATGGGCAGACCCAAGCTACGGGAGATGATGTAGTAGGTTCCTCCGGTTTCTACTTTTTTGTCGGTAGCTATCGATGCCACGCTAAGGCCTGTACTTCCGGAAATAACATGTGCCACGAAAATAATTCCCAGAGTGGCCAATAGCCCTGCCTGTCCAACAATCCAGGGCAATCGTAGATACATAATGACTCCCAGCAGAGTGAGAATGGAAGGGGTAAAAACTCCGCCAAAAGCGCCAAATTTTTTTGCTCTAGCCATGGCTCATCTTTTACGTCTCAATACGATTTCGCTACTGCGAGCAATGTAAAATGATAGCTCTTATTAGCCTATTTCTTCAAATGTAAGCGTTTTTCGTAAGCCCGACTGTGTTGCTTTGAAAGAATAGCATAATATGCTTTCAATCACGACGCACTACCACTATCCAATCTTGTTCGGGATGAGTTGGAGCCGTTCCCAACGACTTGGCTCCGTTTCCTTTCAGGCTTGTTATGGAACCATTTTGTAAAGCGCCTCCTTTGCGTGGATCGAACCATTTAACAGAGTAGGAGCCATCGAATGCTTTGAGATTCAGTTGACTCATACCTCCTTTCTTAAGCAAGATGAGATAGGTATCACCCTCTTTCGCAAAGCAAAAGTCGCCTTTCGAAGAGATTAGTTCATTCTGGGATCGCATTTCCAACACGGGGAAATCGTTATCCTCAAAGAACCGGATACAGATTACACCCATATTCCAGAATAGGTCGCGGCTGCGATAATCCTGACAACTCAAATCGGAATGTGGATGATTATACCCAAAGTACCATTCCGTACCCCATCCTCCAGCGAGGAAATGGCCCCAAAGTCCGTTGGTTCGCGCATTAAAGTGTTCTGGATCTTCACCATCCGTGATAAGCGCATGCGTTGCATCACCCGGCTCATCACAAGCTACAGCCCATATTTTGCCTGCCTTAGCCGACCTTTCGATGATTTGTTTTGTCTGTTGGTTCACCTCCCTAAAATCCGCTTCGGATGTTTGTAGCGAAGCCCCCGTTAGTTTAAAATCCTCGCCATACAAAGGGTCAAATGCCTCTCCATTATGAATCACCATGTGATGATGGTAGGGATCCAAATCATAGATATATTGTGCTTGCGCCTTGCGTTGCATTGCATCCATCGGCATTGTTTTCACATCCTCAAAGCCACTCCAATCGCCAAACTCTTCGCAAAGATTCCAGTTCATTGCAAGGTGATGGCCAAACCTGGCAATTAACTCGCGATAGTATAACCTGGTAAATCCACCCATACCCCCGAAATCTAATAACCCCTGATTCTCGTGTTCCATGGTTTTGAAATGCAGGAACAATCCCTTCTTTTGCGCATGATCGAAAACGATTTCCCATTGATCCAGCTTAGAACAATCAAAACGATCCCAAGTATCATAATTTATATATGGGAACACATTTTTGTCGTCGCCTTCGATGTTGTTTGTTAAAAACGAGAAGGCATTCAATCCTTTGGACGACAGATAATTTATTGCTCCGATAATCTCCTTTCCTCTACCATTAGACCATTGAGGATCCCCATCGATCCAATCTTTCAGATGAGGCCCCCAAGTTTTTACCAGGTTGTCGTTATGTCCATCAGAAGCAAAATCGCCATCAAATCCGTAATAGGCAAGCAGATTCTCTGGCGAATCGGAGCCACATTTAAAGAAATATTTACCGGTTTCGGCAAAGCGCAAATACCTTTCACCAACGTACTGAAGCCGACCATGAGCCCTGAAATCCCTACCCGTTTTATCGGTGGGCCGAATGGTAAACATGCCGGCCTTTCCGTCCATATATCCGCCACCAGGCACTCTATCGGTTCGTGATCTGATAGCCACCCATTTCCCTTTCTTAAAATCGACCGAATAAGTCCACTCACCGATTTCATCGGGGCTGAAATGCACCCTCCATTTATTTCCGGAAGCAGCTGAGGTCATTCCGGCATTGCCATCAGCTGCAAAATAGCCAGGTACTTTGTATGTTTTTCCTGTTGTCTTATGCGAAAAGGTAACATTCAAACGATAGTTAAGGAATGGATTGTTCTCATCGGTCTCTGCAACCTCAGGGCCATCGAATGTCAATGTTACAGTATGCCATTTTTTTAACTCTCCGGCGATGTTCACGCCATCTTGCTGGTTAGAAGGCTTAGCATCAGCTGCAACAATAGTAGTGCAAGAGATGAGCGCAAGAAGTATGCTCATCATACGTACAATCCAAAATCTCAATACGATTTTTCTCCTAAGCGTAAATTGTGTCATGATATTCATAGCCAATCTATTAGGGTAAATATACTGTCAAATTTGAATAGGTTCAATTCCTGTCGGCATGTAGAATGCCTGATAACGGTTACTGCTATGCGAAAAAGAAACCCGGCAGGCGTACATCTGTTTTTGGTTATAAGCGTAATGAGTCCTCTGCCATGAGAGTGGCTACCTCATTTTCGAAATGGTAAAGTTTTACAAAGGTTTGTGAAGAGGCCTCCTCGTTTTGCGGTGTGATTACTACAAAATTCATGTTTGTGGGCGATAAGGTGTTGTGATCTATCCATGTCCCTGCGTTGGCATAAATCGATTTTTGATCCAGGTGGTTTTGAGACGATTCCATAATGGGCACATGCGTATGCCCAAAAACAACGATTCTTACTGCTGACTCAGGATTCAGAAAATATTGAATTTTTGCCTGTTCGCCCGATTCATTTACTGCAGCAGAGCCGGCAATGGCTCGTTCTACAGGAATATGCACAGCCACCCGATTGTGCGCTTGTCTCTGATTCCATGTCTCTTGAATTCCCTTAAATAGATTCACATCAATTAAACCGCCCACTGTTGCCTGAAAGGGGACTAAGTCTTTCACTGAGAACGTGCCGGTGAATTTATCCACATGGGTAACAATGATGTTCTCGTCGAATCTATTTTGTATGGTTAATAGATTTATTGCCCAATTCCATACTCGCCAATAGGCAAAGAGTAAATCCTGACTTTCACTACCCGAACTATTTTGGGTAACCACAGAGAGGGTATCTCCTGCCGGCGGTTTTCCTTGCAAAAAGTAAAGGGCCGCTAGTCTGGTGAAAAAATAGCCCGGAGGCGTTATGGTTCCCGGGGCAATATCCTGATTCGAAAATGGGTCGGGAGCACAGAAGAAATTATAGCGGTGCCCATGTTCAATGGCTATTTGGGGCTGTCCGGCAGGGGAGTAGGTGCCTAATCCCTGTTCCGGATCACGTGCCTGGTTAATTCCCGGAAGAATCAGGTCAACATTTTCGGCCGTTATCGTAAGATCGTGGTTCCCGGGAAGGTAAGTAACTAAGATCTTCCCTTCTTGAATTATGCTGTTTAGCGCATCTATCACATCTTTGTTGGTTGCCGCAATCCGTTGTACAAAATGAGCCTGATCTTTTCCCTGATAGGTATTGAGGGTAGCCGGTACAAACCATTCATCAAGCAAATCGCCGGCAATTACCAACTCTTTTACATTTCGAGCCGCTTTTATCTGTGTAAGCAATTTTTCGAGTGCCCCAAGGTTCTCTTTGCACTCAGTATAAGAGGAGTCGGCGCCAAGATGCATATCGCTGATTACTACAATCAGATTTCGCTCTTTCGAACCATTGCTAAAGGGGGTTGTTGCGGGTTCTTTTGGCGCCGACTTCTTGCATAATGCCAGAGAAGTTACAGCCAAAATCACAACTAAGGCATATAATAGTCTTCGCGAATTTTTCATGTTACACTACTTAATATCCATCTTCCAGTGTTCGGAAATGGCCATCAGTTCTTGCCGGGTGAGGTGGGTTACTGCCCCGTGTTTGGGACTTTTGAAATTGGTGGTTTTCATGACACCCTCATTAAAATGACCCAGATTTTTGTAGGTCACAAAATCGGTGGTTTCGCTGAAACCCATGTTGCTGGGTCGGGCTCCGTACACATCGTACATGAGCACGTAGGTGTTGGTCCCCAGGCGCTTGAAAATGTTTGGTGCTTCGGTCGAAACCTTTTCGGGGTCGATGCGAGTCGTGTCGGCTTTGAACCCTTCGTTAATCTTGCTAGAAACGGAATGCAACACCTTGGCATTCGAAACATAAAACAGGTGATATTGGTTACCGACCCGGGTGAGATCGCCGTCGAGGCCTCCGATTTCGGTGATTCTTTTGGGCGTTGTTTCCAGTTTTGTGAAATTTTCGTCGGTATAGGCATAATACATGTGACACTCTTTGTTGTTGTAGCGAATGGTAAAATAGACCATCATTTTCCCAACCGAAGGGTCGAAAATAGTTTGTGGCGCCCAGGAGCAATCAATGTCGCCCAGTTCGGGGAATGCCTTGTCGACCCGGAAGTCGGAATGGGTCCAATGTATGAGGTCGTACGATTTCATCAGAACAAGGGCGCGGTTGTTGCCCCATCCATATTTCTCGGCAGGACGTTCAAATTCGGTGTCGCGGAATCCTGCTCGTTGGCCAAAAATGTGCAGGTCGGTCATTGCCAAATAGAAGGCACCGTCGGGGCCTCTCG
>CAYGID010000069.1:0-12735 GCA_964349835.1 uncultured Bacteroidales bacterium | reverse complement strand
ATCGACGGTTACAACACCCTGGCATTCGAAGATATGTGGCCGCTGGAAGGCGACTACGACATGAACGATTTGGTTGTCACCTTCAATATAGGATTCTTCGAAAACGCCTCTACCGTATCGAGAATGATTATCAAAGGCAATGTGCTGGCCGTTGGTGCCGGCACCCCTACCCACGGACTTGCGCTTCAACTGGATCAGACTGCTGCATCAAACGTGGCCTCTGTAACCCGGAGTGTGGCCTTGGAAGAGGGCGTCTTCACCCTCAACAGTGGCAATGGCACAGAAGCAGGGGTCGAAAAAGCCGTGGTTCCGCTCTTTGCCTCGGTTTCGGATGTGATTGCCATTACCTACCAGCGGAATAATTTTATCAATACCGATCCGGTAAGCGGAAGCCGTGCCACCCCGATTGAGTGGACCATTGATGTTCGCTTTACCGAACCTGTTGCCAAGGCCGACCTGACCCTTAACAGAGGATTGAACTTCTTTATGGTTACCGAAGGTAATCGTGAGAAAGAGATCCATCTGTTTGGCTTCGAGCCCACCTCTAAAGCCAATACCGCACTCTTTGGAAGCGGCGACGACGACTCAGTTAACGGAGCGCCTTACTCTACCCAATATGGATACCCGTGGGGACTGGTCATTCCCGGGAGCTTCAGATATCCTGTCGAAAAGGCACCGCTCAATCAGGCTTTCCTCCTGTTCGACAGTTGGATCAGCTCTGGAAAGCTTTCGAATGCCGACTGGTATATTCCCACGGGCAGCAACGTGAATCCCGCTAAACTTTACCCTGAGTTACCCTAATATTGGAATCCTGACGGAAATTGTATACCTTCACGATAAACAGATTCAGAAATGTGATGCTACTGATGAATAAAGTTGTCTGGAAGGGGATTGTTCTATCCGGTATCCTTTTGCTCTATCCTGTACAGAATGAGGCTCTTGCCCAGGCTGTACAGGATTCGCTTTTGACGATACCCGACTCCATTGGACGAACAGTTCCCTACCTGAGTCAGTATGATGAAAACAATCTTTTGGAGGTCACGATTCCACCTCTTGAGGTGCTCACCGAATCTGCCTTGCGCAATTCGCCCAACAGAGCCGCTCTCCAAAAAAACATCGAGATTCGGAAAACCGAACTAAGAACGGCCAATCTGGAGTGGGTACGTTATATAGGGGCCTCTGCCAATTATGGAATGTCGAACGCAACCAATATGAGCTCAGCGCCCGACATCTTTGCGCCGCAAGGACAGATGTACCGAACCTCTCAGTCGAATTACTACAGTGTGGGGGCTTCGGTCACGCTACCGCTCTTTACTATTCTCGACTGGAAGAACAAGGTCAAAATGCGAAAAGCCTCTATTGAACAGGCCGAAGAGTATGTAGCCCAGTTTGAACAGGATCTTAAACGCGAAATTCTGGCCTTTTACAACGATGCCCTCCTGGCGCTCGCCCTGCTGAAAGGAAAGGCACAGGCTATGGAGCTGGCAGGAGCCAATATGATCTCTATCGAACAGGACTTTACAATGGGAAAGGTGGGGACAGAGTCGCTGACGCTTGCCAAGCAGAATCAGATGCGTTTGATGGACGAATTCGAGAATACCAAAGCCAAGCTTCGCTCCTCGTTAATGACGCTCGAGCTGCTTTGCGGCATGAAAATGTACGACACAGGACAATAGTATGGAACTACTGCGTTATGGTCTCCGATTTGTATTCAGACATCTGCTCTGGTTGACATTGGGCCCCCTCGCCATAGGGAGCATGGTTCTCTATTTGAGCAAAGGCTGGATCGGACCCTACGAAGTAAACACCACCGTCTATACCGGGGTTACCTCAAATACCTCGACAGGCGATGGCACCACCATTAATGCCTCGGTGGCAAACACCAACCTGGAGAACTTGATCACTATTATCCGTTCAAGGGCCACGCTCGAAAGGGTTTCGATGCGTCTGTTTGCGCAAAGTCTCATCTACGGCGACCGCGAAAAGGACAACACCTATATCTCGGCCGCCTCATTTCGAGAGCTCGAGAGCATTGTGCCCGAACGAATCAAAGGGCTGATTGATAAAACATCGCTCGACCAGAGCGTGGAGAACCTCTTCGAAAACCTAAAGCCGGAAAAGGCAAATTTTCTGTACGGTATTCTGAACTGGTATCACGCCCACTATAGCATCAATGCGCTCAAAAAGATCAATGTGAGGCGGATCCCGGGCAGCGATATGGTCGATATTACCTATACCGCCAACGATCCCGCCATTGCATTTCAAACGCTCGAGATTCTTAACAAGGAGTTTATTACCACCTTTTCGGAACTACGCTACAAAGATTCGAACGAGATTATCCGCTTCTTCGAACGGGAGGTTGCGGCAGCAAAGGGAATCCTGAGCAATTACGAAGATTCGCTGCTTGCCTACCGCATGGAACGGCGCATTGTAAATTATGAGGAGCAAACCGAAGCGCTGATGGCGCTCGACACCGACCACTATATCACCCTGAAGCAGCTCCTAATCAATTTCGCGGCGGCGCAATCGGCTCTGTTGGTGATGGAGTTGCAGTTGCAAGGCCGAGAGAATTTGTATGTAAACAACACCAACTTCATGGCCCTGATGAAGGACATCTCTGCCCTGTCGGCCGCTATGGTTCGGGCTGAGTCGCTTATGCCCGACACGTTGAAGGCTTCCGATCCCAAATTACAGTACTACCGGCAGAGAATGGATGAGTTGACGGCCCAATTGAAAACTACCTCGCTCGCCATACGCCAGAATCAGGGAACCAAGGAGGGTATGCCGGTCGAAAGCGTACTGCTTGACTGGCTGAAAGAGAAGGTAGAATACGAGAAGGCAAAGGCTTCTATAGAGGTGATGACCAAAGAGCAGGATAAGCTCGACAATATGTATACCTTTTTCTCGCCTATAGGAGCAAGCCTGAAGCGGAAGGATCGAGAGATTAACGTGGCCGAACAGACCTACCTGCAGTTGACACAGGCCCTGATTTCGGCCCGACTGCGTTTAAAGAACCTGGAAATGAGCCTCGGTAACGTGGCTGTAGTCACACCGCCCGTATACCCTCTCGATTCATTGCCCACCAAACGCAGAATTCTGGCCATTGCCTCAACCTTTGCTGCCTTTGTTCTCATTCTCTGCTTCTTCCTCATTCTTGAACTGATTGATCGCACCCTGCGAACCGTATTCCGCACCGGCAGACTGTTGGGAGAACCGGTAGACGGAGCCATCCCTCAGGTCAACTTCTCGGCCGAGGCCGATACCACTACCACAGAGGCTGAGAGGGATGCCCTTCGGGCCGCCTCTGCGCACCTTGCCAGTGAGCTGGTGCAAAAGATACACCCCAACCAGCCCGGTTGGATTGTTGTGGGAAGCCACCATCCAGGAGATGGAAAAAGCCTGTTGTGCCGTCTGCTCGAAGAGCGCTTCTCCGAATTGGGCTTTACTACGCGATGGATCAGACCCGGAGAGGATTACGCCTACAACACCAAATCCTATTTTGCCGCCGATTCACCGCAGACCTTGATGGGTATGACTCTTGAGCAGAGCAAAGAGGATTCGGTAGACCTCTATCTGATTGAATTGCCTCCGAGTGCACTCGCAACCTTCCCCGGCAGACTGCTGGCTGGTGCCGTTTCGAACCTGTTGGTGTGTGATGCCGGCAAAGGCTGGCAGTTTGCCGAGCATAAAGCCTTAATGAGCTTCAAAGCTCTGAGTTGCAACAATATCATGATTGTCTTGAACCGTTCTTCGCTCGACGATATGGAGCTCTTTACCAGCCTGTTGCCTCCCAGAACATGGTTTAGAAAGCTTCGGTTCCGGATTATGAATCTGGAACTGACCTCGCGCTGGAGCGGATAAACAGAACCCGGGCTATGCTGACTCGTATCAAATCGTTGTGGAGATCCCTTCCTGTTGAAAGAGTATGGGTCCATTTGGTACTCGCAGTGCTATTATATATCTTGGGACGGGTAGCTTTGCAATTCGGACTGCTCTTTGTGGGTGCCTTCGCAGTGTTCCTTCCTGGTTTACTCTTCATTTACGCCATTTACGAACGCCCCAATCTTGCCCCGCTGATTGTATTTATGGCGGGATATCTGAACATGGGTGTCACGCGCTACTTCCCCGCACCGCTGGGATTGGTAATCGACGGGTTGTTAGCATTAGCTTGGTTGATTCTTCTCCTGAAGGGGGTTTCGGGGAAGGTGCAGTGGAGACGATTGAACAGTCTCATCACCTGGTTGGCTCTCCTCTGGATGGGCTATCTGGTTATGCAACTATTCAATCCGGAGGTGCCGAGTCGCGAATCGTGGATATTCAGTGCACGAGGCATGGGGGGCTATTTTTTGTTAGCCGCACCCCTCACCGTCTTGGTCTTTTACCGTTATCAGGATTGGAACCGATTGATGAATGTGTGGGCGGTGCTCACCCTCTTAGCCTTTGGAAGGGCACTTATCCAGAAACATATTGGCTTCGACCCGTGGGAGATGCAATGGTTGAATGAGGGAAACGCCCGTACCCACCTGCTTCAGGGGGGAATTCGATATTTCTCCTTCTTTACCGATGCCGGACAGTTTGGCGCCACCATGGCCCAAAGTGGCATTGTCTTTTTGATTATGGCTTTTCACGAAAAGTCGCTGGCAAAAAAACTATTTTTCTTCCTTGTAGCAATCTCGGGCTTCTGGGCCATGGGTATGTCGGGCACCAGGGGGGCTATTGCAGTTCCTGCCGTAGGGCTTGTGGTATATGTGTTTCTCTGCAAGGATCTTCGTTTTATTCTGGTGGGCTCTTTCCTGCTGATTTGTGCCTTTGTCTTTTTCAGGCATACCTACCTCGGGCAGGGGGTATACGAAATCCGAAGGATGCGATCGGCCTTTACTCCCAAAGAGGATGCGTCGTTGAGTGTACGGTTAGAGAACCAAAGAAAATTCAGGGCCTATCTGGCCGACAAACCTTTTGGCGCAGGATTGGGTACCTCCAGTGCAAACGGAAACCGCTTCTACCCCAACTCCTTCCTTGCCTCTATTGCCACCGACTCATGGTATGTACAGATATGGGTGGAGAACGGCATTGTGGGGCTCATCCTCTATCTGGGCATGCTGTGTAGTTTATTGGGCTACGGAGCCTATGTTTCGCTCTTTAAAATCAGGCATCGAAAGGTGAATCAGATACTCAGGGCCCTCCTTGCCGGAGCGGCCGGGGTGCTTGTGGCCTCGTACGCAAATGCGGTAATTGGCCAGTTCCCGTCGAGTGTCATCTTTGCCATCAGCATGGCATTTCCCTTTGTGGCACAAGAGATCGACAGAGAATTACTTACCCCTGACCCGTTGAAATTATGAGCGTTCCGGTTTCAATCATCACAGTAAATTTCAATGGATTGGCTGTTACCTGCCAGATGCTTGAGTCGCTTTACAAGCACATTCTAACCCCCTTCGAATGCATAGTGGTCGACAACGGATCTGAAAAGGATGAGGCAGCTTCCATTGGCCAACGGTTCCCGCAGGTTGTGGTGCTGCGTAGCGAAAAGAATCTGGGCTTTGCCCGCGCCAACAACCTGGCTATGCAACAGGCCTCGGGCAGTTTTTTTCTCTTGCTGAACAACGACACCACCGTAGAAGAGGATATTTTGCCCCCCCTGCTACAGCGCTTTACCCAATCGGAAAAAATTGGGGCCGTGGGACCCAAAATCCGGTTTGAGGGGGGAACCCGCCCCATTCAGTTTGCCGGGTACACCCCAATGACCGGGATTTCGCTCCGAAACCAACTGATTGGATGCGATCAGCCTGATCGGGGGCAGTATGATACGGCGATGCCTACACCCGCCATCCTCGGGGCAGCAATGATGGTATCGAAAGAGGCAACCCAAAAGGCAGGACTGCTCCCCGAAACCTACTTCCTTTATTACGAAGAGCTGGACTGGTGCGAACGGATAAAAGAGGCGGGATACGAACTCTGGTACGAACCCGCAGCAACCGTTTTTCATAAAGGCAGCGTAACAGCAGGCGGTAAAGAGAGTCCGATAAGGGCCTACTACCAAACAAGAAACCGACTCAGGTTTGCCCAACGAAACCGCGAAGTACCGGTGCGTTGGTTATCGTATGCCTTTCAGATAGGACTATCCTTCCCAAAGGAGTGCCTGCGGAACCTGATGCAACGGAAATATGGGCTGATTCCCTACCGCACCAGAGGCTTGATTGATTTCTTTGCAGGCCGCGACACCTTTCTTAACAAAACCTGACTACCATGTGGCTTATCGAAATTCTCGACTGGATACTTTTTGGGCTCAGCGCCCTTTATGCAGCCTATCTGCTTTTTTTTGCCCTGGCAGCTCATACCTGGAGGCCGGCCAAAACAAGTGGCAGCGGCACCCCTCCGGCCGTTGAGTATCGGAGTATCGCGGTACTAATTCCGGCCTATGCCGAGGATAAGGTCATCATGGATTGTGTTAACAGCTTTGTTCGGCAGGAGTATCCTACAGAGCGATTCGAAATTTGCGTCATCTCCGACCATATGGAGGCCTCAACCAACGAGGCATTGGCCTCCCTGCCCATCAGGCTGGTGCAGGCACACTTTCCTGATGGAAGCACCAAAGTGAAGGCACTGAATCTGGCCTTCTCGCAAATGGCTTTATTCGACATTGCGGTGATTATGGATGCCGATAATACGGTTGAGACCGGGTTCCTGCAACAGATCAATCTTGCTTTCGCAAAGGGGGCTAAGATTGTGCAGGCCCACCGACAGGCAAAGAGTACCGAAACCCCGTTTCAGGTGTTAGATGCGCTGAGCGAGGAGATTAACAATACCATTTTTCGTTTGGGACATGTTCAGGCGGGGCTTTCGGCCGCCTTGATCGGCTCGGGGATGGCCTTTCCATTCCAGAGCCTGAAACAGACACTTAGTGGATTTAAGAGCATTGGGGGATTCGATAAAGAACTGGAGCACCACTATCTGCGCGAAGGATACCGCTTTCACTATCTTCAGGAGACACCTGTGTACGATGAAAAAATAAAAAAACCCGGTGCCTTTGCCACCCAGCGAAAACGGTGGCTATCGGCTCAGTTTGTATTTCTCAGGAGGTTTGGACCCGAAATTCCCTGGGCTATCCGAAACGGGCGATTCGACTTTCTTGACAAGATCATGCAAACCGCAATGCCGCCCCGAATTCTATTTCTGGGAGGCACCTTCTTTTTGGCACTGCTGACCCTTCTTCTCTTTCGTGAATTGTGGCTCAAATGGCTCTTCTTGTGGCTCACGGTATCGTTTACCCTGGCCATTGCCATTCCGAAACGCCTGTGGAACCGGAAACTAGTGGTCGCAGCCTTTTATGCAGGTCACGCCTTTCTGCTCATGTTCCTCACCCTGTTCCGCATCAAAGGGGCAAACCGACGGTTTATCCACACCCGACACGGCGATTAATCAGAGTGAATTGTACATTTCGAGCAAATCGGAAGCCGCCTTACGCCATGAGAACTGTTTGACCCGTTCGAGTCCATAGGCACTCTGCGTTTCGCGCAACGCATCTTCCTTCTCGAGCCGTAAGAGCCAGTCGGCAATCTGTTCGGGCACAAAAGGATTGGCCAAAAGACCTTGTGGCCCGGCTACTTCTGGCATCGAAGAGATAGAGGAGGTAAGCACCGGAGTACCGCAGGCCATGGCTTCGAGAATCGGAATCCCGAATCCCTCCCGTAACGAAACATACAAAAAGGCAGTAGCTCCACTATACCACCACGGAAGATCCGACCACGACACGAAGCCGGGAAGCAGGATGTGGGGTGTGAGGTCGACAGCCTCTGTCTGGAGCAGATAGTTGTGCAGCTCCTGAGGCGAAAGGGCGGTAATCACCAGTGGAAGGGGATTGTCGGAGTGCTCTCGGTAGATACGATAGGCACGAAGAAGACCCGACATGTTTTTGCGGGGATCAGTGTTTCCCAGCGCCAGGAAATATTGGGGAGGAATGGCTCGTTGCTCCCTCGGCTCAGCATGAAAGTCGCGAGCGAAGAAATGGCTGCTACAGGCGTTATACACAACCCGAATCCGACTTTTCTCAATGCCCAGGGCATGCTGAATATGCTCTTTCTCGGAATTAGAAACGGTAATCAAAGGAATGTCTCGACGCAATAACAGGGGCACGACCCATCGTCGGTAGATTCGCCCCATCTGCTGGTAATGTGAACTGCTCCGACCTTCGAGTTGCTCCAGAAAGATAATATCGTGAAGCGTAAGCAACATCTTCCCCTTCCACAACAAAGGAGCTGTGTTCGAAGTGCAATGGAGCAGATGGGGCCGAATCTTATGTAAGGCCTTTACAAGCAGGAATTGCTCCCACAGAGGATAAAAGGTGCCGGGAACCTCTACTATGGTAAAATTGGGTGTCGATTGGAGACATTTGTCGGGACCCGGTGCCACAAAAATATAGTACTGATTCTCCTTATCGATTTGCTGCAATTCGCGGATAACCTCCAGAGCCACCACATCCATCCCGCCCTTTCTCTGCCGAAAGATGCGCTGTGCCTCTATGGCAATAATCTTACTCATAACAGCGAGACCTCCTTTCGTGCAACAAAGATATCCCACCAAACGGCAAGCGTGAGCAAGCTAAAATATTGGAAAGAGCGGGCCTGCTGATACCAAAACCATCCCCCCTCGAGCGAAGCCTCACGGTTGTAAGAATCGAGCCACTCCTTAACCCGTTTCCGGTTGAGAAGATCACTACAGAGAGTAGACGAAAGGATGTAGTCGGCCAATCGCAGGCGTTGCGTAGGATTCTGAAAAAAGAGAGCCAGAGGGGCAAAACCACCCTGCTTCTTTTTGGATGTCACACTCAGCGGAAGAATCGGTTTATAATGGTATTTCAGAAGAAATTTGGCTGTACCTCTGCCTCTTGCCAATGCCAGCAGACTATCCCCTTTGCATTTGTACCGCACCGGTACCGTTTGGAGAAACTGGTACAACTCATTATCGAGAAAGGGATAACTGAGATTATTTCCAAAATATTCGGCCATTTTTGAGGCCTTGAAGAGGATCACTTGATCGATGGTCTTTTTGATATCGCAGCCGTAGTGATGAAAGGTATAGAGCTGATCGAAAGAGCCGACGGGAGGACGCTCCATAAGATTGGGTGTACCAGGCCCACTGTTTTGGAACAGATTCCCGATCTGAGTTTCGGAGAAACCAAACTGATCGCCCGCCTGAATATCCGTAATCCTCTTTAGATGAAAACGGAGGCGGAAAGGTTTTCCTCCCTTCTCAACCCATTCGCGGTCGAGCAGATGGCTCATCCAGACCATAGGCCAATAGGCACCTGATTTGCGCGACATCAGGTGAAGAGCCACCTCGCGACCCGAGGTGCCAAAATATTGGTCGCTCCCGTCGCCTCCGAGAATCATTTCGGGAGGCGAAGAGGCAGCCATCTTCATAGCGGCATAGTTCACCATCAACCCACCCTCCACAAAAGGGTCGCCCAGGGCTTTCACAATTTCGGGCAAAAAAACAATTTCGGAGCCATCGATCTCATATTCTGAGTGCCGGGTGCCGAAAATAGACGACATTTCGCGCGCCACGGGAAGTTCAGACCAATGGTTGCCCCGGAAACCAATCGAGAAGGATTGCACCTCCCCGTTCCATACTTTCCGAAGTGCGGCCAGATTACTCCCCGAATCGTATCCTCCGCTCAGGAGAATTCCCAAACTCTGCCGTCCTGCCAACCTCTTTTGAATCGCCTGCAGATGAAGAGCCCCGTATTTCTCCGAAAACTCCCCAAGGGTCAAGCTGTCGGGTTCTCTGATAAAGTCGGAGTAGGGATAGAGAGGCGATACCGATGAGGAGTCGGTGTCGATATGGTGTTTTAACAACATACCGCCAGCCAGCTTCATGACCCCTTTGAAAGAAGAGTAGGGCGACGGAACATATCCCAAACGAAGATAGTGAGTCAAGGCCTCTTCGTTGGGCGAGTAGGTCTCGCCACCCTGCATAACCAGCGAATGTAAAGAGGTGCTGAAACGGCTATCGGTATAATAGAACGAGGGCCCTGTGCCATGACGATCGCGAAGCACGTACACATAACCTCCCGTTTGCACGATGGCCAAATAGGAGCCATCAAGTTGAGAGAGAGCAGGTTCTGGCTGGGGCTCTGAGAAAATAGCTGCGATCTTTTCGGAAGCCATCTTCTCGAGATGGGTGCTACCCAAAAACTCACTGTTATACAGAACTCCGGAAAAATAGCAGGTTACATTGGGTGACGAGAAAAGATGCCCTTTAACACCGGGTATCATTCCGGAAGAGAGGTGCCGAAAAGTTGCTTCCATAACTGTAGGGTTATACTTTGTAATTGCAGCTTCAGTAAGCGAATGTGCATCTTTTTTTCGTGATTTCATAATGGCTTCGATCGATAGTAAATCTCTTTAAATAAGCAGAAAACCTGACCGGAGGCAGCATGGTTATTTTGCGATATTGCCTATATTTGAGAGTTATTGAGCAGGCATCTCACCCGAAACCCGATTGCCCATGGAAAAACTGTCGGCCTATGTTTTAACCCGAAACAGTGAGAAGTATCTCTCTCAGGTGTTGACCTCCATGGATCGGATGGCCGACGAAATTGTTGTGCTCGACAGCGGCTCTTCCGACCGCACCGAAGAGATTACACGCCAATTTGCCAAAGCCCGGTTTATCTTCTCGGAGTTTAAGAATTTCAGAGATCAGCGGATTTGTGCCGCTAACCACTGCACACACGATATGATTCTCTTTCTGGATTCGGATGAGATTCCCGACAAACTGTTCGAAGATTCGGTTGTAGCGCTCAAAAAAGAGGGTTTTGTATGCGATGTCTATACCATTACCCGACGATGGACGGTTCTGGGACGGGAAGTGCGCGCTGTCTATCCGGTTTCCACGCCCGACGACCCGATCCGGATCTACAACAAGACAAAAGCTTCGTTCGAGGCATCGCCCGAATTGCATGAAGCGCCAAGGGGCTATAAGAGTGTGGGTCGAATTGGAGGAACCGTAACGCACATTACCTTTGAGACCCTCGCCGAGATTGCCCGAAAGACCCAATTTTACTCCGATATTGCAGCAAACGACCTTTTGCAGCAAAAGAGGAACATAGGTCTGTTTGCCTCTCTTTTCATGCCGATTGCCCTCTTTTTCAAGTGGTACATACTGCGAAAAGGGTATAAAGATGGCAGAGTAGGATTTCGACTTGCCCGGTTTGCCTACGACATAGCACGAAACAAATATGCCAAGGCCCGAAAAATGGCACAATCACTATAAACAGAGGGAATCTCTTTCCAATAACCCGACTTGCCCGGATTGCACAAAAAACTTCGAACCATGTGGTATTCCCGTTATCTCCAAGATCTGAACCCAACACCAAAAAAAACAGCTGAGGTTTCGGAGCTCATCCGTCCAAAAGTTGCGGCCTTGCTAAAAAACAACCAGCCCGATGTGAGCGTGGTGGCCATTGGTTATAACGAAGAGGCACGAATCTTGGCCTGTATCCATTCGCTGGCCGATTCCATCACCCGTTTTTCGGTTGAGATTATCGTAGTCAGTAACGCATCAACCGACCGAACCCTCGAAATTGCAGAGTCGTGCGGAGTCATTGCCATTAACCAGCCCAAAAAAGGGGTAGGCCACGCTCGTCAGGCCGGACTGGAAATGGCAAGGGGAAAATTCCATCTCTGCGCCGATGGCGACAGCCTCTATCCTCCCCAATACATTGAGATGATGACCAGGCAGTTGCAAAAAAAAGGCATTGTGGGTGTGTCGGCCCCTTGCAGTTTTCTGGCCGACGGCAAGTTAACCGCACGCGAACTCTACTGGTACGAATGGATCCGCGATCTCTCCGTATTTTTCAGGTCGCGCAAGCGACCCGAACTGGCAACCTACGGGGCTGCTTTCGGTTTCATCACACAAATCGGGCGGCAGATTGGCTGGCGTACCGACTTCAAACTGGGTGAGGACGGTTATATGGCAGTTAAATTGAAGGAGTTTGGCCGAGTAAAGATCCTGATGAACCGAAAAGTAAGAATTCGAACCACCGCCCGAACGCTCGACCGAGACGGAACCCTTGGAGAGATGATAAACAAAAGGCTCAAACGAGAATTTGCGAGAATCAAAATCTACTTCACCTCCCAGAAGGATTACAAGGACACACCCGGGAATATGATTTCTAACTCCTAACTGCGTTATCATGCCTCACCCCAAAAAGATGCTCTGGGTCCTGCATGAAGGGGCTGCAGGAGGAGCCAACATGGCACTGGCCGAACAGCTGGAGATTCTGGTTTCC
Organism: uncultured Bacteroidales bacterium; assembly: GCA_964349835.1. Taxonomy (GTDB): domain Bacteria; phylum Bacteroidota; class Bacteroidia; order Bacteroidales; family UBA4181; genus JAQVSH01. The sequence goes on along the minus strand of CAYGID010000069.1, from coordinate 449 downwards.
ATGGGCTATCAGATTACATTAGCCTCACCGAAACCGGGTCCTTTTCTCGAAAAGATGGCCCAAAGGGGCATCAAAAGTCACATCATTTTTTTCTACCTCTGGATACGACCCCTTAATAAACCTAATTCGCAAAGATTCAGACGTTTTCTTAGAAATCTATACGCTCTTTTCGGACTCCTGCGCTTGGTGTTTAAGGCCGATGTGGTCTGTTCCAATACACTCTGTTCGCCGATGGGAGCAATAGCTGCCAAGTTGCTTGGCAAGCCCCACTACTGGTTTATCCATGAATTCGGTGAGGAGGATCATGGTTTCCGACTAGCGCTTTCCACTCCCCGGGCCTACCGATTGATGGCCTCTCTTTCGCACAAAATTGTTGTCAACAGCAAGGCGGTGATGGCCAAGTGGGAATCTTATATTCCAAACCACAAGTTGGCCCTTCTCTACAACAT
>CAYGID010000068.1:0-13102 GCA_964349835.1 uncultured Bacteroidales bacterium | reverse complement strand
ATCTTCTCTTTGACCGTCTGGGTATTCAAAAGGGCGACAAAGTGGCCATTCTGGGCCAGAATATGCCCAACTGGGGTGTGGCATTCTTTGCCTGCGTGGTGCGCGGCGTGGTGGCTGTGCCTCTTTTGCCCGATTTCCACACCGAAGAGATTGCCATTATTTTGACCCATTCGGAGGCGAAAGCCATTTTTACTTCCGAAAGATTGCTCCCGCGCCTTCCTGCCCCTGAGCTCACCCCCTGTTCGATCCGTTTCGGGCTCGATTCCCTTTCGCTCTTAACGGAGATTCCCGCCGCACCCGCCCCCCTCCGGGAGGCAGAGCCCGTGTTGGAATCTGATCTGGCGGTGCTCATTTACACCTCGGGTACCACCGGAAGGCCCAAAGGGGTGATGCTCTCGCAAAAGAACATTGTTTGGCACACCCGGCACGTTGCCACCATTCAGCCCATTACAAAAGGGATGGCTTTTCTCTCGATTCTGCCGCTTTCGCACATGTACGAGAATTCGTTGGGTTTGGTGCTTCCCTTTATGTTTGGAGCCACAGTCTACTATCTCGACCGTCCTCCCACACCCGTTGTACTGCTTCCGGCTCTGAAAAAGGTGCGTCCGCACCTCATACTGTCGGTTCCCCTCATTATGGATAAAATCTACAGAAACCAGATTAAGGCCAAGATTTCGCAATCGAAGTTTCTGCATGCCGCCTGCTCCATTCCCCTTCTGCGGAAGGCCTTTTACAGGCTTGCCGGGAAAAAACTGATGAAGACCTTTGGCGGGCGCATCATCTTCTTTGGCATTGGCGGAGCCAAACTCGACGGAGAGGTCGAGAAGTTTCTTTCGGAGGCCAAGTTCCCCTACGCCATCGGGTACGGGCTTACCGAGTGTTCGCCCCTCCTGGCGGGTGCCAACCCCAGGCAGACCAAACTGGGTTCTACCGGTTTTCCCATGCAGGGAGTTTCGATCCGACTCGATCAGGTGGATCCCGAAACCGGCATTGGCGAGATTGTAGCCAAAGGTGAGAATATCATGATGGGCTATTACAAGGAGCCGGAGATGACTCGCGAGGTGCTCTCGGAGGATGGTTGGTTCCGTACCGGCGATTTGGGCTCTTTCGACAAGAAGGGGGTATTGTTTATCAAAGGCCGAAGCAAGAATGTGATTCTGGGAGCCAGCGGCGAAAACATCTATCCCGAAGACATAGAATCGGTCATCAACAATGAGGAGTTCGTGTTGGAGTCGTTAGTTATCGAGAAAAAAGGCAAATTGGTGGCAATGGTTCACCTCAACTACGACGATCTGGAAAAACATTTTTCGCAGTTCAGGCACGATGCCATTTCGCGCAAAAACGACACCATCACCTATCTGAACGAAAAATACGAAGAGACCATGGACCAGTTTAAAAAGGCACAAGAGTCGCTCACCGACCACTACGCCGATTTTCTGGAACAGGTGAGAGTCAAGGTAAATGCCAAACTAAACCGCTTTTCGCAGATCCATTCAATTGAGGCAGTTGTAACCCCCTTCGAAAAAACCGCCACCCAAAAAATCAAAAGATATCTCTACTTTAGGCCTGCCGACAAAACCCCCAAAACAGAGACCCCCCCAAACGAGAAACCTAAAAAAAATGTGATAATTCGATAATTAGAGCAACAGAGCACTAGAGCACTAGAGCATTTCTTTTCAGCACTAGAGCACTAGAGCACTAGAGCATTTCTTTTCAGCAACAGAGCATTTACCATTATTTAACCAATATTCCCATGCCAAAAAAATCAGGTGAAAAGTCCGAACTCTTCGGAAGCCTTCTCCTTGACACACGGACTGTTTTTGAGAACAATCCGCAGAAAGATTTTAATTACAAGCAAATAGCTGCTCGGTTGTTAATTGAATCGCCTGCCGAAAAACGCATAATGCCCGATGTGCTAAAGGATTTGGTAGTGCAAGGCATGATTAAAGAGATTTCGCCCGGGAAATATAAGTGGTCGGCAGGCGGACCTGTCATCACAGGCCGGGTCGATCTCACCTTTCAGGGGTATGGCTATGTGATTTCGGACGAAGTGACCGAAGATGTATTTGTTTCACAGAAAAAGCTTAATCACGCCCTCAATGGCGATGTGGTAAAGGTGCAGCTCTTTGCTCAACGTCAGGGCTCCCGCCCCGAAGGGGAGGTGATAGAGATTGTACGAAAAGCGCGCGAAACCTTTGTAGGCACGCTCGATATTGGGAAGAACTTTGCCTTTTTAATGACCGATGCCCGTCAGATACCGGTTGATATCTTTCTGCCGCTGAATGCGCTGAAGGGTGGCCAACAGGGCCAGAAGGCCATTGCAAAGATTGTGGAGTGGGCTCCGGGTATTAAAAATCCCGTGGGCGAGATTATTCAGGTTTTGGGCGATCCCGGCGAAAATGAGACCGAGATGCACGCCATTCTGGCCGAGTATGAGCTGCCTTACCATTTCCCCCCCGAAGTAGAGGCTGCTGCCGAAAAGATTCCCGAAGCCATTCCAGCCTCCGAGTATGCTGCCCGCAGGGACTTCCGCAATATTCTCACCTTTACTATCGACCCTGCCGACGCCAAAGATTTTGACGATGCTCTTTCGTATCGCCGCCTCGACGATGGACGGCTCGAAGTGGGTGTGCACATAGCCGATGTAACCTACTATGTGAAGCCCGGTTCACTCCTCGAAGAGGAGGCCTATCGGCGCGCCACCTCGGTCTATCTGGTTGACCGAACCGTACCCATGTTGCCCGAGAAGCTCTCGAATAAGGTCTGTTCTTTGCGCCCAAACGAGGAGAAACTCTGCTATTCGGCAGTGTTTACCCTCAATGTTGAGGCCGAGATACTGGATGCCTGGTTTGGTCATACTGTAATCAATTCGGACCGCCGCTTTGCCTACGAAGAGGCGCAGGCTGTGATTGAAGAGGGGGTATATGGCAAGGATCCGGTGAACGATGCAGTGCTCGATCTGAACGCACTGGCCAAAAAGTTGCGCGCCGATCGGATGCAGAAGGGCTCGGTTGAATTTGAGCGCAGCGAGGTGAAGTTTGTGCTCGACGAAAAGGGCAAACCTTTGAGTGTCTATTTTAAGGAGAACAAAGATTCTAACAAACTCATTGAGGAGTTCATGCTCCTTGCCAACCGGAAGGTGGCCGAGTTCTGTTCGGGGGTGTGCCGCAACACCCGCATGAAGAAAAAAGGGACAGGGAGTGCCATGGTTTTCAGGATTCACGACCAGCCCAACCGCGAAAAGGTAGCCCTCTTTGCCCAGTTTATTACCAAGTTCGGCTATTCGCTGCAAACCTCTTCGAACCGGAAGTTGGTGAGCTCCATGAACGAACTGCTCGACGCGGTGAGCGGGAAGCCCGAAGAGAACCTGATTACCACGCTGGCGCTCCGTTCCATGGCAAAGGCGGTCTATTCGCCCGAAAACATCGGCCACTACGGCTTGGGCTTCAAACACTACACCCATTTTACCTCGCCCATTCGTCGCTACCCCGACATGATGGTACACCGACTTCTCGACTACTATCTTACGGGGCAGGGGGCGCAGCCTTCGTTCGACACGCTTGCCGAACAGTCGAAGTATGCCTCCGATATGGAGAAGAGGGCCTCCGATGCCGAACGCGCATCTATCAAGTACAAGCAGGTAGAGTTCATGTCCGACAAGATTGGCCTGACCTTCGACGGAGTGATTTCGGGCGTTACCGAGTGGGGCATCTATGTGGAACTCGAAGAGAACAAATGCGAAGGCATGGTGCACATCCGCGAGTTACAGGGCGATTTCTACGAATTCGACCAAGATCATTTCTGCATCCGTGGACGTCGTACCGGCAGGGTGTTCCAGCTGGGCGACAAGGTGAAAGTTGAGGTGTGGCGAGCCAACCTGGTAAAGAAACAGCTCGATTTCAGGATGCCCGATGTAGAAGAGGCGATGCCCGAATATACCTCCTCGCGCAACCGCGATGGAAAGAGCCGTTGGTCGGATACCAAGCCTACCCGCGACAGCGGCAATCGCCCCAAAGCCACCGGACAATCCGGAGAGAGCCGTAGGCCCGGAGGGAGCAGACAAGCCGGAGGTAGCCGACAATCCGGAGAGGGACGAAAAGCTCGTAAAGAGGGCTCTTCAGGAGGGTTTGGAGGCAAAAAGAGGCCAAGCGGAAAACGATAGTATCACAACCGTAGCACCGAAACAGCCAGAGCGGGAGGTTAACCTCCCGCTTTTTTTACCCGGTAGCCAAGGTCGGAGAGCATTTGCACCAAGCGGTCGCGAAAGTCGCCCTGAATGAGAATCTCACCCTCCTTGACCGACCCCCCGGCGCCGCACTTGGTTTTTAGCAGTTTCCCGAGCGTCTCCAGATCTTCGGGTTGCCCCACGAATCCGGTAACCAGCGACACCGCCTTACCGGCACGGTTTTTTTTGTCGAGCAGCACCCTCAGATTCTGTTTCTGCGGGGGAAGGGTTTCGGAACACATCTCCTCTTTTTGCTGGTACCGAAAATCGGGGTTGGTGGAGTAGACCACATTTACACGCTCCTTAAAAGGCTGCTTTGCCATGGTTTGTCGTTTTCGTCACAATAGTAGGCCTAACGGTAAGAAGAGCCGCATAAAAAGTCTGCTCTGCCATGGCTCATCTTTTTTGCAAAGGTAAATGTTTGCACTCAGCTCTCAAAACCCTACTAATCCGGCATCTTTCGGGGTAGTAACGTTTGGTGGTCTCTCAGGAATCTGTTAGATTTGATACGCTCATAATCACAGTTAAACAAACGAATTGTATGAAGAAAAATTTCTATGTAGTTGCCATGGCCCTGATAGGCTTTGGCTCAATGGCTCAGGCGCAGAACATGCGTCCCGAGCAGACCGAGTACTGGCACAATCAGCCTGTGGTGGTAACCCCCGGCGATTTTGTTAAACCCCCTTCCGATGCCACGATTCTTTTTGATGGCACCGATCTTTCGAAGTGGGTTGCCGATGGCGACAACGGACCTGCCACTTGGGAGGTGAAAGATGGCGCCATGACCATTACGAAAGGCGGTATTCGTACCAAGGAGTACTTTGGTGATTGTCAGCTTCATATTGAATTCCGTTCGCCCGCTGTGGTGAGAGGAACCAGCCAGAACAGGGGCAACAGCGGCATCTTTATGCAGTCGACCTACGAGGTTCAAGTGCTTGATTGCTACGACAACCTCACCTACTCGAACGGCGGAACCGGCAGCATCTACAAACAGAGTCCTGCCTTGGTAAATGCCTGCAAGAAACCTGGCGAATGGCAGACCTACGACATTGTATGGACTGCCCCCCGTTTTGGAACCGGCGGCACACTGGAGAGCCCTGCTGCCATCACGGTATTCCTGAATGGTGTACTGGTACAAAACCATTTTATTCTGAAAGGCGACACCCCCTACACCGGTTTCCCCTCCTACAAACCCCACGGAAGACTCCCCATTTCGCTCCAGGATCACGGCAGCCCCGTAAGCTACCGCAACATCTGGATACGCAACCTTTAGAGCAGTGTAGCGCGCCAGCGCTACACTGCTCCAGTGCTCTAGTGCATTGAAGCGCATTCGCGCTTCAAGTGCTCTGGTGCTGCGCTTCGCGCTAGTCCCGCTTGGAGGTAACTGCCTTTTCGACGAGATAGGTTCGGCGACCCATTATTGTTACATTGCGCGCAGCGCAGCACTTGAAGCGCTGGCGCTTCGAAGCACCAGCGCACCAGAGCATCAGAGCATCAGCGCTGCGAAGCAAACTGTCGTTCGGCAAACGCGAGGAAGATGGGCCAGTTGGGGCCGATGGTATGGCCACCGCTGTGTTGGCGGAAGGCTATATCGCCGTTGGTGAGGGTGGTTTCTGCGGGTGGAAATTGGCTGGTTCCCATATCTTTTTTATCCAGCAGGCGGTATACGGAGCCTGCGGCGGCTGCAGCCATGAACATCCCTTTCGGGTCGGTCCATCCGTCGCCTGTGTCGCTTCCGCTACTGATAAAAATGGGTCGGGGGGCACACATGGCAACGATTTGGTGGGCATCTACCGGAAGATCGTTCCATTGCAGGGGGCCGGCATATTTCAGAAAGTTACCCGCCATCCAGTGGTACTCGTTCGCGGCGGCCACGTTCTCAATGATTTCGCCGTAGTCGCGGCGGTAGAGCGAAGCGCCACCGGCACCCGATGAGCTTACAAAGCCTACGGCTATTCTCGGCTCGTAGGCCATGGCCACAAGCGTGGCTTTTCCGTAGCGCGAATGGCCCTCTAAGGCCACTTTTTTGGCATCGACAGCCGGATCGGTCTCAAAATAGTCGATTGCCCTCGAAGCACCCCACCCCCAGGCACGCAAGGAGCCCCAGTCGTCGGGTTTGCGGAAATTGCCCTTGTTTACCAGGCCGATAATGCCGTTTCGCAATCCAGATCCCTGATCGGCATGAATGCTGTTGGGAAACAAAATGGCATATCCCCATCCCTTTTCGAGTACCTGCTGTTGCCAGCTCTTTTCGCGTGCGGGTCCCGCTCCCGCTCCCGCTCCCGGGAGCATCCCGTTACGCATTCCCGGAAAAATAAAGCCGAACTCCATGATTACCGGAACCGGCCCTGTGGCCGCGGCGGGCGTGGTGAGGGTTAGTTGGATATTAACAGAGATTGAGGGATAGGAGCTATTGTCGACCCGCCCTTCGAGCTCTTTGGTAATCACCTCGATGCCATTTTCGACCGATTTGGTGCTGCTTTTTACCACCCATTCTACTTTAGGCGTGCTTTTAGGCATGCGTCCATAGACCTCCCTGTTGAAGAGCTCTGCAATTTCGGGACGCCGCTTTTTCCACCACGTCTTTGCGGAGGTTACCTTCTTGCCATTGTTTAGGATTAGCGGATCGGGAAGTACCGGAAAAGGATTGGCTTTTGATTCATCGTAGTTGGCATAGTTTGGGGCATTCGCGTTGCTCCCATTTTTGCCGGGTCGCAGAGAGCTAATCTGCAGTTGCTGCATCATGTTTTGGTAATCCTCCTGCAAGAGGCGATTCATGCTGTCGCGCGATGCTTGCGATCCCATAGAGAATTGGGCAAGAGCGGGGGAGAGGGAGCCTGAAACCATGAAAATGGCTAGCAAACAGGCAAATACCGGTGCTTTTTTCATCTCTGCAAATGATTGCACGGATTAAAATTCTGGTTTTTCGCCGTAGGCAAGGTCGCCGGCATCGCCCAGGCCGGGTACGATGTACGATTTCACCGTTAGTTCATCGTCGAGGGCTCCAATCCAGATGCTAACATTTTCGGAGGGAATCCGTTTGCGGAGGTAGCTGAGCCCTTCGCGGCTGGCCACAATCGACACCAGGTGTACATGCTGGGGATCGCCCCTTTGGACTATGGCTCTGAAGGCAGCCACCATGCTTTGACCCGATGCCAGCATGGCATCGGAGAGGATCACCACCTTTTTGTGGATATCGGGGCAGGTAAAGTCTTGCACATGAATCTGGAGCGACCTGTCTTTTTCGTAATGACGGAAGGTGGAAATAAAACCGTTGTCGGCCTTGTCGAACACCTGCAGCATGCCTTGATGAACCGGCAGACCAGCCCTCAGAATGCTCATCAGCACGGGCTGCTCCACAATGACCGATTCTAACGCAATGCCTAGAGGGGTCTGGATTTCGCGGTTTGAGCAGGCTAGCGTTTTGCTGATTTCATAGGCAATCACTGCGCCCATTCTTTCAAGGTTGAGCCGGAAGCGCTGGCGGTCGCCCTGAATAGTACTATCCCTCGATTCGGCCAGATAGGTATTGAAAACCGAATGTGTTTGGTTGAGAATGGTAATTGCCATACGAAAGAAGAATTAGTATAGAAGCCGCTCTTTTAGAGGCAACAATATAAAGAGATTCCCCATGTTCTCCAAACAGAGATCAATAGACTGCTTGTATTTTTATTTGCGGCAACGTTATTTTACAGCGCCCCCGTTCACGATTTTCTCCTGGGGCACAACAAACACCAGCCTGCCGTCGTGGTCTTCGGCCAGTAGAATCATACCCTGCGATTCGATATTCTTAATTTTTCGGGGCGCCAGGTTCACCAATACCGAAACTTGCTTTCCGGGCAACTCTTCGGGCGTGAAATATTCGGCAATACCCGAAACAATGGTGCGGGTATCGATGCCGGTGTCAACCTTCATCTCAATCAGTTTTGTGCTCTTGGGAACCTTTACCGCCTCGAGGATGGTGCCGGTGCGGATATCCATCCGCGAGAAGTCGTCGAAACTGATTTCGGGTTTCTGGGGGGCAGCTTTGTAGGCTTTTTTTTCGTTTTCGCGTTTAGTGGCCGCCAGTTTTTCGAGCTGAGCCTCAATCAGGGCATCGTCAATTTTTTCGAACAGCAAGAGAGCCGGGCATAGTTGAGTGCCTGCTTCGAGGAGAGGTTGTCCGCAGGCCGACTCCCAGGAGGGAACCTCCAAGTTGAGCATGTCGGCCAACTTTTTGGCGGTAAAGGGCATGAAGGGTTCCGACAACACCACCATGTGCGCCGCAATTTGCAGCGATAGGTTCAGGATGGTTGCCACCCTTTCGGGGTTGGTATTGATCTGTTTCCAAGGCTCACTGTCGGCCAGATATTTGTTGCCCAAACGGGCCACATTCATCACCTCTTTGAGCGCTTCGCGAAACCGGTACTGTTCGAGCGAGTTTTCGATGTTGAGTTTGAGCTGTGCCAGCTCCGAAAAGATGGCCCGGTCTTCGTCGAGTAACGTTCCTGCCGGGGGAACCTTCCCTTCGAAATATTTGTGGGTCAGCACAACCGCCCGGTTCACAAAGTTGCCGTAGACCGCAACCAACTCGTTGTTGTTGCGATCCTGAAAATCTTTCCAGGTAAAGTTGTTGTCTTTTGTTTCGGGCGCATTGGCCGTGAGCACGTAGCGGAGCACATCCTCTTTTCCGGGGAGGTCGGTAAGGTATTCGTGAAGCCATACCGCCCAGTTGCGCGAAGTGGAGATCTTCTCGTTTTCGAGATTGAGAAATTCATTGGCGGGCACATTCTCGGGTAGAATATAGCTGCCTTCGGCCTTGAGAATGGAGGGGAAGATGATGCAGTGGAAAACAATATTGTCTTTACCGATAAAATGGACCAGCTTGGTACCCTCATCCTTCCAGTAGGTTTCCCACGTGTCGGGCAGAAGCTCTTTGGTGTTCGAAATATACCCGATGGGGGCATCGAACCACACGTAGAGCACCTTGCCTTCGGCACCTTTTACCGGTACAGGAACGCCCCAGTCGAGGTCGCGGGTTACGGCACGAGGCTGAAGGCCCAGGTCGAGCCACGATTTGCACTGTCCGTAAACATTGGTTTTCCATTCGCGATGGTTCTCCAGGATCCACTCCCGCAAAAAAGCTTCGTAATCTTGCAACGGAAGGTACCAGTGACGTGTCTCCTTTAAGATGGGAGCAGCGCCGCTGAGGGTTGAACGGGGATTAATCAGGTCGGTGGCATTGAGCGAACTGCCGCATTTCTCGCACTGGTCGCCGTACGCATTCTCATTGCCGCAATGGGGGCAGGTGCCGGTAATATAGCGGTCGGCCAGAAACTGCGCGGCCGTTGGGTCAAAATACTGTTCGGTGCTCTTCTCCTCGAAAAGTCCCTTGTCGTAAATGGTGCGAAAGATTTCGGAGGCGGTGCGGTGATGAATCTCCGAAGAGGTGCGTGAGTAGATATCGAACGAGATGCCCAGCCCGGCAAACGACGCTTTGATGATGCTGTGGTACTTGTCGACAATATTCTGCGGGGTGACCCCCTCCTGACGCGCTTTGATGGTAATGGGTACGCCATGCTCATCGCTACCGCCTATAAAAATCACATCTCGACCACGCAACCGGAGGTAGCGGGCGTAGATGTCGGCCGGCACATAGACACCGGCAAGGTGCCCAATGTGGACAGGTCCGTTAGCATAGGGGAGGGCAGAGGTAACCAGATAGCGTTTTGGCAATTCCATTTCGACAGATTTTTACTCGAACAACAGCGCAAGAAAGGGTTCGCAAAGGGCGGAGAACCCGATAGACCCTCTTCGCTTCAAAAGAATCACAAAGATAACACTTTGCACGGTTTTTTTCTTTGGCGGGCGGCCATTTGAGGCGCGCACGTTGTTTTTTTGCCGGCCCGACGTATCTTCGTAGAAAAGTAGATTATGATAACGCCCACACCTTTACGCCCCGGAAACAGGGTAGGCATCGTGGCTCCTTCGGGGGCTTTTTCGCCCGATCGTATTGAGCGGGCTCTCAGCTTACTCAGCAACGAGGGGTGGATTCCCGTACCGGGCAAATCGCTCTATCGTTGCGAGGGGATCTATGCCGGCAGCGATGCCGAGCGGGCTGCCGATCTGCAGGAGATGCTCACCGATAAGCATATCGATGCCATTTTTTGCGCCAGAGGAGGGTATGGAGCAGTAAGGCTCCTTCCGCTGCTCGAAGATGTAAAACCATCTCACTGCAAATGGATTACCGGTTTTAGCGACATCACCGTTCTGCACCGTTTTGTGGCAGAGCGGTGGCATTGGGAGTCGCTCCACAGTTCGCTGCTGGTGAATGTGCGCGATAGTCATCCCGATGCCGACCACTCTTTTGCCAGGATGTGCCAGGTGCTTGGCACAGGCACCAACCATTTTTCGTTTCCGGCTCTGCCTTGCGACCGGGGATCGGTCATGGAGGGAGAACTTATCGGGGGCAACTGTTCGGTACTGCTCTCGTTGCGGGGCACGCCCTACGATTTGGGCAATACCCGGGGCAAGATTCTTTTCATTGAGGATATTGCCGAGTACACCTACCATCTCGACCGGATGCTCCGCAATTTTATGCTGGGCGGCCTGGTTAACGGACTGGCCGGCATTCTGGTGGGAAACTTTTCGGACATGAAGGAGGGCAATACCCCTTACGGCATGGAGGTTGACGCTATTTTGCAGCATGCTTTTGCGGGGCTCGACTGCCCTGTGATATACGGTTTTCCTGGCGGACACGAGCGGTTAAACCTCCCTTTGGTGATGGGCCGAAAAACTGTGATTGTGCGCGAAGGCAACGATTGGGTTGTGGATAATTGATTCACAAATAGTGTAACAGTGAAGCAGTGTAGCAATATAGCAGTGTAATAGTGAAGCAGTGAATGAATGAATAATAAGTGATGGTGTGATGAGGGGATTGCGATTGGTTTGGATGTGGTGTTTTGTCGGGTTTTTGTTGGGATCCGGTGGGATGTTGGTTTTTGGGGGCCAGAGTATGGGCACTGAGAAGGGGTCGGTTGTCTGGGTTGAGGCCGAATCGTTGTCCTCTAAGGGCGGATGGGTGGTCGATGGCCAGTTTACCGATTTGATGGGTTCGCCCTATCTGATGGCACACGGGTTGGGAAAACCGGTGGCCGATGCCTCTGGCACGGTGGTAGTGCCACGTAAGGGGCTCTATTTTGTTTTCGTTCGAACCTATAACTGGGTGGCTCCCTGGCATAAAGGCGAGGGCCCCGGAAAGTTTTCGGTGTGGGTAAACGGCAAGCCGCTCGCTCAGCCTGTGGGTTTTACCGGCGAGAACTGGCAATGGCAGAAGGCCGGCCAGGTGGAGCTGGCCGAAGGTGCCCACACGGTGGCTCTGCGCGATGAGAGCGGCTTTAACGGCCGTTGCGATGCCCTTTTGTTTACATCCGACCCCACGTTTGTGCCCTCTTCGGCCGCCGCTGATGCTGAGTCTCTGCGCTCTCGTTATAACCCAACAGCAAAGCCGCTTACACATCGGTTCGACTTTGTGGTATCGGGAGGTGGCGTGGCCGGCGTCAGCGCCGCAGTTGCGGCAGCCCGTCTGGGTTTAAAGGTGGCTTTAATTCAGGACCGACCCGTATTGGGCGGAAACAATAGCTCTGAGGTACGGGTGCATCTCGGGGGGCGGATCGCGCAGGAGCCCTATCCGAAATTGGGTGCCCTGGTGGCCGAGATGGGCCCTGTGCAGGGTGGAAATGCGCAGCCGGCCTCCTATTACGAAGACGATAAGAAATTGAAGTTAGTGCAGGCGGAGCCAAATATTACCCTTTTCCTTAACCACCGGGTGGTTGGGGTAAAGATGCGAGGCAAACAGATTGCCGCTGTAGTGGCCCGCGAGGTGTTTGGTGGCAAGGAGGTGCAATTTTCGGCCCCTCTCTTTGCCGATTGCACCGGCGATGCCACGGTGGGATATCTGGCAGGCGCCGACTTTACCATGGGGCGCGAAGGACGCGATGCCTATGGCGAATCGACCGCTCCCTTACAGCCCGACGCCATGACCATGGGCTCCTCGGTGCAGTGGTATTCGGTAAAAGGGGCCCAACCCGCCTCTTTTCCTCAATTTTCGTATGGCCTTGAGGTTACCGAACAGAGTGCCGAAAAGGTGACTATGGGCGAGTGGACCTGGGAAACGGGTATGACCTGGGATCAGATTTCGGAGTTCGAGAAGATTCGCGACTATGGCCTGTTAGTGGTCTTTTCGAACTGGTCGTTTCTGAAAAACCGCAGCGCATCGGCTTCGCAGTTTGCCAATCATAGCCTCGACTGGGTCGCTTATGTGGCCGGAAAACGGGAGTCGCGCCGTTTGTTGGGCGACTATGTGCTCAAAGAGCAGGACCTTACCTCCGAGGTGTGGCTGCCCGACGGAACGGCCAGTACCACCTGGAGTATCGACCTGCACTATCCCGATTCGCTGCATGCCGTCCATTTTCCCGAGCAGCCCTTTAAATCGATTGCTGTACACAAAACCATAAGGCCCTATCCCATTCCTTATCGTTGTTTCTACTCGCGCAATGTGCCCAACCTCTTTATGGCCGGCCGGAACATCAGCGTGTCGCACGTGGCTCTGGGCACCATCAGGGTGATGCGTACCACCGGCATGATGGGCGAGGTGGTTGGCATGGCAGCCTCTATCTGCCACAACCAAAAGGTGCAACCCCGCGTGGTGTACCAACGCCACCTTGCGCAGCTCAAGGCATTGATGCAGCAAGGGGTGGGCTCGCTCAACGGGGAACCGAAGCAGCGATATAACCAGGGGTCGACACTGGGACCGAAATAGTGGTTAATGCTCTAATGCTCTAATGCTCTAATGCTCTAATGCTCTAATGCTCTTGCGCGCAAAAGCTCTATAGGGCT
>CAYGID010000067.1:0-13178 GCA_964349835.1 uncultured Bacteroidales bacterium | reverse complement strand
TATTGGGACACTTTCGAACCGGGAGTCTATCACTGTCGGCAGTGTGGTGCAGAACTCTTCCGTTCGGAAGCAAAGTTCGACGCCGGATGCGGCTGGCCCAGTTTCGACGATGAGATGGCAGGGGCGGTAAAAACGGCAACCGATGCCGACGGGCGTCGGACGGAGATTCTCTGCGCCCGTTGCGGCGGCCATCTGGGGCATCTATTTACCGGCGAACAGCTCACACCCAAAAATAGCCGACACTGTGTGAACTCCGCATCGCTCGAGTTCGTACCTGCGGCACCTCTTGCGCCGGCAGAGAGTAATACCCGTGCTGTTGCACAGGAGAACCAATTACAGGAGGCCATTTTTGCTGCCGGCTGCTTTTGGGGGGTAGAACACCTTATGCAGAAACAGGCGGGCGTTGTGAGTGTGGAGTCGGGCTATACCGGAGGGCATATAAACAACCCCACCTACCGCGAGGTGTGTACCGGCACAACAGGGCACCTCGAAGCGGTGAGGGTTCGTTTCGACCCTGCGGTCGTATCGTACGAAACACTTGCACGACTCTTCTTTGAGATTCACGACCCCACGCAGGCCAACGGACAGGGACCCGACTTGGGCGAACAGTACCTTTCGGGCATCTTTTACAAAAACGAAACCCAGAAGCAGACAGCCGAAAAGCTGATCGCGCTGCTAAAAGCCAAAGGGTATAAGGTAGCGACCCAGGTGAGGCCGGCGGCCCCCTTCTGGAGTGCCGAGGCTTATCACCAGGATTACTACGAGCAGAAAGGCACAGAACCCTATTGCCATTTTTACACCCCAAGGTTTTAAGTGCTCTTTCGCGCGAATGCTCTAATGCGCTAATGGTTAATGCGGTAGTCAGCCGTTTGGATGTAACTGCCTCTGAAACAATGGAGAGGTAGTTACATCCAAATAGGCAGGCAAAGGTTGAATTGGGGATTACAGAGTGGAAAGGGCGTTGTCGAGATCCCATTTGATATCGTCGATATGCTCAATGCCTAACGACAAACGAAGCAGATTGGGGTATACGCCTGCTTTGAGTTGTTCGTCGGGCGAAAGTTGTTCGTGGGTGGTAGAGCTGGGATGGATAATGAGTGTTTTGGCATCGCCTACATTGGCCAGATGGCTAATCAGATGCAAATTATCGATGACTCCCCCTACTTTCGATGCGTCGCCTTTAACACGAAACGAAAGGACTCCGCCAAAGCCGTTATGCAGATACTTTTTGGCCAGCGAATGGTAGGGGCTACTCGGTAACCCGGGATAGTTTACCTGCAACACCTTGGGGTGCTTTTCGAGCCACTGTGCCAGCTCCAGCGCGTTATCTACCGTTTTCTGCACCCGAAGCGACAGGGTTTCTAACCCTTGTACCAGCTGAAAAGCGTTAAATGGACTCAGGCAGGGACCCAGATCGCGAAGACCCTCAATCCGGGTGCGGATGGCAAAGGCTATGTTCCCAAAGGGGCCACCCGAACCAAAGACCTCCCAGATTTTCAGTCCGTGGTACGCCTCGGCAGGTTCGCTGAAGGCGGGGTATTTTCCGTTGCCCCAGTCAAAGTTGCCGCCGTCGACCACTAACCCTCCCAATGAGGTTCCATGCCCTCCAATCCATTTGGTGGCCGAATGGGTCACCACATTCACTCCCCAATCGAAGGGACGAAACAGATAGCCCCCGGCGCCAAATGTGTTGTCGGTAATGACGGCAATTCCATGTTTGCGAGCCAGCTCGACAATCGGTTCAAAATCGGGAATATTAAACTCGGGATTTCCTATGGTCTCCAGATATATGGCCTTGGTGTTTGCGTCTATCAGGGCGGCCAGTTTCTCTACTGCATCGCCCTCTGCAAAACGGACCTCAATCCCGAACCGTTTCAACGCCACCTTAAACTGTGTATGGGTTCCCCCGTAGACAAATGAGGTACTCACAATATTATCGCCTGCCTGTGCCACATTGGCAATTGCCAGGAATTGTGCCGACATGCCCGAAGCGGTAGCCACGGCTGCAGTGCCCCCTTCGAGCGCAGCAATCCGATCTTCGAGCACCGCAGTAGTAGGATTGGTTAGCCGGGTATAAATATTGCCAAACTTGCGTAATCCAAACAGATCGGCTCCCTCGCGGGCATCTTTAAAAACATACGAACTGGTTTGATAAATGGGAAGCGCACGCGATCCGGTGGTGGCTTCTACCGGTTGCCCTGCATGCACCTGCAGGGTGTCGAAATGAAGTTTTCTAGTTGTCATAAGATGGAGTATTATAGAGTGTTTTGGATTATTATTGAGTGTTATTGAGTGATTGCTCAGGGGAAACAAAAAAGGCCCGGGAACACCGGACCTTCTATCTATCTTTTCTGTACAGATCTGTACAGGAAATCAGCTCATCGTCCGGCAATAGGGCATTTGCATGCACATATAACCCTGCATAGGAGCATAATCGCATTGGGTGGCAGAAAAAGAGATGCGCAGATTGCAGTGGAACATGACGGATATGAATAAGATTACAGCGGCAAATATAATATAATGTCGATAGATTTAGTGTATATTTCAAAAATAATGAAAAATTATTTTTGAACTTTCGCACCTGTTACGGCATTTGTATGAAAATGAATGAGATACACGCTAGATATTGGCGGGATCGAAGGTAAAGGCAAACCAAAAACTGCTTCCCTGGCCGGGGGTGCTCTCCACCTCCAAACGGCTCCCGTGTTTTTCTACGAACTCCTTGCAAAGCATCAGGCCAAGGCCGGTTCCCGTTTCGCCCATCGTTCCGGTAAGTGATCTCCGCTCTGTGGGTATGGTGAAGATGTGTTGAAGGGTCTCCTCGCTCATGCCGGTTCCCGTATCCGAAACCTTTACAAAGGCTCTGCCCGCTTCGACCGAAGCCGTTAGGGTAATGGTTCCTTCGGGAAAGGAGAACTTCAGCGCATTGCTCAGCAGATTCCGAACCACCGTACTCATCATCTCTTGGTCGAATATCGCCTCCATGGGCGACACAAAATGACACTCCAACTTCACCTTTTTTGCATCTGCAGCCGACTGAATCATGGTTACATTCTCGGTGAGGAGTGCCGCCAAGTCGGATATCCGGGGCCGAAAAGCAATTTTGCCCCGTTGCGAACCCGACCAGGTAAGCAAATTCTCCAGAAAGCGATAGGTGCTTCGGGAGGTTTCGCGCATCACCCTCATGTACTCATCCTTCTCTTGGGGCGTTATCTCTTCGGTATTCTCTTCGAGCATGTCGAACATGGCCACCAAATTGGCCACAGGGCCCCGCAAATCGTGCGCCACAATCGAAAAGAAGAGATCTTTTGTGGCATTCATCTCAGCCAGGTTCTTTTCGTTGGCGCGGAGCATCCGGGTGTACTTTATGAAGTCGGTAATATTGTGCACAATGATATACTGCCCCACAAACAGATTCCTGCGGAATACCGGGAAGCTTCGCGCAATCAGATGCACAATCTGCTCTCCCTCATTACGGGTAAAAGTGAGCTCTCCCTGCGGATATTTTCCTTCGCTTAACCCTGCCAAATCGGGATCTTGCCCAAAGAACACGCCACACTTCTGGCCGTACGAGGCGGCACGAAGCCGTGGAAAGAGCTCTTGCATCCGACGATTCGAATGAATAATCTTCTTTTCGGTGTCGATCAACAATATGCCGTCGCTTAGGCTCTCAAACACGCTTTCGAGCGCGATGGGAACCACGTCGAACAGCCGATATCGAAAAAAGACTACGGCACAGGCTATACAACTGAAAACAAACCCCACAGGCCCCAGATCTATACCCGAAGGAGCCAGACCCGCCTGTTGCATAAGGCTTACAAACCAAGGCACCAACGCGCCGGCCAGGATAATCCTAATCTGCCAGCGGTAGGCCACGGCTGCTGTTCGAAGATAGTGAACCTGTATTAAAAGGCTCCAGAACAGAAAGCCATACACATAGATCAGATTAAACCAATAGAGTGGGCCTCTGGTAAAAAAGAGGAGCGAAAGCGTTCCGCTCTGAACCACTTCGGGCTGCTGGTAAAAAAGATGATGGAGAGGATTGGTGGCTACAATAAGAAAACTCAACAAGGGAAGGGTAAGCAAACCGTACTTAACCGAGGGCGTGAGAAAACGATCGAACCCGGTGAATCGGGCAGTAAAAATGAGATACGATAAGGGAAGCGTAGCAAGTCCTACATATTCGAACACTATCCATCTCCACTTTCCTGCAAAAGTCACGGACTCCAGCTCCAAGCTATACCCAAAGGCATAGAAGGTTACCGAGAATAGCAAAAGGCTGAAAGCCAAGGATCCTTTGGCTTTAGGATACCTCAATGAGTAGAGGGCAAAAAAGGCCGTTGCAAATGCGACAAAAAGGAGTATAAAACTATAGGGATTCATACCACATAAATACTGGATAACGAGCAACAAAGAAAATGAAATTATGATTACCTTGTATTGCAAATTTGAGCGCATGAAGCCATCCGACGCATACCTTTCTGCCCTGCTAAAGGGTAACCGAACCGAGTGTTCGCAGATCGTTCAAGCCTATCTGGCATCGAATGCTTCACTGGTGGAGTTGTACGAGGAGGTCATGAAACCCGCGCTGTATGAAGTGGGGCGCTTGTGGGAAACCAATATGATCAGCGTTGCCCGCGAGCACATTGCAACCGCCATCACCGAAGGGATTATGAATGAGCTGTATGCCTCGATTGCCTCCGTCCAAAAAGCGCCATATCGGGTGGTACTTACCTGTGTCGAAAACGAACCCCACCAGGTGGGCATCAAGATGGTGAGTGATATCTTTGAAATGAACGGTTGGGATGCCTACTATGTAGGCTCCGGCATTCCTCCTTCCGAGATTATTGCTTCGATTAAAGAGTTTCAACCTCATCTGATAGCCATCTCGCTGAGCGTGTTTTTTAATTACAAAAGTCTGGTGATGCTCATCAAACAGATCAGGGAGAGCTACCCCCACATGCCCCTTTTAATCGGAGGCCAGGCAGTAAGGCACCTGACTAACTACAAATTGCCCCCTTTCGAAAACCTCACCATTCTGGATAATCTCTATCTGATAAAAGATTACCTTTCAACCTTTTCGTCTCAAAAATAATACGAACCACTATGACCAGAGAAGAACTGCTTCAATCTGCCGCACGACTAAAACCGGTTGGGTCACAGGCACAACAGGAATATAGCCGGGAGCGGAATCGACTTGTTGATGAGATTAACAAAAGAATGTCGATACGGCTAGATCTTACCGACTTAATCGGCGAGAATCACTTGGAACTCATGCACGACAACCACGCCAACCACGCCCGCTTCATGGAGTCGGTCTTTTTCGACTATTCGCCCGAAGTGCTGGTCAATACCATTTTGTGGGTTTTCAGAGCCTACGGAGCACGCAATTTCAGCACGCTCTACTGGGCAGCCCAGCTTAACACCTGGATTACCCTCTACCGCGAAGAGCTTTCGGCGCCCTGCTTCGAGGAGATTTATCCCTACTACGCCTGGATGCAGACCCACATCCCGGTATTTACGGAGCTCTCAGGAAATAATGATTAATGCGCTGATGCTCTAGTGCTCTAGTGCTCTAATGCTCTAGTGCTCTAGTGCTGCGCTGCGCGCTAATTATCTCATCTCCAAATCGTCACATTTCCAAATTATCGAATTATTAAATGATTGTGTATGGATAATGTGAGCATAACAGATCGGATTCCCGGATGGAATCGCCTGATTGGCGAGGCTGTTCTGCGGAGTAACGCTTTGTATGTGGGTATTATCGACAGTCAGCAAAACTGGGTTTATGCTAATCCGGGTATGCTTGCTTTGCTGCAACCCGAACTAGAATGCGAAGCTGGGAATGTCATTTGCACCAAAAGCCGGATTACAAATCCCGACCCGGCTCTTCTTGTGTCGGATAATAAAGAGGGGCTGCTCTTTGATGGGTTGGTTACGCTATCGGATTTCGGGCATAACAACTACACGCTTAATGCGCAAATCTTCGCATATGGCAAGCTGATTTGCCTTGTGGGCGAAAACAACACGGCTGAACTCTTTGAAGATAATCTGCAAATGAGCAGGATGAACCAGGAGATCAACAACCTGCAGCGTCAACTGATTAAGGAGAAGAAGAATCTGGAAAACGCCCTCACGGAGTTGAAGCAGGCACAACAGAGGTTAATTCAGTCGGAAAAGATGAATGCCATGGGTCAGTTGGTTGCGGGGGTTTCGCACGAATTGAACAATCCCCTTGGTTTCCTTTTTGGAAACCTCCAAACCATTCTGCAAAACAGCAAGGAGGCAACGCAACTATATGGTGCGGTGCGCGAAACGGTCAATCAGGAGGGTTCGTCAAAGCTCAAGAACCGGCTGCTGCAAATGGAATCGGAGCTCGATCTGCCCGAACTTCTCCAAGACATCGAAGATGCTTCGAATGCCTCCATTTCGGGCTTCGACAGAATTAAGACGATTGTCGACAACCTGAGAACCTTTTCGCGACTGGATGAATCTGATCTGAAAAGCGCCGACCTGATGGCCAATATTCAGGCAACGCTCTCGATGATTGAGACCGAAATTAAACGGCGGCATATTGTGGTTACCCTCGAAGGGCCCGAGTCGCTCAAAGCCGAGTGCTATCCCGGTCATCTTAACCAGGCGCTGCTCAATGTGTTGATGAATGCCATGCAGGCTGTTGCCCCCAAGGGGCATATCGGTATTGAGGTATCGACTGCCGAAGGGATGGTAACCATCGCAGTGAGGGATTCGGGATGCGGAATCGCCCCCGAAATTTTGCCCAAGGTGTTCGACCCCTTCTTTACCACCAAACCGGTGGGAAGCGGAACCGGCCTGGGATTAAGTATCACTTATCAAATTGTGCACGATATGCACGGGGGAAACATCCGGATTGATTCGGCTCTCGGCGAAGGCACTCGGGTAACCATTCAACTCCCGCTACGACAAAAAACCAAACATGAATAAGAAGCAAAAAATCGCCGCCGCCCCTACGCTGCTCATTATTGACGATGAGCCCGAAGTGACGCTTGCGTTAGAACGGCAGTTAAAACGCAAATACAGAGTGCTTAAGGCGCTGAGTGCGCAAGATGCATTGGCGCTGTTAGAGAAGGAGCCGGTTCAGGTTATTGTATCGGATCAGCGGATGCCCGACATTACCGGGGTAGAATTTTTTTCGATGGTAAAAGATCGTTTCCCTTTTACCATGCGGATTCTGTTAACCGGGTACTCCGATATCCAAGCTGTAATAGATGCCATCAACAAAGGCGATGTCTTCAAGTATATCCCTAAACCCTGGCGAAATGACGACTTGGAACTTTCAATCAACGAAGCGTTCGACCGTCACACCCTTCTGGAACAGAACAAGTTGCTCACAGAGTCGTTGCAACAGGCCAACAGCACGCTCGAACAGAAGGTAAAACAGCGCACGCGCTCGCTCGAAAAGCTAAACCGCCGTCTGGAGGAGCTTAACCGCGAAAAAAACCAGTATATCGGTATGGTTGCCCACGATTTACGAAACCCCATCGGAACCTCCGAGTCGTTTGCCAGCTTGTTACTGGATTCGTACCAAGACTATACGGTAGAGGAACACCGCACCTTTCTGGATATCATACAAAAAAGTTGCGGCTATTCGCTACAACTCATCTCCGATTTTCTGAATATCTCGAAGATAGAGGCTGGCGTTTTCGAACTGCAACTCGCTTCGCGCAATTACATTCAATTTATTACCGACATTATTGCGCAGAACAACCTCATAGCCCGCAAGAAAAATCAGGTTATTCACCTGAAAACCTCTTTGAACGAACTATATATCAATATAGACGCCAACAAGATGCGACAGGTAGTAGACAATCTGCTGGGAAACGCCATGAAATACTCGCCCCAAGAGAGCTCAATTGAGGTTTCGGTCGAAATCGACCCTGAGGGGCTCATCACTCGCGTCACCGACCAGGGTCCGGGCATCGCCCCGGCCGAATTGCGTACGCTGTTTCATGCCTACCGAACGGCATCGAGTCGGCCCACGGGGGGAGAAAAGGCAACCGGACTGGGTCTTGCCATTGCAAAAATGGTGGTCGATGCCCACAAAGGAACTATCGATGTAAAAAGTGAACCAGGGAAGGGTTCGTCCTTCTTCTTTACATTGCCCTTGCAAGTATAATTGGTAATGCATTTATAGATAACTGATTGCCCGCTCTGTCGAGGAAAAGGCCACATCATCATAACAGACAACGCTATGGAAGAGAACGATTACGAAGTATGCCACTGCAACGAGGTGATGAAAAGCACCATAGTAAAAGCTATTAAAGAAAAGAATCTCACCACGGTCGAGGAGGTTCAGGAGGCAACGGATGCCGGTATCGTTTGCGGAGGATGCATCCCCGATCTCGAAGAGATTCTGGAGGCTGTGCTGCAGGGAAAGTTGTAGTTTCCCTGCATTTTTCGACTGTTAACAGGTTAAGTCAGAATTTCTGCGGATTCACCGCCGCTGAGTAGGTTTCGAGTGCTCGTCGGCGAGCGTCGGCGTGGTTCACCATGGGTCTGGGATATAAATCAGTATCGACTTCGGGTACCCATCGACGAATGTACTCCCCTTGCGAATCAAATTTTTTGGCCTGTTCAGAGGGATTAAAGATTCTGAACCAGGGTGCGGCATCGCACCCGGTCCCGGCCGCCCATTGCCAGTTTCCGTTATTCGAAGAGAGTTCAAAATCGAGCAGGTGACGGGCAAACCAAGCCTCACCCCATCGCCAGTCGATGAGCAGATGTTTGGTTAAAAACCCGGCGGCAACCATTCTGACTCGGTTGTGCATGATACCGGTAGCGAGTAGTTCGCGCATACCTGCATCAACCAACGGAAAGCCTGTTTTTCCAAAACACCACTTCTCGAACTCATCGGGTCGGTTCCGCCACATCACATCGTTGTACTTAGGTTTAAAGGCCTCATCTACAACGTGGGGAAAATGATAGAGGATCGACATAAAGAACTCCCTCCAGATTAGCTCGTTGAGCCATACCTCGTTCATTTCCATTGCAATGGCCACCAGATGTCTGATACTCACGGTTCCAAATCGAAGATGCGGGCTTAATCCGGAGGTGCCGTCAAGAGCGGGATAGTTCCGGGTTTCGTTGTAGCGGGCAATCCGAGAGCGGTCGATTACAGGAGGGGCATAACGGAAACCGGAGTCCAGAAATCGCAGCTCTTCGCGATCAGGCAGTGGTTTGGGTTCTAAGGAGAGAAAGCGGTTGTGCAACTTCTCCGATTCGACATGGCAAAGGGGCTGTAATGCCAATTTCTGTTTCCATGCTCTGGAATAGGGTGTAAAGACCGAATAGGGCGAACCATCCGACTTTAGTACCTCCCCCTTTTCGAAAATCACCTGATCCTTCACCGTAAAAAAGGGGATTGCCAGGCTTTGCAGGGCGATTTCGACTGCCGCATCGCGCCGAATGGCGAAGGGCTCATAATCGGCATTGGCAAACACAGCCTCCACCCGATACTGTAAGGCAATTCGCCGGAAAGCCACCAGAGGCGGCTCGTGTAAAACCCAAAGCGAAGAGCCCACCCCCAGCAACTCCTTCTGCATGGCCTGCAACGCCCCGCAAATAAAGTCGATGCGGCGGTCGTGCCGCTCCTCCAGCTGGTCGAGGATTTCAGGATCGAAAATAAACAGAGGCAAAACCCTGCGCCCCCACTGAAATGCTTTCAACAAACCGGAATTGTCGATAAGCCGGAGATCTCTCCGGAACCAAAAGATGGTAACGGGCTCATTCATCTGATTCAGACTAAGCCATCGGCCTGTTATGGACTCCACAGATTCACAGGCCTGAAATGGTCTATAAATATACCAAAGAAATGTACGCCCAATCGGGCTCTCAGGATTTTACAGAAAGAATCTACATTTGAACTCACGCAAATTAAGATATTAGAAACATTTATTTCAGAAACATGAATCTTTCCGAAACCATATCGATTGTTGTGCCGGCCTTTAACGAGGCCGAATCGCTTCCACACTTGGTTGAGTCTATTCGCACGGTACTCAACCCCCATTCTTACAGGCTGGAGATTCTCTTGGTCGACGACGGGAGCAGCGATAACACCCCCCGGGTAATGGCAGCTCTTGCCACGCAATATCCCGATCTCTTTTACTTGCGTCTCTCCCGAAATTTTGGGCACCAGAATGCCCTAAAAGCAGGTCTCGACCATGCCACGGGCCATGCGGTGATTATGATGGACGCCGACATGCAACACCCTCCCCTACTATTACCCCAACTGATTGCCAAGTGGGAAGAGGGGTTCGACATAGTCAGCACCCGTCGGCTCGACACATGCGAACTCTCGCCACTAAAACGGCACTCATCTCGTATCTTTTACCGCCTGTTGAACCGAATCTGCGAACTTCACATTGAGCCCGGAACAGCCGATTTCCGACTGGTTTCGCGCAGGGTTGCCGATGTGCTGCGCTCGTTTCACCCCTCCGACCTCTTCTTCCGCGGCCTGGTTCCGTGGGTGGGCTACTCAACCACCACCCTGGCATATCGGCCCGACAAACGGTTTGCCGGCAGTTCAAAATACCCCTTTAATAAAATGATTGGCTTGGCGGTGCAGGGCATCACCTCCTTCAGCATTCAACCTCTCTGCCTCGCAATTTACCTGGGTCTGGCCCTGGCCTCCATCACCCTGCTCTACCTCCCCTACACCCTATGGCAACATCTTGCGGGGCACACCGTATCGGGATGGACCTCACTTATGATGACTACCCTCTTTCTGGGAGGCGTACAACTCACCGTGATGGGCATCCTGGGCCTCTATCTCGGCAAACTGTTTCTACATACCAAACAAAGGCCCGCCTACCTTATACAGCAGAGCCACCTGCCACAACCATTAGAGCATCAGAGCATCAGAGCATCAGAGCATTAGAGCATCAGAGTATCAGAGTATCAGAGTATCAGAGTATCAGAGTATTTACCATTTACCATTTACCATTTACCATTTACCGCTAATGAAATTCCTTCTCATTCTTTTGAGTGTTTCTGCCGCTGCCGCCGCACAGCTCTGCATGAAAAAGTCGGCAGCGCTCACCTTCGCCTCTCGCAGTACAATACTTTGGCTGGCTTTTGCAGTAGCAGCTTACGCGATTTCGTTTCTGCTCTACGCTCTTCTGATGAGACAGTTTCAGTTGAATCGGCTCTCTCCTGTGATGGCCATTGCCACAACCGGTATGGTGGTGGTGCTGGCCACCTGCCTGTTTCAGGAGCCTCTCACCCCAAAAATGGTCGTCGGGATAGGGCTGGGTGTCGCCTCTATTATTTGCATGCTCTGGTAAACGCGTATGATGCAAACGCCCAGACTTAAGCCGTCAATACGACTACCTCATATACATCCAACTCGTATTCTACAACATCCCGTTCAATAACCTCATATACTACTACCTAATCAATCCTCTCACATGAAACAACTGACACTACTTCTGCTACTCCTTTTAACAGGATACGTTGCTCTTGGCTTTTTAAAACCGGGACATGAATGGGGAGGCGACTTCTCACTTTACATCCGACAGGCCCAAAGCCTCTCTTCGGGCCAAATGGAGCGGGTAGCCTCCGAAACCCGATTCATGATAGAAAATTCCACAGATCACACCTTCAGCCCTGCGGCCTACCCTTGGGGATTCCCGCTTCTGTTATGGCCCGTTGTAGGGTCCGATAATAGCACCGATGGCTTTCATGCGCCCTCACCCAAAGAACTCATGCGCATGAAACATCTGATTATCCTTTGCTTCCTGGGCTTTATGCTTTTTTATGCATGCTGGGCGCGACACTATCTGGGAGGCTGGGTATCGCTGCTGCTGACAGGTTTCGTGACATTACAACAAATTTATATGGAGTACATGATCCATATTTTGGCCGAAATACCCTACATGTGTTTCCTGATGGCTTCGATGCTGGCTATCACCCACCTGATACGCCTTTGGAATCGGCAAGGCAGTAATCCAGACGCTGATCCAGACGGTGATCCCGGCAGCACACCTGCAGCACGTCGGCAATACAAGATTGCTCTGATAACCGCCTTTTGCACAGGAATCCTGCTGCTCTTTACTGCCCAGATCCGTACCGAAGGGTTTCTGCTCTTTGGAGTGCTTCCGGCTACACAAGGGGTAGCGTTGTGGCAACACCGAAAAAGGGGCAGAAGGCTCTCCTCTGCAGATTGGCTTTTTATGGGAATTCCCTATGCGGGAGCCGTGCTCTCCCTGGGGGTGTGGAGTGCCGTGCTCCCGTCGGGGTTCCTTTCGCACTTCAACCACATTACTCTGATTAGTGTAGCCACCCTGGAAAGAAACGTTCGAGCCCTGTTTAACGGTTTGGGAGGCTATCTTCCGCTGCCGTTCCTACTCATGAAGATCTTTTTTGCGGGTACCGTATGTATCGGCTGGGCAAGGAACTTCGTCCGCGATGTTGCACCGGCCCTTCTGATGGCATCGACAATGGGGTTATTCCTGCTTTGGCCCCACTACGAAGAGCGTTATCTCTTCTCGATTTTTCCCTTTGCCGCCTTCTTTTTTGTCAGGGGGCTGGAGAGCGTTGGCTCAGTGCCAGCCTGGCTGTGGCAAAAGATCGTCAAACGGAAAGTGGCGGCCGGCACAACATCCGGCACCCGAACCGGTGTTGCTACCCTCCTGACCCCTTTTTTTCTCATTCAGGTGCTCTTCGGAATCTCTATGATTTTCTGGCACCAGAGTAGAACACCCCAAATGCTGAGCGGTCCCTGCACCCCAAACAGCAGCGAAATGTTCAATTATATACGCCAAAACACAGCACCCACCGATGTTGTAGCGTTCTTCCGCCCCCGGGTAATGTGCCTGTTTGCCCAAAGAAGATCGCTGGCACTCTTTGACGACTTTTCGGATGTGGCCCAAAAGGCGCAGTGGTATGTGGTAACTCTCTACAAGGGCACATTCTACCAGTTTGATGAGGCCGGACTTGCACGATACAGCAGATACCTAAGCGAGGTCTTCCGCAACGAGAGTTTCGTAGTGTTTCAGGTTCTCCCCAATCCACCCGACCATTAACCCTTCCCGCGCGCCAGCGCAGCGCACATTCACCATTCACCATTGTTTTCTGCCTGTTTGGCTGTAACTACCTCCTCGACATGATAAGTTTTGCGACCCATTAACGCTCTCATTCAC
>CAYGID010000066.1:1911-13206 GCA_964349835.1 uncultured Bacteroidales bacterium | reverse complement strand
GGTTAACAGATTTGTATTTTGATTATTATTACTTCATTGACAAGAATGAGTCATCAATAAAGAAGCTAAAAGAAAAATTGAGCGAAAAATATAAAGAAAAAACGATTGCGTATAGATCTGGTGATGCAAACCATCAATTGGTAGAGCTTTCTAAGGCGTTAAACAAAAAAGGTTATGCAGCATTGGTATTCCTTGACCCTTTTGGAATGCAGATAAATTGGAATTCTATCGCCGAATTGAAAGGTACTCGTTCCGATATTTGGATTTTGGTTCCAACCGGAGTAATTGTGAACCGCTTACTTGATAGAGCAGGGAAATTAGAATTTAGCGACAAACTACAATCTTTTTTTGGATTAACTATTGAGGAGATCCGAAGCCATTTTTACATAGAAGAAAAGGTGCAAACGCTTTTTGGCGAAGAAGAAATCATTGCAAAAGTATCGCAACCTATTGAAAAGATTGCACGATTATATGCTGAGCGCTTGAAAACCATATGGGAATATGTAACCGAAGACCCCTTAGTCTTGAGAAACAGAAATGGTTCTCCAATATTTCACTTTGTATTCGCATCAAACAACCAAAATGCCAAAAAGATAGCGAACCAGATTATCCAAAATATATAGTCATGGCACACAAAATTGAATGGACAGAGCATACATGGAATCCAACTGCCGGCTGCACAAAAATTAGTGCCGGATGCAAAAACTGTTATGCTGAAACTATGGCTATTCGATTACAGGCCATGGGAGTGAAAGGGTATGAAAACGGTTTCACATTCAACATTGTTCCAAATCGTTTAAACGACCCTTTTAAAAGGAAAAAACCAACTGTTTTCTTCGTGAATTCGATGAGTGATATCTTTCATGAGGAGATGCCTGAAGATTATTTGGATAGCATTTTCGACGTGATTGAAAAAACGCCTTATCATACTTATCAAATTCTAACTAAGAGGGCATCAAGAATGAAAGTTTATTTTGAGAAAAGAGCTGCCCCTAAAAACATATGGATAGGAGTTACAGTAGATAATAAAAAAGAAGGTTTACCCAGAATTGATCAATTAAGAGGCATAAAAGCGTCCGTTCTTTTCCTTTCTGTTGAACCTCTTTTAGAAGATTTGGGAGTTATCAATCTTGCCAATATTGACTGGGTAATTGTGGGCGGTGAAAGCGGAAACAAAGCAAGACCAATGGATAAAGAATGGGTTCAAAGTATCAAACGTCAATGCGAAGAGAAAGATGTTGCGTTTTTCTTTAAACAATGGGGCACCTGGGGCGCCGACAAAGTGAAAAGAAATAAAAAACTCAACGGGAAAGAGCTTGATGGTAAGGTGCTACACCAGTATCCGGAAGTAATTAAAAAGCAGTTTTCTGTAGTATAAGCAGATAAATATCTCAACACTTAGCATTATTTTTATTCAAAAAAAGATAATGAACGAAGCGGAAACCAGGGCAGAATTGATTGATCCCATGCTCAAAGCGTGCGGTTGGGGCGTGGCAGAAGGCTCGAAAATCCTTCGCGAGTACCATATCACCGAAGGCAAGATACAAACCGGTGGTGGACGTGGCAAGAAGGAGATCGCCGACTATGTGCTGGTCTACAAAGGTATCAAGCTGGCAGTCATCGAGGCGAAGAGTGCGCACCAACCGGTGGGTGAAGGGGTGAGGCAGGCAAAAATGTATGCAGAGAAATTGCAACTGGACACCACCTACAGTACCAACGGCAAAGAGATCTACCAAATCTGCATGAAATCCGGCAATGAGGGTCTTGTAACTGCGTACTTGACGCCCGATGAACTCTGGAACAAAACATTTGCGCAACAGAACGAATGGAGGGAGAAGTTTGCCAACATCCCCTTTCAGGATAAAAGCGGCACTTGGCAACTCCGATATTATCAGGAGATTGCGGTGAAGAATGCCCTGGAGGCTCTGGCAAACGGACAACAACGCATCTTGCTTACTCTTGCCACCGGAACCGGGAAAACAGCGATCGCCTTTCAAATTGCCTGGAAGCTGTTTTTAACACGTTGGACCTTACAGCGCGACGGCGCTCGCCGACCGAGAATCCTCTTTCTGGCCGACCGTAATATTCTGGCCGACCAGGCTTACAACTCATTCTCCGCTTTTCCCGATGATGCATTGGTTCGCATTAAACCGGATGAGATCCGCAAGAAGGGACGTGTTCCCACCAACGGCAGCATTTTCTTCACCATCTTTCAGACCTTTATGAGCGGTAACGATGCAGAAGGAGAACCTACGCCTTACTTTGGTGAATACCCAAAAGATTATTTCGATTTTATCATCATCGATGAGTGTCATCGCGGTGGGGCCAACGATGAGAGCAACTGGCGGGGAATCATGGAGTATTTTGGCCCGGCTGTGCAGTTAGGGCTTACGGCAACGCCAAAAAGAGCCGATAATATTGATACCTACCGCTACTTCGGCGAACCAGTATATGTCTACTCCCTGAAGGAGGGCATCAATGATGGTTTCCTCACTCCTTTCAAGGTAAAACGCATCAAGACAACGCTCGACGATTACATGTACACTTCCGATGACACCGTGGTTGAGGGAGAAATTGAGAAGGGAAAACTCTACGAGGAGAAAGATTTTAACCGCACCATCGAGATAGTAGAACGCGAAGCTAAAAGAGTCAATATTTATCTGGAAGAGAGCACCCAAAACGAGAAAGCACTCATTTTCTGTGCCAATCAAGCTCATGCAGCGTTAATCAGAGATCTGGTGAACCAGAATGCCAGGAGCAAGGATGCCTTCTATTGTGTGCGGGTAACTGCCAACGATGGAGAAGAGGGTGAGCGATTGTTGCGCGAGTTCCAGGATAACGAAAAGACGATTCCCACCATTCTCACCACCTCACAGAAGCTCTCTACCGGCGTAGATGCCAGGAATATCCGGAACATCGTACTTCTGCGTAGGGTAAATTCAATTGTTGAGTTCAAGCAAATTGTCGGTCGCGGAACGCGCCTGTTCGACGGGAAAGAGTTCTTCACCATCTACGATTTTGTGGATGCCTATAAGCACTTTTCGGATCCCGAGTGGGATGGCGAACCCCTTGCAGAAGAACCATGCAAAAAGTGTGGCAAGAATCCCTGCGAGTGCGAGTTCGTACCCCCTGCGCCCTGCCCGGTATGTGGAAAAAGAGAGTGTATTTGCGACACGAGCGAACCTCCTCAACCATGTTATAAATGTGGTGAAACGCCCTGCGTTTGTCCCAAAAGAATTATAGTAAAACTGGCTCGTGGCAAGGAAAGAGAGATCCAACATATGGTATCCACATCGTTCTGGAGCGCAGACGGTCGACCCGTATCGGCCGAGGAGTTTTTGCAGACACTGTTTGGAGAGCTCCCTAACCTTTTCAGAGACGAGGAAGAGTTACGAAAACTATGGAGTAACCCCGGTACCCGACGAACTTTACTCGAAAAGTTAGATGAGGCAGGGTTCCCGAAGGCCGACCTTTGCACTTTGCAGAAGCTGATCAATATGGAGAAAAGCGACCTGTACGATGTGTTGGAATATGTGTTCAACGGCGATTATGTGGCCATGACGCGCGAAGCGAGAGCCAAAGCAGCCGAGGCAACCATTTTTGCTTTGCTGAATGAGAAACAGAAAGAATTTATCACGTTTGTGTTGAGCAAGTATATCGAGTCAGGAGTCGACGAACTCGACCAGGAGAAACTGCCCATCTTGCTCACCAACAAATATCAATCTTTAGAAGATGCAAAAGAGATTCTGGGGGATGTCGGCAACATCAGTCGGCTTTTCATTGAATTTCAGAAACATCTTTACAAACAAAGCGTTGCATAACAGCAAGTTGAAATAGCAGCATCCAAATTATAACAACCTCATGACAGGCGCAATTATCGGCGATATAGTAGGCTCTCGATTTGAGTTTAACAACCATTTGAGCACCGATTTTCAATTATTTACCGACGACTGTGCGTTTACCGACGATACCATCTGTACGGTGGCGGTTGCCGATGCGTTGCTGAAAGGCATTCCTTTTGCAGACGCTTTGCGGGATTGGTGCGCTAGGTATCCCTCGCCCAAAGGGTCGTATGGGGGCTCTTTCGGGGCATGGCTGCGCGCTAAACACCCTGAGCCCTACAACAGCTACGGGAATGGTTCGGCTATGCGTGTCTCGCCCTGCGCCTGGTTTTCTAACAGCAGGGAGGAGATATTGAAGTGGGCTCGCCAATCGGCCGAGTGCACACACAACCACCCGGAGGGGATACGCGGTGCCTTGTGTGTAGCCGATGCCATCTTTCAGGCCCGAACAGGTAGTCCTAAAGCAGCAATTCAGCAGTTAGTTACAGAAACCTATGGCTATTCACTCCCCTCCTCTTGCGATGCCATTCGCGAAACCAACACCTTTAATGAAACCTGTCAGATAACGGTGCCCCAGGCTCTTGTGTGCGTGCTCGAAAGTACCGACTTTGAACATGCCATCCGTCTGGCTGTCTCTATTGGAGGCGATACAGATACCATTGCAGCCATAGCCGGAAGCATTGCCGAGGCGCTCTATGGCGTACCTGCTCCGCTTGCCGAAAAGGCCCTCTCCTACCTACCCCCCGAAATGAGAGCGGTGGTTACAAAATTCGTTTAGCAATTTCGGCACACGCTTCGGCGTCGGCAAGGGCGTGGTGGTGTTTCTCCAATATGTAGCCAATATGTGCCGAAACGGTGTGTAGTTGGTGGTTCTGCAGGTGCGGAAACTGTCGCCGTGAGGCTTGTAACGTACAATAAAACGGATAGTTGGGATAGGGCATATTGTAATACTCGTGGCATTTAATCAGGCACGGTTCATCGAACCCTTTATTGTGCGCCACCAGAGGCAATCCTACTAAGTGCGGAGCAATCTTGGCCCATACGTCGGGGAATAAAGGGGCATAGGCCGTATCCTGAGCCGTAAGTCCATGGCACTCCGTTGCCCAGTAAGAGTAGAAATTGGGATAGGGTCGCACAAGGCTGTAAAACCGTCCTGCCTCAGCGCCATCAATCACAACCACAATGCCCACACTGCACACACTGGTGCGATGACTATTGGCTGTTTCGAAATCGATGGCTGCAAAGCTTTCCATAGGGCTGGCGAGGAATGGCATACAAAAGTACTAAGCATTTAGAAAACGAAAAGAGACCCGAAAAAGTTTTTGTAATTTAGTTCCGCCATTCCGCTGTACAATCTGCGTCCCGCCAAACCCCATTCCCCACAAAACCACTATCGGCTATGACACCTGCAAACCCAAAGTACAATACGAGATACCTCTTTGCCATCTCGATGGTGGCAGCCCTGGGGGGGCTGTTATTTGGCTACGACTGGGTGGTGATTGGGGGGGCGAAACCCTTTTACGAACTCTTTTTCGACATTTCGCAATCGCCTGCTCTGCAGGGATGGGCCATGAGTAGCGCCCTGCTGGGCTGCCTTTTGGGGGCAGTGGCTTCGGGGATGTTTTCGGATCGGTACGGCCGAAAGGCGCTCCTCATCTTTTCGGCATTTCTCTATACGCTTTCGGCCCTCGGTACGGGCGCAGCCCACCAATACCAAACCTTTATCCTCTACCGCATCTTAGGAGGTATCGGCATAGGATTAACCTCAAATCTTTCGCCCATCTATATTGCCGAGGTGGCACCGGCCTCAATACGGGGAAAATTCGTATCGCTCAACCAGTTAACCATTGTAATCGGCATTCTGCTGGCCCAACTGGCTAACTGGCAAATCGCCGAGCCGGTGGCGCCGGGAGCCACCGATGGCGAAATTCTGGCATCGTGGAACGGGCAAATGGCCTGGCGCTGGATGTTTTGGGCCGAAACCATCCCGGCAGCCCTCTTCTTTCTACTGATCTTTTTTGTACCCGAGAGTCCGAGATGGCTGGCCAAGAGGGGCAAGGTGACTAAGGTCGAAACCATTCTGGCCCGTATTGGCGGAGCCGAGTATGCGCGAAGAGAGCATGCCAATATTCGCGAGACCCTGGCCGGCGAAACCGCCAAAGTGCAGTTCCGGCAACTCTTTGAGCCGGGCATAAAAAAAGTACTGCTCATCGGCGTAGTGATTGCCGCTTTTCAGCAGTGGTGCGGTATCAATGTAATTTTTAACTACGCCGAAGAGGTCTTTGAAGCCGCCGGATATGGGGTATCCGATATCCTTTTCAACATAGTGGTGACGGGAAGTGTAAACCTGGCTTTTACCTTCGTGGCCATCTACACCGTCGACAAATTAGGCCGAAGGGCTTTAATGCTGCTGGGCGCGGGAGGCCTGGCCGCGATATACACTCTCATAGGAGCAGCCTACTATTTCCAGATCTCCGGAGCGATGCTGCTCCTACTGGTAGTGCTGGCCATTGCCTGTTACGCCATGTCGCTGGCCCCGGTTACCTGGGTGGTACTCTCCGAAATCTTTCCCAATCGGATCCGGGGTGCCGCCATGGCGGTAGCAACCGTATCGCTCTGGCTGGCCAGCTTCCTCCTTACTTACACCTTTCCGCTATTAAACAGCGCATTCGGCGCATCGGGCACCTTCTGGCTTTACGGCATCATCTGTTTAGGAGGGCTGCTCTTTATATACCGAACATTGCCCGAAACCAAAGGAAAATCGTTAGAAGAGATAGAACACGAAACCATACACTAACTAACCTGCACCTCCATGAGAACACTTCAACTTTTCGTTCTGCTTATCGTTATGGGGTCGTGTAGCCCCGACACAGACCCTAAGATAGACCTGAGCGGAGAATGGCAATTCCGGATCGATTCGCTCGATGTGGGCGTTGCAGAGCAATGGTTTTCGCAACCGCTACCCGAAACGGTTACGCTTCCCGGGTCGATGGTCGAGAATGGAAAAGGGTTCGACATTACCATGGAAACAAAATGGACCGGGGGAATCGGCAACAAGGAGTGGTTCAAGGATCCCAATTATGCACCCTACCACAACCCCGAAAAGATCAAGTTTCCCTTTTGGCTGCAGCCTCTGAAAGAATATACGGGCGCGGCTTGGTATCAAAAAAAGGTAACCCTACCCGAAAACTGGAAAGAGAAAAACATCTTTCTCTACCTGGAACGCCCCCACTGGGAATCGACGGTCTGGGTAAACGGCAACAAGGCGGGCATGCAAAACAGCCTCGCCACACCTCACGAATTCGATATCACCCCCTTTGTTGTGCCGGGCGAGAACCTGATCTCCATCTGCATCGACAACCGCACCAAGGATATCGATGTGGGCGAAAACTCGCACAGCATCTCCGACCATACGCAATCGAACTGGAACGGGATTGTGGGAGAGATTTCGTTACGAAGTGCCAACCCCCTCTACCTCAGTGAGGTTCGGATTTTCCCCGAACAGGCATCGAGTAAGGTACAGGTAAAAGCGATTGTCTTTAACAGCGGGTTCGAAACTACAGAGGTAAAAATTGAATTGGCCGCCAGAATGAAGGATGCGAAGAACTCGTCGGGAGTAAAACCCTTTACCTTCACGTTGGCACCGGGAGAGAACCGGATCAACATGACATTGCCCTTGGCGCAAGAGGTGTTAACCTGGGATGAGTTCAACCCCAATCTATACGAACTCTCGGTAGAGATGAGCTACAAAGGAGGAAAAGATGCGCAGGTTGTAGATTTCGGGTTCCGCGACATCAAGGCCCTCCCCTCAGGCCTCACAATCAACAACCGACCCCTCTTTTTGCGCGGAACCCTGGAGTGTGCCATCTTCCCGAAAACCGGCTACCCGCCCACCGATGTGGCCGGTTGGGAAAAGGTGTTTACCGCAGTCAAAGCACATGGCTTAAACCATGTTCGTTTTCACTCCTGGTGCCCTCCCGGGGCAGCCTTTGTAGCTGCCGATGCTATGGGCATCTATCTTCAGGTGGAGTGCTCCTCTTGGGCCAATCAGAGTACCCGCCTGGGAAGCGGGTTGCCCATAGACCAGTATATTTTGGATGAGGCCGAACGCATTGTGAAAGCCTACGGAAATCACCCCTCTTTTGTGATGATGGCCTATGGAAACGAGCCTGGCGGACCCGGATATGTGGCCTGGCTGAAGGCCTTTGTAAACGATTGGAAAGCAAAAGATAACCGCCGACTCTACACCGCTGCCTCGGGCTGGCCCCTGCTCAGCGAGAACGACTATCAGGTAATACCCGACAGAGTGCGCATTCAGGGTTGGGGACAGGAACTTAACAGCATCATTAACGGTGAGCCGCCGCGGAGCAACTACGACTGGTCGGCGGGCATTGCGCGGCTGACCACTCCGGTGGTAAGTCACGAAATCGGGCAGTGGTGCGTCTATCCCAACTTCAAAGAGATCGATAAATATACCGGCGTTTTAAAGGCAAAGAATTTTGAACTGTTCCGCGAAAGCCTGCAAGCCCACCATATGGGTCACTTAGCCGACAGTTTCCTGCTGGCCTCAGGCAAATTGCAGGTTTTGTGCTACAAAGCAGATATCGAAGCGGCTCTGCGAACCCCGAATTTTGGGGGATTCCAACTGCTCGATCTGCACGATTTTCCCGGACAGGGAACCGCGTTGGTGGGTGTGCTCGACCCTTTCTGGGAGGAGAAAGGCTATGTAACACCCGAAGCCTATCGCCGTTTTTGTAACTCGACGGTGCCTTTGGCCAGGTTAGACAGGCACATTTTTAAAGAGGGCGATACCCTCACCGCGCCCATTGAGGTAGCCCATTTCGGGGCAACGCCTCTGACACAGGTAAACCCGCAATGGAAAATCTATCAGAACGATTCAACGATCGCGGAGGGAACCCTCGGACAGCGGGATATCCCCTTGGGTAACGCAATCAAACTGGGAGAAGTGGTCTACACCTTCGCAACAGAGAACAAACCGCGCAAGCTTACCCTCGAAGTGGCAGTGGGCGAATATAAAAACGACTGGGAGATATGGGTGTACCCCGCCTCCGAAGGCACTCTCGCCTCCGAAAATACCTCTGGCTCCGAAGGCACTCTCGCCTCTGGCATACGGGTGGTAGAAACTTTAGATCGCTCGGTTATCGCCTTTTTGGAACAGGGAGGTAAAGTGTTGCTGAGTCTTGGCAAAGGAAAGGTGGCTCCTGAAATGGGGGGCAATGTAGGCGTAGGGTTTTCCAGTATCTTTTGGAACACAGCGTGGACCAACCAACAGAAGCCCCACACCCTGGGCATTTTGTGTAACCCGAAACATCCGGCACTTGCACAGTTCCCCACCGAATACCACTCCAATTGGCAATGGTGGGATGCCATGAGCCATTCAGATGCCATTCAGATTGATTCCTTTCCGGCACAACTCCAACCGGTGGTACAGATTATAGACGATTGGGTTTCGAACCGGCGGCTCGCGCTGCTTCTTGAGGCAAAAGTGGCCAAAGGAAGCCTCTTCGTTAGTGGCGTCGACCTGATAAACGGGCTCGAAAGCAGAATCGAGGCGGTTCAGTTAAAAAAGAGCATCATGCACTACATGGCCGGAAACCAATTTGCGCCCAAAGTGGAGCTGAGTGTTGCCCAAATCGGGTCAATCATAAAATAGACCCGAAATGAGTAAAGTCAACGCATATCTGGAGAAGCGAATCATCCCCACCTACGGATTAGGGCGACCCGAAATCAACCCGCTCTTCTTCGAAAAAAGGGTCTATCAGGGTTCTTGCGGGAAGGTGTATCCGGTTCCGTTTATCGATAAGGTGTTCGATGAGAAGCACGACAAGCCCTACGATGCAGCGATTCTCGAAAACAACTTTGTTCGGTTGGTTCTCCTGCCTGAGCTGGGAGGCCGCATTTTTCGGGCACAAGACAAGAGCAACCACAATTACGATTTTTTTTACCCCCAGGAGGTAATCAAACCGGCACTGGTAGGACTGGCCGGACCGTGGATCAGCGGAGGCGTTGAGTTTAACTGGCCGCAGCACCACCGCCCCGGAACCTGGCTGCCAACCGAAGTAACCATCGAGGAGGAGGCCGATGGCGCAAAAACTGTTTGGATGTCGGAATACGATCCGATGAACCGGATGAAAGGGATGCATGGCATCCGCCTTCGTCCCGACAGTTCGTTAATCGAACTGCGCGGCCGTCTGTACAACAGAACCCCGCTTACCCAAACCTTCCTCTGGTGGGCCAATGTGGCAGTTAAGGTGCACGATGCGTATCAGAGCTTTTTTCCGCCCGATGTGCACTACATAGCCGACCATGCGGTGCGCGACATGAGCAGCTTCCCTATTGCCGAAAACCCCTATTACGGAGTACCCTATCAAAACCGTCCGGGTCAAAACGACTTGCGCTGCTACCAGAATATTCCGGTTCCCACCAGCTACATGGTGTGCGAAACGGCGTTCGATTTTTTTGGAGGATACGACTTTGCCGCCGAAGGGGGATTTATTCATGTGGCCAACAGGCACATTGCACCGGGCAAAAAACAGTGGACCTGGGGATGCGAAAAGTTTGGCCGGGCTTGGGATCGCGAGTTGAGCGACAGCGGCGACCCCTACTTCGAATTGATGGCGGGCGTTTACACCGACAACCAACCCGATTTTTCGTATCTGCTTCCTTACGAAACCAAAACCTTTTCGCAGTTCTGGTGGAGCTACAAAAAAATAGGGCCGGTGCAGAATGCCAATCGCGATCTGGCCATCCGGCTTGTGATACAACAGGGCAATCTACTCGATATAGGGGTGGCAGCTAGCCGAAAATTCGAGAACCTGCAATTGGTTCTGAAGATGGGTAGCCGCGAAAAACGGTTTCAGTCCATTTCGGTGTCGCCCGAAAATCCCTGGATCGACCAAACCATCGGAATTGTTTCCGGAGAAGAAAAGTCGGTTTCAATTACCCTTCTCGATGCCCAAGGCAGGGAGTTGCTTACCTGTCGGCATTGCGAACCTGGCCGGCAACGAACCCGGCAGCTGGCCAAAGAGCCCGCCCCTCCGTCGGAGGTGCCGAGCAGCGGCGAACTGGCGTTGATAGGCGATCATCTGGAACTTTACCGACATCCCACCCGCTATCCCGAACCCTACTGGGAGGAGGCCGTTAAGCGCGACCCCGCAAACGAGAGGGCACACTGCGCGCTGGGTCGTGCCGAACTGAAAAGAGGAAATTTCGGTACAGCCGAACTACACTTTCGCAAGGCAATCGAAATTCTCACCCGTCACCATCCTAACCCGGCCTCGGGCGAAGCACTCTATTATGCCGGATTAACCGCAATATATCTCAACAAAACCGACGAGGCCTATGCCCTGCTGTATAAGTCGACCTGGAACTTTGAATGGCGCTCGGCCGCCTATTATCGCATAGCCCTGATCGATACCCTTCGGAACGACTA
>CAYGID010000066.1:0-1811 GCA_964349835.1 uncultured Bacteroidales bacterium | reverse complement strand
AATTACTACTATAACCTGAAACGGCACCACGATGCCATTAGCAGTTGGGAAAAGGCGGCAAGCAGAGAATGCCGTTATGGCACCCTTTACCGGAATTTGGGCATCGCCTGGTGGAATATACAAGGCAACGGCCAAAAGGCAAGAGAGGCGTTCGAAACGGCGGTAAAGTTCTCGCCCGACGATATGCGTATCCACTACGAGTTCGACCAACTCCGCAAAAAGCTGAATGACAGCCCGACCGAACGTTTGGTTTCTCTTGGGTCTCTGGGCGAAAAGGTTCGCTTACGCGACGATTTTAGCGTGGAACTGGCTGCCTTATACAACTTTACGGGCCAATACGAGAAGGCGCTTACCTGGCTCGGCGAGAAAACCTTTCACCCCTGGGAAGGAGGCGAAGGACAAGTATTGCGTCAGTACAGCTATGCCTGTTTGCAGCTTGGGCAACAGGCATTACAAAACGGCAAACCCCACGAAGCACTTCGCTATTTTGAGCAGTCGCTCAACACCCCCCACAACTTGGGCGAAAAGTATCACCCGTTGCAAGCGGTGGCACACATCAACTATTGGAAAGGAAGGGCCTGCAAAGCCCTGCAGCGATACGAAGAGGCCAACCACTATTTTGCACAGAGTGCCCGCGAAGAGGGCGATTTCGTAGATATGGCAGTGAGCGCCTACTCCGAACTTTCGTACTATAAAGCGCTCTCGCTAATGGAGTTGCAACAACCCGACCAAGCACTCGAATTATTGCAAAATATAGCCCGATACGGCGAAGCAAAACTTCGTCAGAAGGCCCGGATCGACTATTTTGCAACCTCTCTCCCCCTATTACTGGTATTCGAAGACGATCTGCAGAAAAAGCAGACAATAGAAGCAACCTATCTGATGGGGTTGGCCGCACTGGGCGCCGCAAATAGAGCCAAAGCCGCTGCCCTGTTCGAGGAGGTACTTCGTAACGATGCGATGCACATGGGCGCACACCACCATCTGCTCGCGATGCATGAGCCCCTCGAACCAACCCTATATGATTTAGAATCTGAATAAAGCAGAAGATAGAAGAACATGAAAAAAGAGCTTCATATTGTATTTGGACGGGCTGTACGCCGCACGCTGCTCGACAGCTCCCTCTTCTGCGAAAAGGAGATGGAAGCGATTCAACTCTCCGACAACCTATGCCTGGGGCCTCTGCCCGACCCTGCGTTCGATAAGGAGTGGAATCGCCGAAAGGAGTGGTTCAAAGCCGAGTTCGCCGATTACGAGTATCTCGGAATGTTGACAGAGGCCATCGATGCCGACAGCCATTCGCTTGCGCAAATTGTAGAAAAGCAGCAGCAAGTTGAATGCCTCTATCTCTGGACAGGCACCCAGGCCTCCGAACAGCTAGCCACCGCAAGAGTGATTTCAGCAATCGGCAACCCCTCCGCCAGAATTTATGTAATGCAATACAACCGCGTAGAGGTAAAAAACATCGAGGGGAGAGTGGTCACTCCCCGCTCGCTGAACGCGACGGCCTCCTTTCAGGTGGCTGAAATCGCCAACCATTTTCTATTGCAGGATTCCACAGACCTCCTCCATTGGCAAACCTTGTGGCGCGAGGCCTGTTCTACCGATGCCCTTTTGCGCATCATCGACCCCGAAGGCCAGCTACAGCACGTATCGGTCGACTACTTTGATCCGTCGCTCCTTTCGTTCATTACCGGCGAGTTTCAATCGGCAGCACGAATCATTGGTTATACCCTGGTGGCGATTGATTTTGCCATGGGAGATACGTTTCTGAATCAACGGCTAAAAGCAATGGCTCAAGCAGGTCGGAT
>CAYGID010000065.1:8044-13354 GCA_964349835.1 uncultured Bacteroidales bacterium | reverse complement strand
GAACCCCTATGGCAAGAATGAAAATCTTGAATCCTAACCCTTAGATGAACGGACCATATTCACAAAATGGCCTTTTTTGAAAGGCGATGCAAAACTACGACTATTTCTGAAACTCCCAAACCCTTTCGAAAAAAATCCGGGAATTTTATAAGCATGCGCCTATTTCGCTATATTCCAACTACTTACTGACCAGCTTCTGAGCGAGAGAGGGCAAATCAACCCCGTCGAAATTCCCCGACGTCATGAGGAGGGCGTTTTTGTGGCTCCAGTTTATAGCCTCTAAACGGGCAACTAGGGCTCCCGAATCGGTAAAAACTTCGGGAAAAGGGTCGCCAAAAGCCTCTCTCACTTCATGGCACGATATGGGAGGAAGTTTCTTGTGTTCGATAGTGTGAGGGTTAAAATAGACAAATGCCTCGTCGGCGCCTTGCATGGTGTGACGGTACTCGCCGAGGAAGTTGGCGTTAAGGCTGCTAAAGGTATGCAGTTCCATGCAGGCAACCAGTTTTCGGCCGGGATACTGCTGTTTAACCGCCTGCAGAGTGGCGCCCAACTTCGAAGGTGAGTGGGCAAAATCGAGAAAGAGAGTCGAGTGAGCCGATTCGGCAAGGGTCTGCAATCGGCGGGCTGCCCCACGAAACGAGGCCACCGACTCAAAAAAGAGGGTATCCGAAACCCCCAGCCGTTTACATACTTCATACGCAGCACTCAAATTCTGCATATTGTGTGTTCCGAATATCTTGAGGGGTATGGTTTGCGCACCCCGATTAATCCGGGTTACGTGGTCGACAATCTCGCAAGGAAGAGCACGATAGGGTACCTTTTCGGCCTGCAACGTGAGGCGTTCCACACTCTGCGACAGGGTCTCGTCGTCGGCCGAATAGATGAGTGTTCCACCCGGCTCGATTAGCTCCATGAAACGCTCAAACTGCTCCACATAGAACGAAAAAGTGGGAAAAACATTGATGTGATCCCACGCGATGCCGCTTATTACAGCAATGTGCGGGTGGTAGAGATGAAACTTGGGGCGACGATCGATGGGAGAAGCGAGGTATTCGTCGCCCTCAAAAACGGCTACCGTGGCCGAATCGCTTAACCTCACCATGGTATCAAACCCCTCGACCTGAGCCCCAACCAGATAGTTAAAATCGATTCCGGCACAACGCAACACGTGCATAATCATGGAGGTGATGGTGGTTTTGCCGTGACTCCCTCCCACTACCACTCTCAGACGATTGGCATTCTGGGCATACAGATACTCGGGATAGGAGTAAATTCTGAGCCCCAGTTCCAAGGCTCTAACCAATTCGGGATTGTCTTGCCGGGCGTGCATGCCCAAAATCACCGCATCGAGATGGGTGCCGATGCGCGAAGGATCCCATCCCATAGTGGCAGGAAGCAACCCTTTTGCTGCCAGCCGCGACCGGGAGGGCTCAAACACCTCATCGTCCGAACCGGTTACCTCATAGCCTTTCTCCTGAAGGGCAAGCGCGAGGTTGTGCATTGCACTGCCCCCTATGGCAATCAGATGAACTTTCATCCGTACAAAATTATTTTTTAAAGGTCGGATGGAGCTCGCATGTTGATTATGTTCATGCAAGTTTGCGTTTTGAGAAGAACATGCTCGGTTCATACCGAATCAATTTGTATTATAAGGCAGGCCGCTGTTTCCGCTTGGGATAGTCGATGGTATAATGAAGCCCGACGCTCTCGTGGCGTGCCTGAGCCGCTTTAATAACCAGATACGATACCGTAATCATGTTGCGCAATTCGCATAAAGGCCGAGAGAGAATCGACCGGGCATAGAGAGCCTCTGTCTCCTCAAAAATCACCCGAAGTCGGTTCTTTGCCCGCTCCAGACGGAGGTTCGAACGCACTATACCCACATAATTGCTCATGATCTGCTGCATCTCCTTGCAATTCTGGGTAATAAGCACCATCTCTTCGGGCCAGGTTGTCCCCTCGGCATTCCACACGGGAATACCTTCAGGAATGGAGAGTCCGCTAAAATAGGTTAACGAATCTTTTGCAGCGCGATCGGCGTACACAACGGCTTCAATCAGAGAGTTCGAAGCAAGCCGGTTAGCCCCGTGCAGACCGGTGCAGGCGGTTTCGCCCAATGCATAAAGGCGGTTAATGGCAGTTCGACCCCGCATGTCGACACGGATTCCTCCACAGAAATAGTGGGCTGCAGGCACAACCGGAATATACTGACTGCGCATGTCGATACCCAACTCCATGCACTTATTAAAGATGTTAGGAAAGTGAGCCACCAATGCCTCGCTATTGAGGTGGGTAGCATCCAGATAGACGTGATCAAATCCGTGCAGTTTCATTTCGTGGTCGATGGCTCTGGCCACAATATCGCGGGGAGCCAACGAGCCGCGCTCGTCGTACTTCAGCATCAGCTCCTCACCATCGGGAGTTCGCAGGATGGCCCCGAAACCCCTCAGAGCCTCGGTAATGAGAAACGACGGGCGCTGCCCGGGATTGTAAAGCGAGGTGGGATGAAACTGCACAAATTCGGTATCGTCTATTAACCCCTTGGCCCGGTAAACCATGGCAATCCCATCGCCGGTAGCCACCGAAGGATTGGTTGTTGTGGCGTAGATATTGCCGGTTCCACCGCAGGCAAGCACCGTAATCCCAGCCTCAATGGTCATGATGGTGTTGGTTAAGGCTTGCGCTACGTATGCGCCAAAACACTGTATATCAGTGTGGTACCTTTTTACCTGAACCCCGAGGTGATGCTGGGTAATCAGATCTACGGCAAAATGGTGCTCAAGAATCTCAATGTTCGGATGGCTACGAACCCTTTCGCTGAGGGCGCGTTGAATTTCGGAACCTGTATTGTCTTTGTGGTGATAGATGCGGTGTTCCGAATGGCCTCCCTCACGGGCAAGGTCATAATCGCCTCTTTCGTCCTGATCGAAGCGAGTTCCCCAAGCAATTAATTGCTGAATCTGACCGGAAGCCTCCTGCACCACCATGCGCACCACCTCCTCATCGCAAACTCCATCGCCCGCTATCAACGTGTCGTTGATATGTTTCTCCCAACTGTCGGCCAACTGCGAAACCGCCGCAATGCCTCCTTGTGCAAAGGAGGTGTTGTTTTCGTCGAGGCGCGATTTAGTAACCAAACAAACCTTACCTGCGTCGGCAACCTTCAGAGCAAAACTCAACCCCGCCAAGCCGCTGCCAATAACCAAAAAATCTACTCGCTTTCTCATGAAATGGTCTGTTCTGTAATACCTGCCAAAAGTACATGAAATTTCCCATCAAAAAACTTACTACCTTTGCCCGTTGCACAAAAGGCCTTTAAAATTATGCCCTATCACTCCCTCCTGGAAAAACTGGAAACCATAAAACTTCGTTTTGAGGAGACCCGTCAGCAGATCTCCGATCCCGATGTCACCTCCGACATGAAACGCTACATAAAGCTGAACAAAGAGTATCGCGACCTTGAACCCCTCATTGCCGCCTACGACAAGTTCCGCAATATTATCAGCAACATTGAAGATGCCAAAGGCATTCTGTCGCAAGAGAAAGACGAGGAGATGCGCGATCTGGCCAGAGCCGAACTGGATCTCCTTACCCGGCAGGTTGAACCCATGGCCGAAGAGATAAAACTGTTACTGCTTCCCTCCGATCCCGAAGACGATAAGAATGCGGTTATGGAGATTCGGGCGGGAACCGGCGGAGATGAAGCGGGAATCTTTGCCGGCGACCTGTTTCGCATGTACCAGAAATACTGCGAAAACAGAGGTTGGAGAATAGAGGTGACTAATCTGTCGGAAGGCACCTCAGGGGGCTACAAGGAAATTGTATTTAACGTTACAGGCGACAGGGTATACGGTATCCTCAAATATGAATCGGGCGTACACCGGGTGCAAAGGGTTCCCAAGACCGAAACGCAAGGCAGGGTGCACACCTCGGCCGCCACCGTTGCAGTACTCCCCGAAGCAGGAGAGTTCGACATCGAACTCAACATGAGCGATGTGCGCAAAGACACCTTCTGCTCATCGGGCCCTGGAGGACAATCGGTTAACACCACCTATTCGGCCATTCGCCTTACCCATGCTCCCACAGGAATCGTGGTGCAGTGCCAGGATGAGAAATCGCAGATCAAAAATTTTGAAAAAGCACTGGGCGAACTGCGCACACGCATCTATAACCTCGAATACTCAAAGTATCTCGACGAGATTGCCACGAAACGGAAAACTATGGTCTCCACCGGCGACCGTTCGGCAAAGATTCGCACCTACAATTGGCCCCAGGGACGTATCACAGACCACCGCATTAATCTCACGCTTTACAACTTACAAAATATCATCGACGGTAACCTGCAGGAGTTAATCGACAAACTCCAGATGGCCGAAAATGCAGAAAGGCTCAAAGAGACCGAAATTTAACATCCAGGCAAAAACAGCACCGCTATGAGCGCATTCGACCTATTTACCCAGATTCGCATGAAACGCAGCTACCTCTGCGTTGGGCTCGACCCCGATTATGCCCTGATTCCCGACTCTCTGAAAAAGAGTCCCGACGCCCTTTTCGAGTTCAACAAACGTATTGTCGATGCCACAGCTCCTTTTGCCGTAGCATATAAGCCCAATCTGGCCTTCTATGAGGTGCACGGGGTGACAGGCTGGGTAAACCTCAAGAAAACAGCAGAATATATCAAAGAGAAATATCCCAGTATCTTCCTGATTGCCGACGCCAAAAGAGGCGATATTGGCAATACAGCCGCAAAATATGCCGCTGCGTTTTTCAGGCAGATGCCCTTCGACGCCATCACACTGGCTCCCTACATGGGCGAGGATTCCATCACCCCCTTTCTGAAATATCCCGGAAAATGGGCCATCATGCTGGCACTGACATCTAATCCCGGAGCTGCCGATTTCCAGTTCATGGAAGACAAATACTCCGGATTGCGCACCTTTGAGAGAGTGCTCGACTTTTCGAAAAGGTGGGGCAACGAAGACAACATGATGTATGTAGTAGGCGCCACGAAACCCGAGATGTTTGAGGCCGTTAGACGTTTGGTTCCCAACCACTTTCTGCTGGTTCCGGGGGTAGGTGCACAAGGAGGCAGTCTTCGCGAGGTGTCGCGGGTAGGGCTCAACAGCCAGTGCGGA
Source organism: uncultured Bacteroidales bacterium (assembly GCA_964349835.1). Classification (GTDB taxonomy): domain Bacteria; phylum Bacteroidota; class Bacteroidia; order Bacteroidales; family UBA4181; genus JAQVSH01. Next base: position 8,216 of record CAYGID010000065.1, on the reverse strand, counting down.
CTGTTGGTTAACTCATCGCGCGCTATTATTCATGCCGATAGCAGCGACACCTTCGATCAGACGGCCCGCCAAAAAGCCGAAGAGATTCAGAAAGAGATGGATGAACTGCTACAACAGCGCTACCTGATCTAAATCAATACACTAACGGATAGAGATTCAGCGCTACCTGATA
>CAYGID010000065.1:5343-7944 GCA_964349835.1 uncultured Bacteroidales bacterium | reverse complement strand
GATAGAGATTCAGCGCTACCTGATATTATGTTCAGACCTGTCTGATAGTCATCACTGCGCTGTATGGCGGCAACTATCCGACAACAATCAGACAGTCCGACCCGGATAGACCTTCAGCGCCTCCTCAAGACAATCCATGGCATTTTTCAGATCGGCCTTCTTTATCACATAGGCCAGTCGCACCTCGTTAAATCCCATACCGGGGGTGATGTAAAATCCCGAAGCGGGGGCCATGAAGATGGTCTGCTTTTTATATTCGAACGACTCCAGACACCAGGCGCAAAACCGGTCGGCATCATCTACCGGAAGGCGAGCTACCGTGTAGAAGGCTCCCATGGGAATGGGAGAGTAACATCCGGGGATTTTATTGATTCTGTCTATCAGATATTTGCGTCGTTCCACATACTCGTTATACATGTCAAGCATGTAATCTTCGGGCGCATCGAGCGAGGCCTCGGCAGCCAACTGGCCCAGCAAAGGAGGGCTCAGACGGGCCTGACAAAATTTCATCACAGTTGAGCGAAGCGCCCTGTTCTTGGTAATCAGGGCACCAATCCGAATACCGCATTCACTGTACCGTTTCGACACCGAATCAATCAAAACCACATTCTCTTCGATCCCTTCCAAATGACAGGCTGAAATATAAGGGGCTCCCGTGTAGCAAAATTCGCGGTACACCTCATCCGAAAAGAGATAGAGATTGTATTTTTTTACCAGATCGCGAATCTGGTACATTTCGCTGCGGGTATAGAGATATCCAGTAGGATTATTGGGATTGCAAATCAGGATGCCTTTGGTTCGCGGGGTTATAAGAGCCTCAAACTTTTCGATCGGAGGTAGAGCAAACCCCTCTTCGATGGATGAAGGCACCGACCGGATTACCGCCCCAGCCGAAATGGCAAAGGCCATGTAATTAGCATAGGCCGGTTCGGGCACTATAATCTCGTCGCCCGGATCGAGACACGACAAAAAGGCAAAAAGCACAGCCTCCGAGCCTCCGGTAGTTACAATAATATCTTCGGGCGTAACCGAAATATTGAAACGGGCGTAATATTCCGTAAGCTTTTTTCGATAGCTTAGACATCCATCGCTTGGACTGTATTCCAACACTTTACGATCTATATTTCGGATGGCATCGAGTGCCACATCGGGCGCAGAAAGGTCGGGCTGGCCGATATTCAGGTGATACACCTTCACTCCGCGGGCTTTTGCCTGATCGGAAAGAGGTACAAGTTTGCGGATGGGTGAGGCTGGCATCTCTTCCCCGCGGGCAGAAACTGAGGGCATACGAAAGAAAAATAATGGGCTATCGGGCCTGTGAGGATGACAATTGAGGGCTGTCGACAGTACCCTTGATGGTAAGAACAACTGAAGAGGTATCGGCGTTGGTAAGTACCGTAATAGGCTTATTAAAAGGCCCTGTTATCTGGGTATTGTAACTCACGGTAATCTCACCCTTTTCGCCCGGTTTCACCGGTTCGATCGACCACTTGGGCTCAGTGCAGCCACATGTGGCCCTGCAATTGATAATGACCAGTGGAAGTTCGCCCTTATTGGTGAAGGTGAAAGTGACGGTTGCATTGCCTTCGTATGCTATCTTTCCAAAATCATGAACCATTTTATCGAACTGAATCTTGGCGCCTTTGGTTGCAGTGCTCTTCCCTTTCGCGGTTGTCTCGGCGGCCGCCTCTGTCTTTTTGAGTCGTACAACCTTTCTGCCCGAATTTTGAGCCCAGCTCAAGCTACAGGCCAACATCAGCAAAACTGATAAAAACGCGATCTTTTTCATATCGATTCCGATTAATAAACTTAATCCGTTGTTACACCAATCTCTTTTACACGCATCGGCTGACGCAAAGATAACTCTTTTTTACGAAAGCGGTAAGGTCGTTGCCTAAAACGCCATTACGGGCGGCAAAAGGGTCGCCATCTGTCGAAAATTTGTAACTTTGCGCGATAACATCGAGCCTTCCCTTATATAAGCTATTACATATCATGGAAATACCCTCAAAATACGAGCCCTCCTCAACCGAACAAAAGTGGTATGACTATTGGCAAAAACATGGACTTTTCCACTCCCGTCCCGACGCGCGCGAACCCTTTAGTGTGGTGATTCCGCCGCCTAATGTTACGGGTGTGTTGCACATGGGTCATATGCTCAACAATACCATTCAGGATGTGCTGGTGCGCAGGGCTCGTATGCAGGGGAAAAATGTGTGCTGGGTACCCGGCACCGACCACGCCTCCATTGCCACTGAGGCCAAAGTAGTGGCCAAACTGGCAGCTGAGGGCATCTCGAAGGCCGATCTTACCCGCGAAGAGTTCCTGCAACATGCCTGGCAATGGACCGAAAAACACGGGGGAATCATATTGCAGCAACTCAAAAAGTTGGGCGCCTCGTGCGACTGGGAAAGGACCAACTTTACCATGAACCCCGATTACTCCGAAAGTGTAATCCGTGTTTTTGTAGATCTGTTTAACAAGGGCAAAATCTATCGGGGTGTGCGGATGGTGAACTGGGATCCTGCCGCACAGACAGCCCTTTCGGACGAAGAGGTGATTCACAAAGAGGTGCGAAGCAAGCTCTACTACCTTCGTTAC
>CAYGID010000065.1:0-5243 GCA_964349835.1 uncultured Bacteroidales bacterium | reverse complement strand
ATGATTATGGCCGGATACGAATGGATGGGAACCCCTCCCTTCCGCAATGTCTACCTGCACGGGATTGTGCGCGACAAACTGGGCCGTAAAATGTCAAAATCGCTTGGCAACTCGCCCGACCCTCTGGTGCTGATTGAGCAGTTCGGTGCCGATGGTGTGCGTATGGGCATGCTGCTCTCGGCTCCTGCCGGAAACGATATCCTCTTCGATGAGGCCCTCTGCGAACAGGGCCGCAACTTTAACAACAAAATCTGGAACGCATTCAGGCTTGTAAGGGGATGGTCGGTTGACGAGACCCTTCCTCAACCCGAATCGGCAAAAGTTGCCATCGCCTGGTTCGATGCGGTTCTGCAAAAAAACATCGGCGATCTAAACGACCAATTCGACAAATACCGTTTGTCGGAAGCGCTGATGAATGTATACAAACTCTTCTGGGATGAATTTTCGTCGTGGTATCTCGAGCTGGTTAAGCCTGCCTACCAGCAACCCATCGATGGGGCTACCTACCGCTCAACGCTCGGATTTTTCGACACGCTACTCCGCCTGCTGCACCCCTTTATGCCCTTTATCACCGAAGAGCTGTGGCAACTCCTCAACCAGCCACGCGAAGGCGAGAGCCTGATGGTGGAAACCTGGCCCGATGCCAAGCCGTTCGATGCCGGGTTGCTTGGCCGCTTTGAGCTGGTTAAGTCGATTATCGGTTCGGTGAGAACCATCCGCCAGGAGAAGAACATTGCGAATAAAGAGCCGCTTCCTCTTCTGGCCGGAGGGGAGATTCCTTTTGCAGAGGTATTGGTAAAAATGTGCAATCTATCGGAGCTTAAACAGGTATCCGAAAAGCCCGAAGGGGCCCTCTCCTTTATCTGCGACACCACCGAGTTCTACATTCCTTTGGCCGGGAAAATCGATATGGCCGGCGAAATGGCCCGCATCAGTTCAGAACTCGCATATCTGGAGGGCTTCCTGGCTTCGGTGATGACAAAATTGAACAACCAGCGTTTTGTTCAGAACGCCCCTCAGGCAGTACTTCAGAACGAACAAAAGAAACAGGCCGATACGCAGAAAAAAATAGAGGCTCTTACCGGACAACTTGCCGGATTAGGAGCTGCTGAAAAAGATGTCGATTGAACCGCTATCTTATGACTTTTGGATCCGACTGATTTACCTCATTACGGTTCTGTTTACCGTTGTAACGGTTATTCAGCAAAAGGGCGATCCACCCAAAACCATCTCTTGGGTTTTGGTTATCATCTTTTTACCCGTTTTTGGCATCCTGCTCTACTTTTCTATCGGAAAGAACTACCGAAAAGAGAAGATCTTTTCGCGTAAGGGACTCTCCGACCTGATCAGAATCAGAGAGATGGCGGCCGCAAAAGGAATCGGACTGCCAAAGAATGCATCGGGCACCCGAAAGATAGGCGCCAAGGTTAACATAGCCAAACTGCTCTTTAACACCGAAAAAGCCATTCTTTCGGATCAAAACCACCTTCAGGTTCTTAACGATGGTCGGGCCACCTTTCGGTCGATTCTCCATTCGCTAGAGGCAGCCAAACACCACATCCACCTGGAGTATTACATCATAGAAAACGACAGGCTGGGCAATAAAGTCCGCGAGCTGCTCATAAAAAAGGCGCGTCAGGGGGTAACCGTACGAATGATTTACGACGATGTGGGCAGCTGGAGCCTCGACAAGAAGTTTATCCGCTCGCTTACCGATGCAGGCGTAGAGGTTTACCCCTTTATGCCGGTCAAATTATGGTTCTATCCTCTGGCCAATAAGATTAATTACCGGAACCACCGGAAAATAATTGTAATCGATGGAAAAGAAGGATTCGTAGGGGGGTTAAACATTGCCGACCGCTACATCATGGGAAGCGAAGAGTTGGGCATTTGGCGCGACACCCACCTGCGAATCGAGGGGCAGGCGGTCTACTCACTACAAATGATCTTTATGGCCGACTGGTACTTTGTAAGCCAACAGATTGTAGAAGCCACCCCTCTCTACTTTCCCGAACTCTCCACCCAAAGAGAGTGCATGGTGCAGGTGGTGGCAAGCGGCCCCGATTCGGAGTGGGCCTCCATCATGCAGGCCTATTTTATTGCCATTGCTACGGCCAAATCGGAGCTCTTCCTCACCTCGCCCTACTTCATTCCCAACGAGAGTATCCTCACCGCCATCAAGGCATCGGCACTTAGCGGCGTAGATGTGCGGATTCTGCTCCCGGCGAAATCCGATTCGCACATGACCTACTGGGCCACGATGTCGTACATTTCGGAGTTGCTTGCCTCCGGTGTGAAGGTGTATCTATACGAAAAGGGATTTACACACTCCAAGGTGATGATGGTTGACCGCAGCTTTAGTTCGGTTGGGACTGCCAACATAGACATCCGGAGTTTCGACCAGAATTTCGAAATCAATGCCTTGATTTACAACGAAGAGATTACCCTCGAACTGCGGAACCGCTTTATGTTGGATCTCAAGCAAAGCAAACTCCTCACCCTGAAAGAGTGGCAGACTCGTCCGCGACACTACCACTGGAAAGAGTCGCTGGCACGCATTTTTACTCCGCTCCTCTAAAATCGCACCTGTGCCCGTTCGCGGCTTACGTCGATACCCTGTGCTCGAAACCATGCAAACAGATCGCGCCCCATGGCGAGACTAAGCAACGATACCGTATTGCTCATGTCGGTACGGGTGATTCGGTTCTTGGAGGTCATCTCGCGCTTGGCCCTGAAATAGGCCGCCAAAACATCGGGCTTCTCCTTACGCAAAGTCTCCAGAATCCAAAAAGTTTTTCCCCAATGCAGGTCGTTGGCAGCAGCCCCCACAAGTGGCGCCGAACCGTCGACAGCCTTTCCGTCGAGGTCGTAACGGTTCATACCGGGATCGTGCCGCGTGGCACGGGCTATCTGACGGGCAATCCTCTTCTCGCCCTCTTCGCGGTACCCCATATCCATCATCACCAGATTGCCCATATAGGTAGCAATGGGTTCATTCCACACCTCAGGCAGCGGCAACACCCACGAGTGCACCGCCTCATGAACGATTAACTCAATCATACTGGGTCGGTTGTTGGGGAAACCGTCCCACCAGGCAGCCAAAGCCACCAGCTTTCCGCTCGAAAATCCGCCTCCGTCGGTGGGAAGCAGCAAAAAATCGGTAGCCATCCCCTCCGAAAGAGGAACCCCCATGCGATACTCCACAAAGGGAAGCGTCTGCGTGGTAAGCGAAAACAGCTCATCGGCAAAGGGTTTCAGATTCTCGTTATAGCGAAGAGTTAACCCATTCCGGGTTTCGGCATGATCCACACGCTCCATACCCAACGCCCGCAGAGGAGCCATCGGGTTAATGCGCTTTCCGGCAGCCAACTGCGGCAAAAGAGGTTTCCACAATGAGGCATGGATCGAATCGGATGCGTTTGGATTTTTTCCTGCCAAGTTGCGAGAGGCAACCAACAATTTTCCTTTTCCCACACCGATCTGAGCCATCACCGGACGCCGCTCCGAATCACTCACCAGCACAGTCCACCTCCTCTTTTTAGAAAAGTGCAGGTACGAAAGCGAGCCGCTCCGCAAGGTATCTATCACAATTCCTCTTGCCGCAGAAAGCGGATAGGAGGCCTCCGGCTCAAACCGGGCACCGAAAGCCTCAAGCAGGTTATTCTGTGAACGGTTTTGTGCATCGCCAAAAATCAGAACGCCCCCGCCATCAACCAAAAAATCGTGCACAAAATCGATCTCCTTTTCGGTATAGCTCAGCTGTGGAAAACATCCCGGCAGTATCAACAGGTTTACATTCGACAAATCGCAGCTCGTAAGAGAGGCCCAATGTACAACCCCCTTTCCCTGCGGCAAATATTGCTGATAAAACCGATTGTCGGCATAGAAGGTAAATTCGTGCGAGAGATCGGTAACGGCGTGAACCGAAACCGGAGGAACGGCCGTCTGGCCAGCCACCTCATGGATGGGCCAAACAAGCGAAAATACAAGCAAAACAAAGAGACATGACGCCCGAAAAGCCACGAAAGCGAAAGGAAAACCGGCCCCAACAGAACGAAAACCAGCCCCGACAGAACGAAAACCAGGCCTGAAAAAGAGAATACCCATATAACAACAAAGGATTAAACGTACGCTATAGACCGTAAAGATAGCCCAAAATCAAAAAAAGAAGACCCATCCTATTGCATCTTGACAAATTGTTCTAATTTCGCACCCCGGACGGAACCCTAACAGGGTTTCCCCGAAAGGCCCAGATGGCGGAATTGGTAGACGCGCTGGTCTCAAACACCAGTAGGTTCACCCCTGTGCCGGTTCGATCCCGGCTCTGGGTACAAGAAAACAGCTAACAATCAACATGTTTGATGGTTAGCTGTTTTTTCTTTTGCTGATTGTCTCGCAGGCTATAACTCTTTTACAAATTCGCCGAAACGCAATACCCTTTCGGCATTACGCGTAGTAAACAACAGATGCTCAAAATCACGGTATTTCTTATTCAGGTCGGTACTGTCGGCAACCTCCGAGAGAGCTTGTTTCAACTCCTCCTTATTATGAACGCCTTTTTTTGCTGCCAAATATCCATAATCCGGCTCTGTCAGACGCAACAGGAAAATAGCCTTTAATCTGTTCTAAATCTATCATAACGAGTAGATTGTTCGCATCAATGTAACGCGCTTTTCTAGAGCCTTGTTTTCAAATCGGGCGGTAAAATCATCCAGTCGTGCCAAATCAAGGTCGGTAGAAAGATACTCTTCGTCAAACCTCAAATCTTTCATCGCCTCTTCGGTATTATAAAACGGATATAAATAGAGTAAATCTAGGAGTGCCTTTTCGGGATAAGCGAGCAGAATGGTGCGATTGCCAAACGGTTTCAATTCATAGCCAAAATAAAGCGCTTCGTGCATGCTTTTGTAGGCGTACAAACCGAAATCATTCTGAAACTCGGCTGTTTTCATGGTTGAAACTGCAGTAATCCGGGTTATTGCTTCGGGGATTATTCCATAGAAGGCAAGTACCGTATGCAGGCTGATGTACGAAGGCTTATAGATACGGTTTGATATGTAGAGCGCAAATTGCGATTTGCTTTTCAACTGCGGAAACGAATAGTATCCATTACGCAACTTGGTCAATAGACCTTGGTTCACCCAACGAGTAAGGTTATTTCTGTTATAATCGGGGTATGCTGCCTCAATCTGATGTGTGTTGATACACCCAAGCTCAATAAAACTTTCACGAAACGACAGGAA
>CAYGID010000064.1:0-13427 GCA_964349835.1 uncultured Bacteroidales bacterium | reverse complement strand
AAAGAATTTTACAACACCTTTACTCATACTGTGATTTTTAATAATTTACGGCCGCAATATACGAATAAATTGGATTATCAATGAAAAAAATGCAGACTTTAATAACAAATTTATTTTATTGCAGAAAAAAAGGCGATTTGACCCGAACAACTGGGTATTCGGTCTATTTGGCATACCTTTACCCAATGAGGCAAATTGTAATTTGTATAGCGTTGATTCTGTGTTCTGTCAATAACCTGGCCGATGCCGCAGGCCCCGTTTCGTCGTCATCGGTGAATTTTGATCTGTATAGTGCTGCAGAGTTCGCCGAAACCGGATTGTCAAGAGAGGTATTTCATCTCGCAGTCAATGGATTGCAAAAACTTGATTCTCTTGGCAAGCTCCAGAATCCAAACATTGTAACTATCGTCGACTATTCGCAGTCGAGTAATAAGAAACGGTTATACGTAATCGATATACCTAATAGAAGGCTGTTATTCAATACGTACGTAGCTCATGGAAGAAATTCCGGCAATGAGTTCGCACAATCTTTCTCTAACGAGGAAGGCTCTTTAAAAAGCAGCTTGGGCTTCTATATTACCGAACTTCCAATTAACGGCTCACAGACCGGCTTCGCTTTGATGCTCCAAGGCGTAGAAAAAGGGTTTAATGATAATGCCTCAAAGCGCGAAATTATAATGCATGCGGCTAATTATGCCACTGAAGATTTCATTAAGAAAAACGGAAGACTTGGCAGAAGTTTAGGCTGTCCATCCCTGCCTCCCGAGATGAATAAACCCATCATTGAAGCGATTAAAGGGGGAACCTGTCTGTTTGTTTACAACCCAAATGACGCTTACATCTGCCAATCGTCGTTACTTCACTAAGCCATATACATCATCCAGTAGGGCAACCTGACTACCCACAATACGTATCGGCATATAGATGATAAAAACGGGTAAACTATCAGGCAGAGTCAGAGTAGTGGGTCGAGTGTTGGCCTTGCCTTTCTTTAGCTCTTCTAAATTAAGATTACCCCGCATCAATGCATCGGCGAGCGCAAAAGGCTTCTCTAATCGGACACATCCGTGACTTAAAAACCTGAAATCGTTGGCGAATGAGCCTTGATAACTGGTGGCATGCAAAAAGATACTGAAGGGATTGTTCATGTTAAATTTTAACACACCCAAAGAGTTGTTTATGCCTGTTGATTGCCGAAAATAATAGGGAAAGTTCTTTGCGTTATAGCTCTTCCAATGCAGTTGGGAATCGTTCAATACATTTCCTTTTGCATCGACAACATCAAAATTATGCTGTTCTAAATAGGCTTCATCCTTTTGCACTTTGGGCAGAATCTCTTTCACACCAATCTCCCGGGGCACATTCCAAAAAGGGAACGTTACTATACTGGTAATGTATGATGCAATCGTGGGCGTAGGTTTCAGTTTTCGCCCCATCACCGAACGCATTTTCAATACAAGCTCGTTTTGCTTGTAATATTCCACTTCAGCTAGCGGAATATTAACCAGAATGTATTCGGGTTGACGATTAACCGTGAGGTACTTTCTATAGTTCATTCCCAGAACGATCGTTTTGTATCGCAGCGTATCTGCTATACTAATAGAGTCATTCAGGTAATTTCTTAACACCAGAAAATCAGGATCTTTACAATCAAGATCCGAAATAATTGTAGAAACCGGTTTATCAATTGGCAAATTGATGAATTGTGTAAGGTAAACGGAGTCTCTGTGAACAGCGATCTCATCAAAATCGAACACGATATTCCCTTGCTGCAGGAATTTTATAAAGTCTAAAATGAGGGCCGTTATGTTTTGATCCGTTTTCGCCTTTAAGGCAGGATCCAGCTCAAGCCTATCCGACAAGGCTGTCAAAAGCCGATTAATTGAATCGCTTGTTATTGCAAACCCTTCACGCTCTGCTAACCGAATCTCAGTAAGCCATTCTGAGGCTCTGGCAGCGCGTTCGTCCGACGAGAGCCAATACATCGAGTCACGATGAACGGCATAAAACTTCTGAACGATACTCTCTTCCGGAACTACTTCCTTTCGAGAACAACTCATAGCGACAGAACAACTCACTATGAAAATAATAAGTAGCCTTCTCCGTAAAACCAGACTTTCAATCACATTCATCCTTCTCAATTTTTATCTCACTTATATCATCAAATTTCTCATCTAAAGGCGGTTGCAAGGAGCTGTCGTCTTAATCGCCCATTCGGTATCGCTTGCCCTGCAAAGAGTCAGAACCAACACATTCCAGAAAGGATGGCTTAATAAAGTACCTCCGCACCACAATGTTTCATCATCGGGATGGGCCACTATTACAGCGACTTCAAGAGAACACCCCTCTTCCATATGATTATTCTTGGATTGTTACGCGCGCTAAAAGGTAACTTATGGTTGATTCTGCACCCTGATTTAGGTTTACATGGGTCTCCTCCAAACCGTCGTAACAACCACCGGTACAAGGATTGTATACGATTTGATGTAACCGGTTTTTTCCTAAAAACCAATCGAAAGCAATGATGAGTTTCTCGAGGTGTTTCTCATCTTTTAGCACTTCATAAAACTGCCTCAAGGTCATGATTGTGCAGGCCACATCAATAGGTTGTTCGCCAAATTCACCAGCTTCTTCTCCCTTAGTTAACCACCCTTTATTGGAAATAACCTCTATCCCATTCTCATTGAATGTGGACGACAGCAAAAAATCGAACGACTTCCGTGCAATCTCCAGATATAAAGCCTCTCCGGTCATCATCCAGGCACACAACATAGCCTCGGGTAGAGCGCTATTGGCATAGGTAAGATAACTCTCAAACCATAACCACTTTTCGGAAGCCTCGTGTTTGAACATACCCGCCAGCCGATTAGCCAACGTTGTAACCAAAAGGGGGGTCTCAGGCAATTTTGTATCGCAATCAAAATAGTACAACCCCTTAATTGCAAAAGCCATAGCACGAGTGGAATGCATCTTCTCAACACACGGTAAGGCTTTGCTCAGGATGATCTCAGCCCTCGAAATCATAGCTGCCGGCAATAGCGACCTACGCGAAATGAGATATCCTAACGCCCAAATTGCCCTCCCATTCGAATCATCGAGGTTGATAGCATTTTGGTCTGTGAACCGGCCCTCCTTATCCACGTAATTCAAAAAGTCGCCCTCAGGCTGCTGACAAAAACCAATAAACCGAAGATAGATTTCAATAAGTTCCACATCGAACGCATCACCCGTTTGCTCATAAAGCATGCACATGGCTATCAAGGCTCTTGCATTATCGTCGAGCGTGTAGCCCGATGTAAGATCGGGTTGATTGATCTTCGAAAATTGAATGATTCCCACCTCGGTTGTCAATGATTTTACATGATTGAGGTTGATTGCCGGACGCGAATAGTGTAAAGCAATTTCGCCGGCCGACTTCTTTTCGAATAAGAGCGCATGGGCTACAGCCGAATTTTCCCACGCGGTCGAAACAATTTTCTGCAATGTATTCGAACTAATACTGCGACGTAACGGTTCATCATTCAATAGCAGAATAACACCTTCTGCTAATTGATGTGCATTCCGAAAGTCAAAAATAATTCCGGTATCCTCAGTTAACACTTCACGGGCATGAGGAATAGGCGTAGAAATGATAGGGCAGGCACAACTCATGGCATAAGCGAAAGTGCCGCTTACTGCCTGATGCGGATCGTTTGTAGTAAAAAGATATATATCGGTGAGTTGCAAATATTCCAGCAAATCGGGCAATGCTACAAAGTGATTGATAAACCTCACGTGATTCTGCAGTTTCAGCGAAACAACGGTATGCTCAAGCATCTCCCGGTATACTTCGCCATCCCACTTAATGACCATGGGATGTGTTTTCCCAATCACCAGAAAGACTACATCTACATTATTTTTTATGATTTCGGGGAGCGATTCCAACGTAGTTTCAATGCTTTTTCCGGCACTTAATAACCCAAAGGTTGTTAATACCATTTTTCCTGTCAGCCCATATTTTTGCTTTAAGAACTCTTTGCTTAAATGGGGCACCAAATGGGTGCCGTGTGCAATGACAGTAATCTTTGCCGAATCTATATCATAATCATTCTCGAGAATCTTTGCAGATGTTCTTGTCATCACTACAATCGAGACCGTCGGGGCCACCAGGCGTTGAACTTCCAGCTTTAGGTATTCATTGGGGAGAGGTATTACCGAATGAAAAACGATAATTACAGGTTGCCTGATTTCGCTCAATAACGCACAGAGAGCCCCTTCATGACCCTCAAAAAGGCCAAACTCATGTTGAACCAATACGAGCTTAATTTGGCTATTTTGATTCACACTTTGAGCCAATCTGCTATAATCAAGTGGATCCGAAGTGTGTAGAATATATTCTACTTCGTTGGTGTAGTTGAAATGGTCGACTTCCGACTCCAGCGCACAAACCTTAATTGAGACGGAAGCGCCAAATTTGCTATTTAGCGCAATGATTAAATCTTGCGAATAGGTTGCGATACCACACACCCTGGGCGGATAGGAGGAAATAACCAACACTTGGGGTAGCATCTGAGGAGAATCAGGCTTATGATTGTGCAATTTCATGCTTCACAGTATTAATGAGCAGTTCGGCCAACAACTCGGGCAAGTTGACAGATGCACAGGCTATCCTCTCATCGGCGGCGCCGTAGTAGATAAACAGGGTATTCCCAAATATTGAGGTGCCAGTAGGAAAAACAACATTATTAACCTCACCTCTCATTTCCCATTCAAATTCGGGCACAAACAAAGGGTAAGGCAGTCTGGCAATTTCGATCGAAGGATTATGCAAATCTAATAACGCAGCACAGGCAGTGTAAACCAGCCCTGCCTTAGTATTGTGTACCCCATGGTAAATGAGTAACCAGCCATGCTCGGTTTCAATGGGAGGACATCCACTTCCAATGTAACTCAATTCGTGTTCGTATATAGGATCAAGAACAATATGCGTGTGCAGATTAAGAAAATAATCGGCCCAATACTCTTTTGTGAGATCTTTTAAACTGGCAACAGAAACAAGTTGAATTCCGGGGCGGATACGGTGAAAGAAAAACAATTTCCCATCAATTCTACGGGGAAAAAAGATCACATTTTTATCCCACAAGAGGATCTTCTTTTCAGGATCCGACTCCTGATAATAAAAGTTATGATTGCGGTAATAATTCATATCGACCTTGCCCGTCGACTCAGCCAATAACACAAACTCTGCATAGGTTATATGCGGCACAATGATACCATGCTTTTTAAAATGTCGTAAATCTTTCGAGGTAGCCAGAGCCCCTCTGGCATTAGTGCCGTCGTACGCGGTATAGGTTAAATAATAGAGATTGTCAATCTTTGTAATACGCGCATCTTCAACACCTTGCGATTCATATGCCAATTCTGGAACTATTATTGGGGTCTCCCATCGCTCTGCAACCGTCAAAGGCCCGTCTAGTCGACAATAGCCAATGGAGGAATGATTCCCGTTGCGCACCGCCCTATAAAATAGGTGCACACTATCGCCATCCCGAATCGCTGCAGGATTCAATACCCCCTCATTCTCAAATTCTAATAGCGTTTTTTCTAAAATAATACCATGCTTCTTAACTTCAACCATTGCTTACTATTATTAATACATCCAGTTCTTTTGGCTACGCTAACGGGACCTTTGCGGCTATTCGTAACCGCTTTTTATGATGGTCACTATCATTTTAAACCTTTCATTGGCCTTAATGATATTAGAGATATTAGCAGGCAACACTATTAACTGACCCGTATCCAATAAATTAGCTTTTCCGTCGATAATAATTTCAGCGCTCCCGTCCACTATCTGAATAACAATATCGAAGGGCGAAATTTTCTCGGTTATTCCCTCGCCACTGTCAAGTGATGAGATACTGATACTGCCGGTCAGCTTTTTGGATATTGTTTTGCTGACAATCGAATTAGGCAGATATTCAATGATTTCAACAATATTGATGGCTTTTGACTTTTCTATATCATGACGATCCATTCTATTTGGGGTTATTAACTATGCATACCTTTACTGCAACCAAAAATCCTTTGCTTTCCACTAAAAGATAATGTCCCAAAAGGAAGTCAATCACTGCATTGCAGTTTGATTGCCAATAATCAAATTCCAAAATATAATCCGGATTAGATCATTATCAGCATCTTGCTCTTGACTCCCTTTTGGGACAATCTCTTGGTTCTTTCAGCTAGCCTTACTTTGAATCCTATCTTAATTAAGACTTACTGCTTAGCAGCGATATCAATTATCACCGTTCTGTTGTACGAACGCTCTTCGGGGAGTCTGTTTCCAAAAGGAGCCCGTTTTGTATCAGCACCATATCCGCCGACATCGAATTTGACATCTCTTTTACCCGCTTTATTCAGGGCCTGTTGCAAAATCTTATGCGCATCATTGGCACGTCGTTTCGATAACGACATATTATAACTTTCATTACCAATAATATCGGTATATCCGTGAATGCCCACTGTACTTGCATTGGGAATAAGCGGAACCACAACTTCTGTTAGAAATTTCTCATAGGTCGTTACTGTTTGCGCATGATCAAAGTCGAAGAGAATACTGTAGCGAAGCCCATCTTCAACAGGCGTAGTATTCTTTGCAAGGCGAAAATTACTCTCTCTTTTGATTTCAGTTCCCGATTTGGTTTTCGCAAGCATCACCGCCTTATAGTTGCCATCCGAACGATTGCCCAGAATGACATTGCCGGAGATACTTTCCTGCGAACTGGTATAGGGACCAAAACGCTGATTCGTTCCAGATTCGTCGGTGACATCAAGAGTCCATGAGGTAATCTGGCCTCTGGTCTTAGGTTCCATTTTGAAGACTAACATATTACTCCTCGAGTCGTCTTCCAGAGCCACAACTTGAAGCGGCGCAAGCAGAGCGTTCGACGTGCTGGTAAGATCTACCCTCCGATCGCCCTCTTTAAGCAGAGCAAGGAATTTTTTGTCACCGGGTTTCTCCGAAGGAACCAAAGGCAAATTGCGTCCTTCGGTAGTGATTCTTGACTCTCCGATTGCAAATACATCCACCAAATAGCGTTTAACCGATTCGGCATACTCCTTTCCAAGTTGAGGACCATTCCCCGCTGAAGCTCCGATCAATGCAATCTTAGCATCAGGATTCACCCGCATACGATCGCCCACTATATTCAAAATATTATAGTAGATTGACAATTGACGCTGTGATCTGCCACTCAAATCGGTTGGCTCCGGATCTTGAAATTGGCCTTCCTTAAAACGAATTGCCTCCTCCTTGTTTAACGCAACATACCGATTAGGTATCGACGATCGCCCCTCCTCAAAGAAGACATAATTACGAAGAGGGAACGTCTCTCTTACTGTGCGTCGCGCCTCAATTCTTGAAGGAGCAACTACCGAGAAATCAACCCCTTCGTCGATAACTGGTTTCACCACAGGAGCCACCACAGGAATATACTCTTCGGCTTCGGGACGTTGACGGACCCTTCCGAATTTTATTGCAGCGCCCACCCTGAGCGATTGGATCGACCAACTTTCGATAGAACGGGGATCGCGGCCAAAATAGGGATGATACGATACAAAAGGCGAGAAAAACACCTGCGTTCTTTTGGTAGCTGAAGATAACGGAATGTCGTATCCGGCTCCGATGTGCCCCGAAAATAAATTCTTCCGAATAGCACTGAAGTCTCCATCGGTATCAGGCTTTAACTCTTGGGTGTACTCAAACCCTTTGTTAATGTTTATGCCAAGCCCACCGCCCACAAAGAGATATAAATTCGATGCAAAAGGGGCAATGCGCAAACTGGGTTCAATCGTAAAATAGGCTAAAGAGGTTTCTAATTCTTCAGGGCAATTACAAGGGGCGTCTACGCCATCGAACTCTCCACCCCGACCATCATAGCCAAGATTTAACATGAGCCCCCAAACAGGATGCGGTCGGTACTCTACCAATAAAGAGCCATACGGACGAACGCCAAAACCTTCATGGAAAGCACCCGGAGCCACCAAAGCGGAATTTATGGTTTGAGTGGTACCCGAAAAGAAATTCATATTAGCGGCAGCCGAGAAGCCAAACATCACTTTAGGTTGTGGCCGTTCTACCGTCTGCGCTTGTGTCGATGCGAAAGATCCCATCAACAAAATGATAAAGAATACTATACTTCGTAACATAATAGGATGTTTTTAATATTAATGTGTTAGTTATTTGAAGGTTAGTTCACCCCCCCCTTGGGAGGGGGGATAAACAAATCGGGCAAAACCGGCTCCTTAATCGGGTTCAATCACCACGCAATTGGTATTTAATGTAACAGCCGCTTGCGAGAATAATCTACCCGTCACACTTGCTCCGGTATCCAGAGAAATCAGTTCGTAGGCCATAATGGATCCTTTAAAATTGGTATCAGTTCCCAAAGTGGCTTGTCCTGCTACAACCCATACAATGTTTTTGGCCTGCGCGCCACCCAACAGAGTAACAATAGCAGAATTATTCACCGTAAGATTCTGAGCAACCTGGAAAACCCAGGTATCATTTGGTCCGCCTTCAAGGGTAACACCCGCATTGGTAATCAATAGACCAGTAGTCCATTTGTAGAGACCGGGAGCCAGGGTCATACCGCTGATATTTCCGCCACCCAGTTCATTAACAGGAGCAGGAGTTACCAGATCATTAGCCGCCGTGTATGCAATCAGCATATCATCATGAGCCGTTACCATTTTGGCCGGAGTGGGATCTGCATAGTCGGGTGCAAAGACATTCCCCGTAACCATAGGCGTATGCGATGACGCACCTCCGATATTCATAATTAATCCAAAACCAGTGATTGAAGCGGCAGCAGCGGGATTCACTCCAATATTTCCATTAATGAGCGTGCCGATGTCGGTAGAAATTCCGGTTTTTGTCAGAACAGAGAAGTCAATAGCCGAACCAAAATCAACCGGTCCGGGACCTACTGGGGGAGTCGCAGTAAAGAGGGCAGTAATCGTCTTGTTTCCGGTCATCAGAACCGTTAACGGATTGTCGTTGCCTGTGGCATCACCACTCCAACCTGTAAAGGTGTAGCCGATCTCAGGTGTGGGAGTTAACACTACCGAAGCACCCAGAGTGTAAGACAAAAGAAGAGGATTTTTGGCTACCGAACCGTGTTCTGCAATAACCGTTAAGGTGAAGGCATCCTGGCTAAAGTTGGCAGTAATCGTCTTGTTGGCATCCATAGTTACCGTTAACGGATTGGCGTTGCCAGTGGCATTACCACTCCACCCGGTAAAGGTGTAGCCTACTTCAGGTGAGGGAGTCAACACCACCGAAGCGCCATGATTGTAGGCCAATAGAGTGGGATTTTTTGCCACCGAACCATGCTCTGCCACAACCGTTAAAGTGTAGGTATTCTGAGTAAAGAGGGCCGTAATCGTCTTGTTGGCATCCATAGTTACCGTTAAGGGATTGGCGTTGCCAGTGGCATTACCACTCCACCCGCTAAAGGTGTAGCCTACTTCAGCCTCGGGAGTTAATACCACCGAAGCACCATGAGTGTAGGTTAATAGAAGAGGATCCTTTTCTACAGAACCATTTTCTGCAATAACCGTTAAGGTGTAGGTATTCTGGGTAAAGAGGGCCGTAATCGTCTTATTGTCATCCATAGTAACTGTTAACGGATCGTCGTTACCTGTGGCATCACCACTCCACCCGCTAAAGGTGTAGCCTACCTCAGCCTCGGGAGTTAACACCACCGAAACACCATGATTGTACGCTAAAAGAAGCGGATCTTTTTCGACAGAGCCGTGTTCTGCAATAACCGTTAAGGTGTAGGCATTCAGGCTAAAGTTGGCAGTAATGGTCTTGTTGGCATCCATAGTTACCGTTAGCGGAGAATCGGTACCTGTGGCATCACCACTCCACCCGGTAAAGGTGTAGCCTACCTCAGGCGTGGCTGTGAGCTCAACCGTTGAACCATGAGCATAAGAGGCCAGAATGGGATCCTTTTCTACAGAACCATGTTCGGCAAGAACCGTCAAAGAATAGGCGTTTAAACTGAAATTAGCCACCAACCCTCTGTTAGACATCGCTGTAAAGGTATAGCTTTCATCTGGCGAAGCATCTAAATCGCCCTCTGTCCAGTTAATAAAGGTATAGCCGATGCCCGGATGAGCGGTAACAATCACAGTTGAGCCCCTAAGATAGAGCCCGCCACCCATGGTTGTTCCTCCTGCGGTCGGGCTTGATGAGAGTTGAACCGTGTATTGCGGCAAGGTGGTAAAACTCCAGACATAATCTTCCTCAAGGGCGTTCCCCATAGGATCCTGCGCCCCCGTAGTTATAGTACCCGTATACACCGTATTGGGCGTGAACGGATCATCGGGCGAAAATAGAGCCGTAGCACCCGAGTAAGTAACCGTCCCCGAAATGAGAGTCGTGCCTTGATGCAACAGATACGTATCCTCGTTAATCGTTAGAGGATTCATGTTCTCATTAAACGTAGCACTCACCTGTTTATTAAGAGCTACATTGATGGTATCACGAATAGGGTCGGTATAAATCACCTCGGGGCATATACCCACTAATTCACCCTGAAAATCATCCTCCTTGCACTGCCACATCAGAAGGGGCAAGAACAGAAGCATAAGCCAGGTGCTGGAGAATATACGTGAATACCCCTTCCGCAAGCTGCGAAAGCAACTCTTATGTGGAACTAACCGATTTAACCGGTCACTGGCGAATGTAAAGTCATCACCATTTGTGTTTTGTGCGGTTCTCATTGCAATTATTTTTAAGTTTATAATAGAAATAGGTTATGTATTGAAATCATCAGAAACGTCGGTAAGCAGAAGTGAGCAAACTGTTGGATTCTTTCATGGACCTTTATTTTTTAGTGTAGGGAGTGTCAACAGGGGAAAAGCGGGCATACTATCGCCTAATAAAAATCCTATCGATTGCACGGGTTCAATCCGATCACAGATGAGTTTAACAATCGCAGTCAGAGGAATAGATAAAAACATTCCGGGGATACCCCATAAAGCACCAAATGCAAGCACTACGATGATAGACACAAGGGCATTGATCCGAACTTTTGATGCAACGATTTTTGGAACTATATAATTATTGTCTACCAATTGAATGAAATAATAGATTGCCAGCACGTAAAAAGGAGACCAGGGCGAAGCCTTTGTCACAAAAGCAATCATCATGGGCAACGCTACGGCAACAACCCCTCCCAGATAGGGAATCAGATTCAGTATTCCACCTACAATACCCAAAAGAATAGCGTAGTCGATTCCCAGAATTAATAAAGCTGCCGTGTTGAGGCTCGACACGATGATGACCTCGAGAATCAATCCGGATAGATAAAGCTGTATAACCGTTTTTACCTGAACTATCACCTCGCTTACCTCACTGCGATTTTTTGAGCCAAACACTCTTCTGAAAAATTCCAATAAAATGGGTTGATAATACAGAATCATGAATACATAAACCGGTATCAGCAACAAAACCATTACACCGCTTCCAAAGAATACAAGGGTATTGCCAATTTCTGCACTGCCGGTATTGAAAAACTCCGTTTTAGTCTCCGAAACCCAAAGCATAATCTTCTGAGTATCGATATCGAGATAGTTGGAAGTCCAGATGATGGACTGATTGACTAATTCGGTGAATTTTTCGACCAATATGGGCCAGGATTCATTAAAACGACTTACCTGCGAAATGAGAAAGGTGCTAAAGGCAGCGATAATTGCAATAACAACGATTAAAGTCAAAGCGATTGCAACCACTCTGTTTAGTTTTTTTCTTACCAGGAACTCCACCACCGGACTCAGAACCGATGCGAACATTGCGGAAAAAATTAATGGAACCAACAACCCTTTTGTCAGGAATAGCATATATACAAAAACGTACAGTCCCACCAATAAGAGCGACGCCTTTGCATAAAAAGGGAGTATGATTACTTTGTTCATTACTTACACGTATTAATTAAAACGATTGCTAATAGATTCCGCTTCCGGTTTTCCGAAGAACCGATGAATCACGTTTTCAAGTATCAACCTTACATTTATTGCTTTATTCGCCAAGATCATGGGAACACCAAACTGCAAACCCCACCCGAGAAGTTTCTTAAATACGCCGCTCGACGATCCAACAACCACTTTTTTAGATAGATATCCTGCGGCTAAACCCAGTAAGGCATAAAGGATATCCTTTCTAAGACGAGGTGAACCAAACGCATTAGCTAAAATGCTATGCAAAGGGGCCGCAGATTCTGAACCGAAAAGAACCATTTCGAATTGTTCCTTCACCAAATCACCTTGAATGGTCCGCCTGCTTTCGAGCAAGCAGATTGCCTCCTTCAACTCATTAGCGGAAACGATGTTGTACATAAGAATTTATTTTAGTAGTTGTCGGATAATGTAATTGCACAAGGATTGCTTAATCCACCGATGCATAAGAGCGTAGACAACAACCCCCAGCATGCCATAAAATGCAGTCACAATAATGAATCCGATCCAAATCTTTCCAAGTATCTCACCTAACCAAAGTGCGAAGCCCAGACTCCCTATAAGTAAGAACATTGCCAAAACAAAAAGAACCATTGCACGTGACAATATTGACGACAGCATGCTTGATGCTTGATCTAAAGCCTTTAGCTTCCATATTTCAAGGCTGATTCTGCTATATTCCTGTGTTCTCTCAAAAAGAGACTCAAGGCGATTTGTACCGTTATTCATGATTTACATTTTATGGCATGGGATAGTTGTTGTCTTGAACCGTTAACTCAAGGAACTCTTCGCATTCTGTTTGCCGGATTCAACCAAAGTTTTCACCTTCTCCACCTCATCCTTAATCTCCTCTTTAATCTCTTCGAACTTTCTGCTGATGATGTCGGAATATTCATCTATCTCATCTTTTACAGAATCGACATAGGCTTCACCCTTTCTGGCAATTTTTCTGCGGGTAACAGAACCCTTTGCGGGGGCAAACAGAACGCCTACCAATACTCCGGCCGAGATACCGACCACCAGACCTAATAACATTTTTCCTGCACTCATACTCATGATTTTAAATAGTTAATGATTAGTGATAACAAATAATAATTAAAGAGGATTCCTCCCCCTGATAACCCTCAGAAGAACAGCAATAATGGCAATCACCAGAAGTATGTGAACCATGTTTCCGACATCAAAGCCAAAGTATCCAACCAGCCACGCCAGAAGAAATATGATTGCGATTGTATAAAGTAGATTTCCCATGGTAATTGTTTTTGGATTAATTAGTTTTGATTTCGGACAGCGCATACCTCACCCGATGCAGGATTTACTGCATATCTATTTGATTGATAATCAATGGAATGAAAATCAGGATCTGAGCCAATTTGGCCAAGACATACGACTGACGTCCTTAAAATGGAAAAGTTAGGAAGGCTCAG
>CAYGID010000063.1:0-13484 GCA_964349835.1 uncultured Bacteroidales bacterium | reverse complement strand
CCAATATAATCATCGCTTTGAATATCTGGTTTCTAAGCCAAGCATCGCCAAACCGGCCACAGGAATGACGGGCAGTGCGAGTAAAAGAAACGAAAAGAGATTCATATCCATCCCGGTACCCCTGAATACAATGCCCCTGTAAGCATCCATAAAAGCCGTACCGGGCAGCAGAGAGGCGAACCTGCTTAAGGCATCGGGCATACTCTGCAAAGGAAAAATGAATCCCGACAAAAACACATTGGGAATAAAAAGAAAGAGCCAACAGATAATGAGCGCCTCCAGTTGCCGATTAACCCATGCAGCAATGAGCAACCCAAAAACCATGGCGTTCAAAGCAAAAAGAAGGCACATAAAGAAAAAGAGCAGAGGAGTGCCCGCAACCGTAACCCCAAAGAGGTAGTAACTGAGCAGCCACACCGAAAGAATGTGAAAGATGGCTATCCCCAAATAGGGAAAGGCCTTCCCGACAACCAACCGATAGCTCTGTAACGGCGCCAACATCAATAGTCGCGCCGTACCGTTTTCGCGCTCACGGATCATACTGATACTAAACATCACCGACGAAACGAGTAAAAAAATAATCATCATTAAACCCGGAATCGGCATGGCCTCTCGCTTCAATTCGGGATTGTAGAGGAAATGCACCTCGGGCTCGGCCGCGACCTCTACCCCCCTGCCATATAATATCTTTTCGCGCCAATACTGATTTGCAATCCGTTTGGCAGCACTCTCCACCGCTGTTGCCACGCGGGTATAGGAGCCATCAATAATGAGCCTCAGGGTGCTGTCGGGCTCTCGGAACGACCCAAAACCCGCAGGAATTATCATCACCAGCTTCACATTGCCCAGTCGCAAAACCTCGGGTATCCGATCAGGGTGATCCAGAAACGAAACCACCCTGAACTCGTCAGAGGCGTCGAGTTTTGCCACCAATTCTCGCGCCTCCGGCCCCTTGTCGGCTAAGAGTACTGCCACACCCACATCCCTGATCTCGAACGAAAGCACAAACCCAAAAATTGCTACAATCAAAGCAGGCAATACAAAAAGTATCAGCATGCTGCGCTTATCACGCCAAATATGCCTCATCTCTTTCACCGCAATGGCTCCCACCTGATTGTGCTGCTTCATGCCTCCTGCTCCAAAAAAAGATTCACCAGATTGCCCCCTTTTACTGCCGATCGGAGTGCCCGGGGAGTGCCCACCGAAATGACCCTTCCCCTCTCCATTACCATCAATGTATGGCAATAGGAGGCTTCGTCGAGATAATGGGTACTCACCAACACCGACACCCCCTCACCGGCAGCCAGGCTGATATGGTTCCACAATTCGCGACGACTCACCGAATCGAGGCCACTAGTGGGTTCGTCCAAAAAAAGAAGTTGCGGCCGGTGCAGCATAGCCACCGAAAACGCCAACATCTGACGCCACCCCGAGGGAAGATGGGTCACTAAACGGCGCGAAAAGGTATGCAAAGGGAGCTGATGCATCAGCTCCGAACCCCTTTGGCGCGACTGTTTGGCCGACATTCCGTAGAGTGCCCCAAAGAATACAAGGTTCTCGTCGAGCGTCAAATCGTTGAAGAGCGAAAACGACTGACCCATGTAACCAATGGCTCGTTTTACCCCCGCCGGCCGGGAGAGGATATCGAAACCAGCTACCGTAGCACTGCCCGAAGTGGGTCGCAGCAAGCCACACAACATCTTAATGAGTGTAGTCTTTCCAGCCCCGTTGGCTCCCAACAAGCCCACAATCTCACCCGGCTTTACCCCCATCGAGACCTGATCGACAGCAGTAAAATCGCCAAATTTTCGAGAGAGTCTATCGGTACTGATTGTCATCATGCAGAACCGTTATTTGATGAATTCCACAACAATTTATCCATGAAAACATCCTCCATCTCGGCTTCAACCCACGAAACTACCACATCGCCAAAGCCCTTCCGAATACAATAGGCGGGCAACAACTCACGGTTAAACCCTGCACCGAAAACCATACGAACCGACTCTCCGCAGAGATAACAACTTTCCGCTTCGGGCATCTCCTTCAACACATGTATTATGTGGAAGGCAGGATATCCGGTCACCGATGCCAGCTGTTTCGAAAAACCCGCAAGCAGCCCCTCAGGGGTGTCGAGAGCCAGTTGAGACCCATTGTGCAAAAACAGAATATGGCTGGCATAGCTGATCTCGTCGAGATAGTGGGTGCTAACCAGAATCGTAGTGCCCCGCTGCTGAAGACTCTTTAACTCCTGCCAAAGTTCATGTCGCGAACGGGGGTCGATTCCTGTTGTAGGTTCATCCAAAAAAAGAATATCGGGCGAATGGACCAACGCACAACAGAGTGAAAGTTTCTGCTTCATACCCCCCGACAAAAGAGCAGCAGGACGGTTAGCAAACGGCTTCAGACTCTCCCAGATGGGCGATCCGTGAACATTTTCTGCCTTCTCGCCATACACCGAAGCAAAAAACGAAAGGTTCTCCTGCACAGTCAGGTCGCCATAGAGCGAAAAACGACCCGGGAGATAGCCTATTTTTTTGCGAATCTCCCGTTTGGCGCTGCGGGCCTCTTTCCCCAGCATGTGCAACTCTCCATCAAAATCGCTATCGAGCGTGGCAAGAATATCGAACAACGTAGATTTTCCCGCGCCGTTTGCGCCCATAATAGCTAGAATATCACCCTTTTCTACAGAGAAACTGAGCTCATTTAGCGCCATGAACCGGCGAAACCGTTTTGAGATATGACGAGCTTCAATCATTCGCGCACAATCGTTGCCTCACCCGGCATCCCGGGCTTCAGCTTTCCATCGTTCACCACCCGAATCCTCACCTTGTAAAGCATATGCGAATGGCTCTCGGCCGACTGAACCCTACTGGGAGTAAACTCCGGTTCCCTGGCAATATGAACAATAGTTCCGTTGTAGTACGCTCCGGTATCGCCCGGCATCACCATCGCCACCCGAGCCAAACCTCCCCGACGCAATTCAGACAGCATGCTGCCCGAGAACCAGGCATTCAACTCCATCGTATCCAAATTGGCCAGTTTATAGAGGGGCGAACCCATTGTTACATATTCATGCAGTTTCACGTAACGGTCGAGTACCAAACCCTCTTCGGGATTCTTTAACACACACCGTGCAATCTGATCCTCAACCAATGCCAGCTGCATATCCAGCGACTCCACCTGCGACAGAAGCGAAGCCGAAGTGCGACTCAACGTACTGGAGAGAGCCGATAACTCCCGATCGAGCACACCCATTTCATCGTCAATCCGGTCAATCTGCTTCTGGTCGACAGCGCCGGCGCGAAGCAGGTTAGCCACTCTCTCCCTCTCCCGTTGCAATACACTCCTCTTCTCACGGATTACATTCAATTGCGATGGAGCATCGGGTATCGAGAGCATCAGGGCCTTGATCCGCGCACGAATCTCCCCTTTTTGCAGGGAGAGGCGCACCGTATCGATATATCCCACCACTTGATCCTTTTGCAGAAAGGCACCCTCTTCGGCCAGAAAGGAGATAATCCTCCCCGTGCCGTCGGCAGGTACAATCCACTCCTGTGCCTCAAAATAGCCATATGCATCGGGATGCACCTCCTCACGGCAACTCACACACAGGGCCGTAAAAGAAAATATCACTATAGTAATCCAGCCTCTTCTCTTCATTCTTCAGATAGTGTTGGCAATTGAACCAAAATATGATCGCGTTGTAAAAGGACCCGAATCTGCTCCAAAGCGTGAATCTCCCTTTGCAGACGGGCTTCCGCTTCGGCCTTGATGGTTGCCAGACAATCGGTAACCGTTCCTCTACCCAGGGCAAACATAGCTTCCTGCTGTCGCCTTATCTCCACCCGCTTCTCAATGATTTGGGAGTAGTGGCTCACCATTTCGGCATATTTCATGGCTTCGCCCTCCAGCTCCACCTCAAGCCCCCTTTGCTGTTTTTCCATGTCGGAACGGCGGTTGCGAAGGCTCTCCGCTTTGAGCGAGATCAACTCCTTTTCGTGTCGGAAATCGAGCCATGCCGTAAGCGGCATCTTCACAAACAGCCCCCCTCCGGCATACCAGTCGGGCCGATTGTCGAAAAGATCGAAACCCGTCTTGCCATATCCCGCGGTGCCAAAAAGGTAGGCCTTGGGCATCACAACCGATTTTGCCTGTTTCAAGGCGATAGCATTCTGACCGCTCATGGCCTCGAGGGTTTCGAAGGCGGGGTCGACCATTCTGCCCGGCAACCCTTCGAACAGGGGTTGCATCAGCAGCGTGCTCGTATCGATTGGCACTCCGCACAACTCCGACAACACATTACGGCATTTGCTGTTCTCTGCCACAAATGCCGCCCTTTGCGCATCCACCTCCAACATTGCAGCCTCCACCTCAAGAACCTCTTTTGCATAGGCCTTGCCTTCGGCAAAGAGGGCCTTGCAGTCGGAGAGTTGCTTCTGCAGAAGTTCTGCTTGCAGGGCAAGCACCTCCACCCCTTTTTCGGCAAGAAGAACGTTCACAAACAGTTCGTCAATCACACCATCCAGCCGATAGAGCGAAGCATCAGTCTGACTTACGGCCAACCGGGTTTCGTGAGCCGAAAGTTCCTTTCGCGCCTTGTATTCGCCCCCGTCGTAAATACGCTGCGAATAAAACAGACCCGCTTTGTATTGATCTTTCGAGACCGGCCTGAAATCGATGGCGTACTCCAGTGCACTCGCCGGATTCGGAACCTCGTTCTGGTACGAAACCAAGCCATAGCCCCATAATTCGGGCCGAATCATCTTTTTTAGCAGCGCATCGCGCGATGCCTCGGCCTTTTGGAATAGCTCCTTCTGTCTGGGACCCGAAACATGCTCTCTGGCCAACCTTCTACAGTCGTCGAGCCGGAGAGATTGCTGCGCATGCAAGGCCGAAAAGCCCCACAATCCCACAAACAAAATCCCAATCAGCAGCCATCTCATACGCGAACCATTGTAAGTCTTAAAAGTAGTTTATTCGACAGACTCATGCCACACATATTGTAAAAACCATGTTGCAAATCGTAAAAAATCGCATTTCTTACAATATGGCAAATGTAACTGCTATTTTTTATTAGGATTTTCGATGACAGCAAATATCTTTGAGGTAGTGTATCAACAAACAGGTCTCATTAAAACTAACTAACCATGAAAAAACTCTCGTTGATTCTTTTGGCCGGCTTACTCTCTTTCGGTATGGCCAATGCTCAGTCGGAACCCATCACCAAAGGAACCTATGTTCTGAATCCGCAGGTTCTCAATGTGGGATTCCAAAGTATCTCAGTTAAGGATGCCGACGATGCAATCACTCAATTCGGATTGGGTTTTGGCGGCGGTTATGCCATTATGGACAACCTCATTATTAACGGCCAATTGTCGTATCAGCATCTCAATCTGAAACCGATGGATGCAAAATTCACTCTTATGGCCATTGGTGCAGGAGCTCGCTACTACTTTCCCGGCAACTTCTTCGGCGGCGTTGGATTAATGTTTACCGATGTAAACGTGAAATCGGATGGCGATGCCGGAAGTAACTTCCTCGAACTGCGTGCCGATGTGGGATACTCCTATTACCTTACCCCCACGATGGCTCTTGAACCCTTTATAAGTTATGGTTCGAAAATATCAGGAGGCAAAATCGACGGAGCCGACGGAGCCGACTTCTCGTACACCCGCCTCTCATTAAACCTTGGCGTAAGCATTTTCTTCTAGAGTTTTCTCTTATCGCCTAAACAGGCTGTTCCAAAAGCGGGCAGGGTATTCCCCACCAAAGGCTCCTTTTGGAACAGTCTTTTTTTTGCCCATTCGCACACGCAATAACCAAAATCCGTACCTTCGACCTTCACAAAGGTTGTCGGCTTTCCTATTTACCCGAAGATTCATCCATACAATTGCATCTACATACCATGAACCGAGCATGTTTTTCTCAATACGCAAACTTGCATGAACAAAATCAACATGCGAGTTCCATCCGACCTTTAAAAAGCAATTTTCTTCGGACGAAAAGTATCTGTCAACTTCTATTTCTCCTCCTGCTGGCAGGATGTTCTTCTGCGCAACCCATCGAGAAAGACAAACTCTTTCAAACCTCCACAATCAATGCCCTGCTGGCCGGCGTCTACGATGGAGAAATGTCGTTGGGTGCCTTGAGAGCCAAAGGCGATTTTGGCATAGGCACTTTTCATCAATTAGATGGCGAGATGGTACTGCTCGAAGGGATTTTTTACCAAATCCGTTCGGATGGAAAGGTTAGCAGAGTCGACACTTCGCTAACCACCCCCTTTGCCTGCGCCACCCCCTTCGAAATCGATTTTGCGTTCGAAACCGACAGCGCCATGAGCCTGGCAGAGCTCACCGCCTTTATCGACAGTCGTATCCGCTCGCTGAACGCCCCTTATGCCATAAGAATAACGGGAACTTTTGCATCGGTACTTGCCCGCAGCGTACCTTCCCAAAAGAAACCCTACCCGCAACTTACATCGATTACCGCCACACAGCCCACCTTCAGGTATGAGCAGATCAGCGGCGACCTGGTGGGGTTTCGGCTGCCCCCCTTTGTGGCCGGGTTAAACGTACCAGGCTATCATTTCCACTTTCTTTCGACCGACCGTACCCGGGGCGGACATCTCCTTGGCTGCCAGATTGAACAGGGTACTATACAGATAGATGAATCATTAACCCTCGAGGTCGCGCTACTAAACCGCAACGATTTTCTGGAGCTCGATTTGAGCGGCGACAAGAGCGAAGAGCTAAAAAAGGTAGAATAACCGGAGCGCTCTAGCCAAGGGCGTCAAGGAGTTTCTTCACTGCAACATCGACCGATTGGCTCTCTCCCAGCAGCGAAACAAACTTACTGCCCACAATGGCACCCGCTGCATGACGTTGGGCTGCCTCCAACGTAGCCCTGTTCGAGATTCCAAAACCCACCAGACATTGGTTTCGCAACCCCATCGAGGCAATTCGCTCAAAATATTGCGTATTCTCAGCCCCAAACTGCTCTTTTGCGCCCGTAGTCGATGCTGTAGAAACCATATAGATAAACCCTTCGGTGTGTGCATCTATGGTGCGAATCCTCTCTTCGGAGGTTTCGGGTGTTATGAGCATAATCACCTTCAGATTGTGCCGACGGGCAACCTCTTTATAATGCTGCAAATAGTCGTGAAAGGGCAAATCGGGAATAATTACGCCATCGATACCCACCCTATGGCACTCCGAACAAAACGGTTCGAACCCAAATTGCAAAATGGGATTGAGATACCCCATCAGCAGCAAAGGCATGGTTACCTCACTGCGAACCTGCTCCAACTGCGCAAACAATAGCTTCAGGCTCATACGGTTTCGCAAAGCGGCAGTGCTACTTGCCTGAATCACAGGTCCATCGGCCATCGGATCGGAAAAGGGGATACCTATCTCGGCCATATCGACCCCATGTGCCTGAAGGGCCGACAGTATCCGGGTCGTACTATTGAGTTCGGGATATCCGGCCGTAAAAAAGAGCGAAAGAATATTCCGCGACTTATTCCGAAAAAGCAAATCTATTCTATTATTCATCTCTGTACATTTTGAAGAAACAACCTTATTTTTTCAATCTCTTTTTCGCCGGGTGCCGTTTCGAAACGGCTGTTCATGTCGATTCCGGCAAACCGACTGTGACGGAACTCTACAATCCTGGCTGCATCGCCGGGCGAAATACCCCCGCTAAGCAAAAAGGGCAGAGAGCCACTATAACCCTCCAGAACCGACCAGTTATACTGCAGGCCGGATCCGCCTCCCATCGGCGAAGGGGTATCAAAGAGAAAGTAGTGGCAATGGGGCTCATACGCTGCAGTGAACCCAAAATCGGCATCCTGAGGGGCCGGGAATGCCTTAATCACCTCGAGCCCTTCATCTTTCAGACGGCTGCACAATGCAGGCAACTCTTTCCCGTGCAACTGCACAGTGTGCAGCCGAAACTGGGCTACACGCTGCATAATGGTATCGAAATCGGCATTCACAAACACACCGGCCCTATGAATGGAGTCGGGTAAGACTCCCAGAGCCGAAGGGTCGAGCATCATGGCACTCCTTGGAGAGGAAGTGCAAAAGATAAAGCCCATCCAATCGATTGGCAACTCTGCCATCTCGCGAATATTCTGCTCATTGCGCATGCCGCACACTTTCACTTTCACTTTCATCGCACCAACTGTTCTATAAAACTACTGAGTGCCACACCCGGATCACTCTCCTTCATAAAGGTTTCGCCCATCAAAAAACCGCTGTAGCCTGCCTGTCTCAAGCGGTTCACCGTTTGGGCATCGGAAAGACCGCTCTCCGATATCTTGAGAAACCGATCGGGAATGCACGCTGCCAAGCGAAAGGAGGTATCGACAGAAACCTCAAAAGAGTCGAGATTTCGGTTATTGACCCCCACCACATCCACATCGTTGCAGAGGCACTCCAGCTCCTGTTCGGAATGAACCTCCAACAACACCTCCATCGAGAGCGAATGAGCCAAAGATGCGAGTATTTCGACCTCCTTTGGCGAAAGCGCTGCAGCGATCAACAGAATCACATCGGCTCCCAACCCTTTACTTTGGTACACCTGCAAAGGATCTACAATGAAATCTTTCCGCAGCAAAGGCAACTGTGCCAATGCCCTCACCGCAATCAAGTCGGCGCCCGAACCACCAAAGTTGGGCGCATCGGTGAGTACCGACACGGCCGCGGCTCCAGCCGCCTGATAGGCAGCAACCACCTCAGAGGCCACGGCATCGGCCTGTATCCACCCTTTCGAAGGTGATTTTCGTTTAAATTCGGCAATTATGCCGGTTTCAGATGCCTGCAGCGACGCTTTAAAGGAGAAAGACTCCCTATAAGCAAAGGGACCAAATAACGCGGCATCGCTGGGAGGATCGCTGCAATTGCAGGTACCACACCGCAAAAGCAGGCGCGAAACCTCGGCTCTTTTCTCTGCCAGTATCTGTTCTAATATAGTCATGCTATTACAAATTTCAGGTTATGAATTCAAGTTTCGCAAGGTATTTGTATGCAACAAAATCTTCGACGGTCTATGTTTTGCGAATGTTCAGTTACGAATTACAGGATAAAAATCGTTTCAGCGCCTGCAGTGCCCTGCCCGAATCGATCGACTCTCTGGCCTCCGAGATGCACTGCTCCAATGAATAGAGGGGCCGGAGGGTTCTGATGGCAAAAGCGGCGTTTGCTATCACACACTCGCTCTGGGCACGGGTAGCCGTTCCACTCAACACCCGATCGAAAATCAGAGCCGCAGCCTCCAGGGTGTCGCCACCCCACAAATCTTGGTGCGAACAGCGCGAAAGGCCAATAGTTTCGGGCGTATAGAGCGCCTCGCCATGGGTACTCACCACCTTAAACTCGCCGGTCAGCGAGATCTCGTCGTAGCCGTCTAAGCTATGCACCACCACAAACTCGGTTCCGGTCTGCTGAAAGGTATAGGCATACAAGCGAGCCAACTTCAGGTTATAGACACCCAGCAGCTGGTGGCGCGGTTTTACCGGATTCACTAAAGGTCCCAGCATATTAAAGAAGGTTCTCACCCCCAAAGCCTTCCTAACACCGGCCACCTTCTTCAGAGCCGGATTAAACAATGGGGCATGCAGATAGGCCATATTAGCCTGCTCAAGCGACTTTCGCAAGAGATCGGCGTTGTCGGTAAACTTCACCCCATGCTGTTCCATCACATTCGAGGAACCGCTCAGAGTCGAAGCACCGTAATTGCCATGTTTTACCACCTTGTATCCGGCACCTGCCACCACAAAACTGGCAGCCGTCGAGATATTAAAGGTGTTTTTATTATCGCCTCCGGTGCCCACAATATCGATGGGCGAATACTCCGAAAAATCGAGCGAAAGGCTTGTCTCCAGGAGAGCCTCCCTGAACCCGGCCAGCTCCTCAACCGAAATGCTCCTCATCAGGAATACGGTCATAAACGCGGCAATCTGGTAGTCGTTATACCTTCCCTCGGCAATATTGAGCAGAATATCATGCGCCTCCTTGCGGGTAAGGTACTGGTGTTCGAACAATCTGTATAATTCCTCTTTCATGCTGCTACTACGATTAATATTATGGATTGCATGGAGCTCCATGCTGATAGTAAGATAGGTAATGATAGCGGGGTTATTCTTCGGTTCGAAGCCAATTATGCATAATCCTGGCCCCCAAAGGCGTAAGCACCGACTCGGGATGAAACTGAATACCGTGTACATCGTACTCTCTGTGGCGTAACGCCATGATAGAGTTATTGTCGTCGGTGGCAGTCACCTCCAGTTCACCGGGGAAATTATGGTTCGACACAATCCATGAGTGATACCTGCCAACCTCAAAACGGGCACCCAATCCTTCGAAGAGCCGGTGCGGCCTGACCACCTGAACAGGTGTTGCCACACCATGATACACCTCCTTCATATTCAATAACTTTGCCCCAAAAACCTCGGCTATTGCCTGATGGCCTAAACAGACGCCCAGCATCGATTTTTTAGAGGCATAGCGGGCAATGATTTGGGTAAGCAGGCCTGCCTCGGAGGGAATGCCCGGCCCGGGCGAAAGGATAATTTTTTGGAATGCCTCCATCTGATCTAAGGCGAGGGCATCATTGCGGAACACCTCAACATTGCGATAGCCCAGCTCTCTAACCAAATGGTAGAGATTATAGGTAAAGGAGTCGTAATTATCTACTATTAAAATGCGGCTGTCCATACAATTCTAGTTTTTTAATGTGGAGGCCATGTCGATGGCCTTTTTCAGAGCACCCAGCTTGTTTTTTACCTCCTGCAGCTCGGTGGCAGGATCCGATTTCGACACAATACCGGCGCCCGCCTGATACGAGAGGGTATTCCCCTTGCTCACAAACGAACGGATAGTGATGGCTTGGTTCAGGTCGCCATTCAAACCTACATACCCGATACAGCCGCCGTATGCCCCCCTGTCGTGTGGCTCGTACTGCGAAATGAGTTGCATGGCTCTAACCTTGGGAGCGCCCGAAAGGGTGCCGGCAGGAAAGGTGTCGGCAAAAACCTTTAGCCGATTTACTGTGTCGGGAAGAGTTCCCACCACCCTCGAAACCAAGTGAATCACATGCGAGTAGTACTGAACCTCCTTGAAAAATTCAATTTGCACATTCGTGGCATTGCGGCTCAAATCGTTGCGGGCCAGATCAACCAGCATCACATGTTCAGCATTCTCTTTGGGATCGTGCAACAACCTTTCGGTCTGCTCTTTATCATGCATATCATCGCCCGTGCGGCGGAAGGTGCCGGCAATGGGGTCGATATAGACTCGCGAACCATCTATGCGGCAATGGGTTTCGGGCGAGGAGCCAAAAATGCGGAAGGAGCCGAAATCAAAATAGAAGAGATAGGGCGACGGGTTGATGGATCGCAATGCCCGGTATACCTTGAAATCGTCGCCCGTAAAATCCTGCATAAAACAGCGTGAGAGCACAATTTGGAACACATCGCCTCGCAGGCAGTGTGAAATACCTCTCTGAACCATGCTCAGGAAATCACTATCAGTTTGGGTCGACCGCTCCGATCCCTTCACCAAAAAATCGTACGATGCGTAATCGCGATTCTCGAGAAGGGCCTTAATCTTATGCAGAGAGCCCGACGCATCGCCAAAGAGATGCTCCACAATGGTGAGCTCATTTCTGAAATGATCTACCACAATGATATACCGGTAAAAATTGTAGATCATATCGGGAATCTCTGAGGCTCCCGTAGGCCTCCCCGCCGACTCAACCGGTTCAAAATAGCGCACTGTGTTGTAAGAGGTATAACCAAATAAACCACTTACTCTCGAAGATTCGCCCGGTGTTGCATTTGTAAAGCAAGCCAGAAAATTGTGGAATATATCCATCACTCTCGACGAATCGTCGAGAAGGAGCTCTGATCGCGATCCATCGGGAAACGATTGCTCTACCCTTCCATTCTGCAGTACAAAACGAGCCAGCGGATCGATGCCTACAAACGAAAAACTATTTTCGGCACCATGAAAATCGGAGCTCTCGAGCAAAACCGACTCCGAAAAAACATCTCTCATCTTTAAATAGATACCCACCGGGGTCTGTAGATCGGCAAGCATTTTGTGCGAAATTGACCTAAACGTGTATTCCATCTTATTCTCTGTTAATTCGGTTCATACTTGCTAAATAGGAGTCCATATCCTTGTCGCCCCTGCCCGAAAGGGTCAAAACCACCACATCCGAAGGCGAAAAGGAGTACTGCTTGAGCGCTGCCAGGGCGTGAGCCGATTCGAGGGCGGGAATAATACCCTCCAGTCGGGTGAGGGCAAAGGCAGCCTCTATGGCCTCGGCATCGGTAACCGGAAGAACCCGGGCTCTGCCTGAGCGGGCCAGGAAGGCATGCATTGGACCGATACCCGGGTAATCTAGCCCTGCCGACACAGAATAGGGCTCTTCTATCTGCCCATCCTCATTTTGCATAACCAGAGTGCGGCTGCCATGAATGATACCCACCCTGCCCAGATGAATGGTGGCAGCCGAACGTCCGCTTTCCAACCCCTCGCCTGCCGCTTCGGCCAAAATAATCTGCACTTTGTTATTGTCAAGGTAATGATATACCGTACCGGCCGCATTGCTTCCCCCACCCACACAGGCAACCAGATAGTCGGGATAATTACGGCCCTCTTTGGCCTCCAACTGAACCATCATCTCGCGGCTAATCACCGACTGCAGACGGGCTACCAAATCGGGATAGGGATGGGGGCCCACGGTTGAGCCAATGATGTAAAAGGTATCCGAAGGGTTGGAGCACCAATCGCGGATGGCCTCATTGGTGGCATCCTTCAGGGTCATATTGCCCGAAGTCACCGGTCGTACGGTGGCACCCAACATCTCCATTTTCTGCACATTGATCCTTTGCCGTTCGACATCGGTTTTGCCCATATATACCACACACTCCATATTCATCAGGGCACAAACGGTAGCGGTGGCCACCCCATGCTGCCCGGCACCGGTTTCGGCAATAATCCGGTGCTTCCCCATACGGCGGGCCAGCAAAATCTGCCCGATGGTGTTGTTAATTTTATGCGCCCCTGTATGGTTGAGATCCTCTCTTTTCAGATAGACCTTACATCCCACCTGCTCCGACAAGCGCGAGGCAAGATAGAGGGGGCTGGGCCGGCCAACATAATCCGAAAGCAAAGCATCCATCTCTGCCTGGAAGAGAGGATCCTCCAAGTGACGCAGATAGTTGTTTTTCAAGGATTCCACACAACTATAGAGAATCTCGGGGATGTA
The DNA here is from genome assembly GCA_964349835.1 of uncultured Bacteroidales bacterium. Taxonomy (GTDB): domain Bacteria; phylum Bacteroidota; class Bacteroidia; order Bacteroidales; family UBA4181; genus JAQVSH01. The sequence continues at coordinate 209 of CAYGID010000063.1, read as the reverse complement.
AGCCCCGCCGAATTCTCCGTAATAACCATCCGTATTAACCTGATACATATTCATATTCTGTTTATTTTCGTTTAAAGAGTGATAACAAGAAAAAAGCCAGAATAAAACCACGTTGCAACACAGCATAGAAGAACTCCTAAAAGAGGAAAATTTAGATCCTCAATCGCGTCTCCGCCTCCACACTTTACGAGTATGGATGGGGATAGGAT
>CAYGID010000062.1:0-13598 GCA_964349835.1 uncultured Bacteroidales bacterium | reverse complement strand
AAAGAAATAGAAGGAATGGCAAAAAAAATAGTAACAACCCTCATTTTGTTGTGTATTACCTTGCCTGTGTTGCTGGGACAAAGGGTTGCGGCCTACACCAATCTGCCCGATGCCGATGACCGTTTCATCAGTTTCGGTTTTGGCGTGGGGCTCAACGCGCAGGATTATGCCTTCGGTTTTAACCGTGCGGGGTTGATGGCCGATTTTCCGAATTCGGCTTTGAATTATCATGTACAGCTGATTGGGAGTTTTAAGTTGAATCCCTATATCAGCCTGCGGTTGCAACCTGGCGTGATTATCCCGTCGGAGTCGCCGGTGGCTTTTTATGAGTCGGGGGTTAAAGAGCCTCTGCCCATGCTTCCCGAAGAACTCTCCGACCTTTCGCGGTTCAGTTTTGTGATGCCTGTATTGCTTAAACTCTCATCGAAGCGCTACCGTAACATCCGGCCCTATCTGGTGGGAGGCTTCTCTCCCCGGATCTCCCGGCCCAATCGCGAACACAGCGTAATCACCATGAAAAAAACGGAATTCTTTGCTGATGCGGGAGCCGGGGTCGATGTCTATTTGCCTTACACCAAGATGATTATTGAGTGCAGAGGATCTTTCGGCCTGAACAATTCGTTCGAAGGGTACCAGGCCGAAACCATTCAACGTCCCCAGACTGCCGTGAATAAGATGTTTTGCAGCGGCTACTTTCTTACCGTATATTTTGAGGGCGGATTCCTGAATTTCTTTTGATTTCCAAATTCTTATGCAAAAAACGCTCGATCTGTGCCTGCTGCCCGATGATGCAGCCACCCCCGAACTGCTTAAAGTTGCTGTGGCCTCTGCCTTAGGTGTTGATAATGGCTCAATTCTTCATCTGCGTATCGACCGAAAGTCGATTGATGCCCGCTCGCGGCAGGTAAAGGTGAATCTTACGGTTACGGTTTTCATTGATGAGTTGCCCCAGGGTTACGATATTACCTCCTTCAGGTACGAGCCGCTGGGAGCGGGAGCACCCGAAGTGGTGATTGTGGGTGCAGGCCCCGCCGGCCTTTTTGCGGCACTGCGCAGCATTGAGCTGGGCGTGCGACCTATCCTGCTTGAAAGGGGCAAAGATGTAGCCGAAAGAAAAAAGGATATCGCGCTTCTTTGCCGAAACCAGGGGTTGAATCCCGAATCGAACTACTGTTTCGGCGAGGGCGGCGCCGGAGCCTTTTCGGATGGGAAGCTTTATACCCGATCCAGAAAACGGGGCGATGCACGTAGAATTTTCGACAATTTTTTCTTTCATGGCGCCCCGGAATCCATTCTTTACGAGTCGCATCCTCACATCGGAACCGATAAACTGCCCGATGTAATTCGAAAAATGCGTCAAACGATTATCGATTGCGGGGGCAAAGTGCATTTTCAAACCCGGGTTACCGGGTTAACCATTGAGAGTGGGCGTATCAGAGGAGTCACCACGGCCAATGGCAGCCGCTTCTCTTCGGATGCGGTAATTTTGGCAACAGGCCACTCTGCCAGAGATTTCTACGAAGTTTTGCATGAGGCTGGAATTCTTTTGGAGGCCAAACCATTTGCACTGGGTGTCAGAGTCGAACACCCGCAGGAGTTTATCGATTCGGTGCAGTATCATTGTGAGGAGCGGCCTCTCAGCCTTCCTGCCGCCAGTTATGCGCTGGTAGATCAGGTCGACGGGAGAGGAGTCTACTCGTTTTGTATGTGCCCGGGGGGGTACATTGTACCCTCTGCCACCGAACAGGGGGGATTGGTGGTGAACGGCATGTCCTCTTCGCGCCGACACACCCCTTTTGCCAATTCGGGTATCCTGGTTGAGATCCGGCTCGAAGACATTCCCGGCCGAAAGGGTCATCCGCTCGACGGACTACGTTATCAGCACGAATTGGAGCGCTTAGCCTTTATAAATGGCGGGGGAGGCCAGATTGCCCCTGCCCAGCGGCTCGACGATTTTGTGAAGGGGAGGCTCTCCTCTGAGCTGCCCGACTGCTCCTATCTTCCGGGTGTTATCTCTTCGCCGGTTCACTTTTGGCTTCCCGAACTTATTTCGCAGCGACTCCGGCAGGGATTTCAACTTTTCGACAATAAAATCCGCGGTTTTGTCTCATCGCAAGCCCTCGTAGTGGGGGTAGAGTCGCGCTCTTCTTCGCCCGTGCGAATTCCCAGAGATCCCGAAACACTGCAACATGTTGCTGTGGCAGGGCTCTTTGCCTGTGGCGAGGGATCGGGATACGCGGGCGGAATTACCTCTTCGGCCATCGACGGAGAACTAACTGCCGAAAAGGCAGCGCTTCTGTTGACACATCGCGGCCTATAGGCCGAAAGCAGCACCCATCCGGGTCCGTACCCGTAAGAGTCCGTCCGCGCTCGTCTGCCTGCGCCAGGGAGCGGGCCTTAGAGTCTGGTAGCGCCCGTTAGAGCCCTGTATAGTTAAAAGGGGTAATCTGTTTCAATTCTGCTTTGACCTCCGCGGCAATGTCGAGGCTGTCGATAAAACGATCGATAGCCTCATGATTGATGACTTCGTTAGTTCTGGTCAGTTTTTTCAGTGCCTCGTAGGGAGCAGGGTACCCTTCGCGTCGGAGAATGGTCTGGAGCCCCTCGCTTACAACCAGCCAGTTCTTTTGGAGATCGGCCCTGATAGCGCTTTCATTCACGATCAGTTTGTTCATACCCTTGGTGAGAGAGTCGAGCGCCAGAAAAGAGTGGGCAAGGGGCACACCGATATTTCGGAATACGGTAGAGTCGGTGAGGTCGCGTTGCAGCCGCGACACGGGCAGTTTCGATGCCAGATGCTCGAACAGGGCGTTGGCAACCCCCAGATTTCCTTCGGCATTCTCGAAGTCGATAGGATTCACCTTATGGGGCATAGCCGACGAGCCCACCTCTCCCTCCCGGATCCTCTGCTTGAAGTAGTCCATGGAGATGTACATCCAGATATCGCGGCTCAAATCTGTCAGAATGGTGTTGATGCGCTTCAGGGCATCGCACGAGGCGGCAAAGTTGTCGTAATGTTCAATCTGGGTGGTGGTCTGACTCCGGTTCAACCCCAGCGATTCGTTAACGAACCGGTTAGCAAAGGCAACCCAGTCAATCTGCGGGTAGGCCGCACGGTGAGCATTAAAATTGCCGGTTGCTCCCCCGAATTTTGCCGAGTAGGGAACCGCCATCAGTTGCGCCATCTGCACCTCGAGCCGTTCAACAAAGACCCTGAACTCCTTTCCCAAGCGGGTAGGAGAGGCCGGCTGGCCGTGTGTTTTGGCAAGCATGGCAATCTCATCCCATTGTGCCGACAGGGTGCGGAGAAGTTCCACAAATTTTGTCAACGCCGGGAGATGGAGCGCTTCCATAGCGGCTTTCCACGAGTAGGGGATGGCGGTATTGTTAATATCCTGAGAGGTGAGCCCGAAATGGATAAACTCTTTGGCCGATTCTAATCCCAGACGGTCGAACTGCTCCTTAAGGAAATATTCAACCGCTTTTACGTCGTGATTGGTGACCTTTTCAATCTCTTTGACCCGTAGTGCATCCTCTTCGTTGAATTCGGAGTAAATCTTGCGCAACAAGGGAATTTTTTCGGAATCAAAGTTGGCAAGCTGTGGGAGCGGGAGGGCGCAGAGCGCAATGAAATACTCCACTTCAACCAAGACCCGGTAGCGGATCAAACCATATTCCGAGAAAAAGGGGGCCAACGGTGCTGTAACGCGCCGGTATCGCCCGTCGACGGGCGAAATGGCTGTCAGGCTATTTAGATTCATATCGGGCGCTTTAAAAAAGGAGGACAAATATAACCCAATTCCGTCAGAAGACAAAGGTGCGTCTGTATTCCGACACGTTGTTAAGCGCGTCGGTCACCTTCAGCAGGAACTCACGACTCTTGCCCGTTTTGGGGAATCTTTCGCGATTGAGGCTGAACTCCACGCGAGCGGTTTTCCCGTCGTGTTCGTAAAGTACCCATTTCCCGTCGAGCAACCCTTCGATGCTATTCACCCCCGACATATTGTCGGAGACCTGGAATACCAGTTTTCCCTGTGCCGGATTTACCGTGGCGACAAGGATTTTCGGAGCAATTGTGTCGACCGCCAACCCCACCTTACCAAAGGAGTAGCACCTTGCCTCCATATAGCTTCCTTTCCATTCGCCTCCCAGGTAGCCTTCCGGGCGGCCTGCATAGTCTAATGCTGCAATATAGGCCTTAGCACGGAGCGATTCGGGAACGGCGTCGGCTTTTATTCTGAGTGTAATGGGTTTGTGAAGCGGCGTTTCGGGAAGGTGCAGACTATATCCCTCTCCAAAAACGGAACTGTTTGCCGGGAGAGTTTGAAATGCAAAATCGATATTGTTGTATAGCGCTTCACGGGGAATCATCACTTCAATCGACTTGGCTGTGAACCGGTTGTCTTGGTCGTAGCGCATTGCGTTTTTATGCAGGGCGGTGGCTACCGGCTCTCCTTCGGGAAGCGGTTTCCAACGGGCAGAGAAACGGGCAATCGATTTATTTCCGGCAAAATCTTCGGCCTCTATACGGATTTGGTATTCGCGGCTATCGGAAAGTTGAAGCACTCCACTTCCCATTGGGGTGTGAATCCACGAGAGGGGGTTTCCGGGCAACCGGAAGAGCTGTTCGAAAGTGGTGCGGCTGTGAAGATATTCGGGGTAATCTTTCATCGCCAGGGTATAACGGGTTTCGCTGTAGGAGAATCCCTCCCACCGCCGCGAGTAAAAGAGCATCGTGTCTACGTAGAGCGAAAGGGTATAGATTCCGCTTCGGCCTACCGATCCATCGGAGGTGTCGAATGCCTCAAGCGCCACCCCGATGGCTCCGGTAAAGAGAAACTCTTTGGTTTCGGTCGGTCGATAGGAGCCCGAAGCTGTGGCCGAAACCAGAGGAACCTTCAGCTTCGCGTTCCGTCCATTTACACTACCACCCACTGTTATGGGGTTGAGCAAAAGGGTTTTCAATACCGGAGCGGTTTTGTCGGGAACCGTCAGCCCAAACAGGTGGGGATTCAATGGCCGTTCGCCGTTGGCTTCACGCACCTCATAATGGAGATGCGGTCCTCCCGAACTGCCTGTGTTGCCTGAATAGGCCAATAGTTCGCCCCTTTCAACGGGAAATAGTGTTTCATCGAGGGTAACATCCACGGCAAACGACTGGTGGTCGTACTGGTAGTTTTCGACCCATTGGGCCACCTTATCGGTGAACCTCTCCAAATGGCCGTACACCGTTGTCCAACCACCCGGATGGGTTACATAAACCGCTTTTCCGTATCCACCAGGCGATACAGCAATTCTGGAAATATAGCCTTTTTCGGACGACAAAACCCGCTTTCCTGTGACACCCTGAGTGCGAAAATCGAGGCCGGCATGAAAGTGCGCGGCACGCAACTCTCCAAAACCACCCGACAAACGGAGCGGAATATCGAGCGGCGGTGCAAACTCGGGAAAGACCCTCTCTCCCGGCGAAGAGGGCTGATTCTGTTGGCCTGAGAGTACAGTAGGAAGAAGGAGGGAAAGAGCAAGTGTAAAACAGAGGCGAAACATTGGGTGTAGTGATTAGTGAACAATTTTGAGGATTTATGGGTTTACTGTTTGTGGGCGGGTTACAAACCTACAAACTTTTTCATGGAGAATAACCCGCCAGGTTCTTTTGAAATTCTTAATCCTGTATTATCTTTGTGCAGATGTAAGGGTGCGAAATGGCAAATCAGGACCAAATTATCGCTTTGTTGCACGCCAGAACCGCTGAGGTGGAGAGGGCGTTTAACAGGCTTCTGGAGGAGAAAAATGAACTTGAGAGGCAGAAGCGGGAGTTGCTGGATCGGGTTGCGCAGAAGCAGTCTGAAATCGAAGCCGCGCAAGCTCGTTTCGAGCAGTTGAAGGTGGCCAGGGTAATAGCTGGTTCGCAGGAAGATGTTCGGAACGCGCGAATGCAGGTAGATGGGATTTTGCGGGAGATAGACAAGTGTATTGCCCTTTTAAACCGATAATACGAAAGAGTTCTTTCCATGGATGACATGTTCTCGATCCGGGTAAACGTTGCCGACCGTTATTATCCGTTGATGATTCAAAGGGCCGAAGAAGAGAGGATCAGGAAAGCTGCCAAGCTGATCAACGAGCGGATAACCCTCTATAAATCAAAGTATCTTGATAAGGAGGTTCGTGATTATCTGGCCATGGTTTCTCTTCAGTTTGTGATCAGAATGCTCGAATTGGAGGATCGCCTCGAAACCGATCAGCGAAACACGCAGCTGGAGGATATTGGCGAAACCCTGAAGGGAATTCTGGAAAAGGTTGACAAAGACGTTCTTTCATATTAGCGATTACCCGCATTATATCTGTAAGCTATCGAAACTCAACGCTATACTATTTAGGGCGTGACTTGGGCTATCGATGACAGGCCTTACTTCCGCTCGTCGGAAGACTCTGTGAAGAGACTTTGGAAGTTTGAACTAGCCGGCTGCCCTACCCATGCATTTTGGGGTTTCTTCTTACTTACAGAATAGTGCGGGTTTTTTTATTCATTCAATACTAGATTAATTATGATAAACACCATCATTATCGCTGTGGTTTCCCTTGTTATCGGGGCGATATTGGCGTGGGTTGTTTGTAATGTGATGCTTAAAGCGAAGCGGGAGAGCATCCTTAAAGAGGCGGAGGCGGAAGCCGAAGTAATCAAAAAGGATAAGATGCTCCAGGCGCGCGAAAAGTATTTACAACTCAAAGCCGATTACGAAAAAGAGGTCAACGAGCGGAATGCCCGTATCGTTGTAAACGAGTCAAGATTGAAGCAAAAAGAGACGTCGCTTGCCTCACGGTTCGACGAACTGCAACGACTCAAAAAAGAGCAGGATTCGGCTCGCGATTCCTTAAATCATCAGGTGGAAACACTCCAGAAGAAGGAAGATGTAATTCAGAAGAAAGAGGAGTTGCTGAACCAGAGCCAGAAGGAGCAGATTGAGAAGTTGGAGACTCTTTCGGGCCTTTCGGCCGATGAGGCAAAAAGCCAGCTGATAGAGTCGCTTAAGGCTGAGGCTCGTACCGAGGCCATGTCGTTTATCAATGAAACGATGGAGGAGGCCAAGATGACCGCCTCTAAAGAGGCCAAAAAGGTTGTGATTCAAACCATCCAGCGGATTGCAGCCGAGACCGCGGTCGAGAATGCCGTGACGGTTTTCCATATTGAGAACGACGAAATTAAAGGTCGCATCATTGGGCGCGAAGGACGCAATATCCGGGCGCTCGAAGCGGTAACCGGTGTTGAGATTATTGTAGACGATACTCCGGAGGCCATCATACTCTCGGCTTTCGATCCGGTTCGCCGCGAAATTGCCCGGTTGTCGCTTCATCAGTTGGTTACCGATGGTCGGATTCATCCCGCCCGTATTGAGGAGGTGGTTCTCAAGGTAACAAAGCAGATTGAGGAGGAGATTAACGAGGTGGGCAAACGTACCACTATCGACTTGGGTATTCACGGTCTTCACCCCGAATTGGTAAGAATGTTGGGTAAGATGAAATACCGCTCTTCGTACGGACAGAATCTGTTGCAACATTCGCGTGAGGTGGCCAACCTTTCGGCGGTAATGGCCGCCGATCTGGGTTTGAATGCCAAGCTGGCCAAGCGGGCAGGACTCCTTCACGATATTGGGAAAGTTCCCGACGATGAGCCGGAATTACCGCATGCCATTCTGGGTATGAAGCTTGCCGAGCGTTTTAAAGAGAAACCCGAAATCTGCAATGCCATCGGGGCCCATCACGATGAGGTGGAGATGAACACCCTGATTGCCCCCATCGTACAGGTTTGCGACGCCATTTCGGGCGCACGTCCGGGCGCACGTCGCGAGGTTGTGGAGGCTTACATTAAACGGTTAAAAGATCTCGAAAATCTGGCGCAGTCGTACACAGGAGTAACCAAAACCTATGCCATCCAGGCCGGTCGTGAACTTCGGGTCATTGTGGGCAGCGAAAAGATTAACGACAAGGAGGCGGAGACGCTTTCGTACGAGATTGCCAAAAAGATTCAGGACGAGATGACCTATCCCGGCCAGGTGAAGATTACCGTAATCCGCGAAACCCGCGCTATCAGTTACGCCAAGTAGCGATTCCGGTTTTATTCTGAACTCAGGACCCATATCGTGGGTCGTTTATGAAGGTCCGGCAACGGACCTTTTTTCCATTCTGCCCGGGTGGCAGTTCGGATAAACTCGGTTTCGAGCGTCAGGTCGGCTGCCACACAGATTCGGGTGGAGGGGTGGCACACGCGGAGTAGCTCTTCGAGTAGCGCGTTGTTCCGGTAGGGCGTTTCGATAAAGATTTGCGACTGCCCTTCGATGGCCGATCTTTTTTCGAGCTGTTTAATCCTTTCGGCACGCGCCTCTTTTTTTACTGGCAGATAGCCCGCAAACGCGAAATTCTGCCCGTTCATCCCCGATGCCATCATGGCGAGCAAAATCGAGGAGGGACCTACCAGGGGAACCACCCTGATGCCCTCCAGGTGAGCCAACTTTACAACTTCCGATCCCGGATCGGCAACACCCGGCACGCCCGCTTCCGAAAGAAGCCCCACATCGCCCTGGAGAAAGAGCTCCATGAGCCGGGCGGCATCTGTTTTGGCAGTATGCTCGTTCAACTCGTAAAATTGCAATGTCTCAATGCGATGGGGAAGCTGCAGCGAGGCAAGGAATCTTCGCGCACTCCTTGTCTCCTCAACAATGAACTGTGTAATGCCGCAAACGATATCACGATTGTAGGGGGGAAACAGGCGTTGTAACGGAGAATCGCCCAAGGTGTTGGGAATCAGATAGAGGGTGCCTTTCATGCAAAATATGGGTTAAACAGGAGGCCACTCCTCCCGGCGGGTTCAGTAGCTATTCATAAACGAACCGGGCAGGGGGAGCCAGGGGCTGTAATAGGAGTTGTTTCCCTGGATATGGGTAATCTGCATCCCGATGGTAACGCTCTTCGACGCCTGCCAGGCCATGCCCAGAGAGGTCATCTGTTCGGGCAGCAGGCCGTAGGGACGTGAGCCTGTCATCTCACGCATCACCGAACCCGAAACCATAAGGCGGGGAGTCACAGCATAGACCCCCTCTGCAAAGAACCAGGCAGAGGTGTCTCTTTTTTTCTTTAACCGCACCTCTGTGCTGTTTTCGGCCGAAGCCGGAGTGGGAAGTGCAAGATATCTGTCGGCACTGATGATAGTGAGACCTGCTGTGAGGGTGAACCTTTCGGAGAGTTCGGCCGAAAAGAGGGGCGTTAACCAAGTGGAGGTACCGAGATGTCGCGAATAGGAAAAACCGGTATGTAACGAAGGGATTACCTTGCGGGGCACTTCCCTGAAAAGCGAATCGGACCGCCCCGATGTTTGAGCAAATCCGGCAGTTGCCATGCTAAAAAGTAGCATCAGGACCCATAAATTTTTCATACGCATCTCCTCCTTTGGCAAAAATAGGAAATTTTAACCGTTTTGCAGCTCGCAGCCAAAATTGGCAGAAAAGTAGTCCCAGAGCGGATCGGAAGGTGTGGGGGCCGTTACCGAAAGCGGGAGATTCTGCACCGGATGTACAAAGGCAATGCTGCGGGCGTGGAGCGAAATGCCCCCATCCGGGTTCGAACGGGGGGCCCCGTACTTCAGGTCGCCTTTGATGGGGCATCCTATTGCAGCCAGTTGGGCTCTAATCTGGTGGTGGCGTCCGGTTTCAAGGTCTATTTCGAGCAACCAATAGCGATCGGAGCCGCCCAGTACACGGTAGTGCAGTACAGCCTTTTTGGAATCCTTAACCTCCTTTTGATAGCACAAGGTCTTGTTTTTTCTGCTGTCTCGGTAGAGAAAGTGAGTAAGGGTTCCCTCCTCCAGGGCAGGTTTCTCGCTTATTATGGCCCAATAGCTTTTTTTGATGGCTCTCTGTTGCATCATTTCATTAAGCCTGACCAGCGCTTTGGAGGTGCGGGCAAACAATACCACTCCGCTCACGGGGCGGTCTATACGGTGTACTACACCCAAAAAAACCTCGCCGGGTTTTTGGTACCTCTCTTTGATATACCTCTTGACCGTTTCTTCCAGAGGAGTATCGCCCGACGGGTCGTGCTGCACAAGGTCGCCAGCCCTTTTATTAATGAGGATCAAATGGTTGTCTTCGTATAAAACCTCCATGCTCAAATTTCTCAATATTGTTCCCTTTCGTTCGGGAAATCTTGTGTCCGCACATCGCTGATGTACTGACGCACTGCAGTAGAAATCTCCTCGCTGAGGTTACTGTAACGGCGCAGAAAGCGGGGTGAGAAGGATTGCGAAATGCCCAGCATGTCGTGCACCACCAATACCTGCCCGTCGACCCCTGGTCCTGCCCCAATGCCAATCACCGGAATCTTCAACTCGGAAGTGACCCGTGTGGCCAATGAAGCAGGAATTTTTTCGAGCACAATGGCAAAGCAACCCAGCTCCTCCAGTACATGTGCATCGGCTATCAGTTTGTTGGCCTCCTCCTCTTCGCGGGCCCTAACCGCGTAGGTGCCAAATTTGTTGATCGACTGCGGAGTCAGCCCCAAGTGTCCCATTACCGGAATCCCTGCACTCAGTATCCGGGTAATGCTCTCGCTAATCTCTTTTCCCCCCTCCACTTTTATGGCTTCGCTCCCCGACTCTTTCATCATGCGGATGGCCGAGTGCAGGGCCTCTTTCGAGTTGCCCTGATAGGTGCCAAAGGGAAGATCCGAAACAACCAGAGCCCTTTTTACCCCCCTCACTACGGAGGCGGCATGGTAAATCATCTGGTCGAGGGTAATGGGAAGGGTGGTTACATGGCCTGCCATTACATTTGCCGCAGAGTCGCCCACCAAAATGATATCAATCCCTGCACCGTCGAGAATTTTGGCCATGGAGTAGTCGTAAGCGGTAAGCATTGCAATTTTTTCGCCCCTAAGCTTCATCTCGCTCAGCACGTGGGTGGTCACCTTTCGGATATTGGTATGCACAGACATAATCGTTATTTTGTGAAGCGGCGGTCAGGCCTCTCCGGGTTGTAGTATTTGGTGGAGTACAACGGCTGCCTCTTGCAGATGTTGCAATCGGCCCATATCCATCCAGATGTCGTTGTTGTGGTTATAGGTTAACACGCAGGGGGTAGCTGCCAGTCGGAGATAGGTGTCGAGGATACTGAAGGCTCCCGTCTCTTGGGCCTTCAGCAGAATATCGCGCTCCACAACATGAATCGCGCTAAAGGCAATTTTGTGGGTTTCGGTTGCCCAGGTTCCGGGCATTCTGACCTCTCCTGTGGTATGGTCGGTCCAGCCGCAGAGATAGCCGTTGTTGCCCACTATCAGGCTTCGTGTTGTGGGTCTCTCCTTAACGGCCAGGGTTACCGGCGATCCGCTCAGGCGGTGGTGGTTGTAAATCGATTTCAAATTGAGTGAAGTGAGAATATCTACGTTATGAACCAGGATGGGACCCTCATCAAACAGAGGAGCCGCCTTTTTCAGCCCCCCCCCGGTATTGAGCAGTTCACCGGTTTCGTCGGAGAGAACCACATCGAGTCCGAAATTTTGGTTGCTTTCTAAAAATGATTGAACCTGACCGGCAAAATGATGGATATTTACAACCACTCGTCTAAAGCCATAGCGCTTAAGGTTTCGCATAATTATCTCCAGCAGGGGTACTCCTTCTACCTCGGCCAGTGCCTTGGGTTTGGTCAGGGTTAAGGGATAAAGCCGGGTTCCCAGCCCGGCAGCCAGAATCATTGCCTGCATGGATTGTTGCGATTGCTGGTGCAAACCTACACAAAGTTTTCCATTTGGCGTGGAGTCGCCCAATGCATTGAATTTAATTGTACCTTTGATTTTGTTGTCAGGCATCCTTTTGCAAAAACTATGGATTTCTCGTTTTGGCATACCTGTTTTGGTAGCGAATTGACCCCCGCAGCGGCTCTCTGCCGGCTTCTCCTTAGTCTGGTGGCGGGTTCTTTGATAGGTCTGGAGAGGCAGTCGCGCAAGCAACCGGCCGGCTTCAGGACGCATGTTCTTATTTGTGTGGGTTCGGCCATGGCCATGCTGATTTCGCAGTACATCCCTTTGATGCAGCCCGGCGGGCCTTCGGGCGATCCCGGACGTATTGCGGCGCAGGTACTCACCGGAGTAGGTTTTATTGGTGCCGGCACCATACTGCAGATGGGGGTAAACGTGAGAGGCCTTACAACTGCAGCCTCTATCTGGTCGGTCGCGGTTCTGGGTTTGGGTATTGGCGCCGGAATGTTCTGGATATCGGCATGCTGTTTGGTAATTATTCTTTTCACACTGGTTTTATTGCACTCGGTTGAAGAGCGGCACTTTGCCAATTCGGAAAATAAAATTCTCGAACTGGTTTTCGAAGGGGAGCGAACTGATCCCGACGAGTTGCGCAAGATGCTGGTTTCGTACAAACTGGTCATTCACGACTTCAGGATAGAATACGACCTGAGCACCCTCACATCGCTTCTTCGGTTTACCCTTTCGGTGCCCAGGGAGTTTGCCTATGATACCGTAGTAGCTCATATTTCCCGATTACCCCGGCTAAAGAGTTGGAAACTTTACTCATAAACGGCGCTTCGTGGGAGGCGCTTCGTACAGGTTTTGGGCGGCACCTTCTGTATGAGCGTTCTCTGTCGCGCAATACGGCTTCGGCCTACCTGCACGATGTAGAGATGCTCGAAACATGGGTGCAACAACTGTCGCCAGGAACGCTCCCTCATCAGGTAGAGAGCTCTTTGCTGCGGCAAATCCTTTCGGAGGGCCTTGTCTCGGGCTTCGAAGCCAGCAGTCAGGCCCGTTTTCTCTCGGGTATCAGAGCTTTCTACCGCTATCTGGCGCTCGAAAAACGGGTGACCGGAAATCCTGTCGATCTGCTCGACAGGCCTACCGTGAGGCGCAAACTGCCCGATGTGCTCTCCATTGCCGAAATCGAAGCGATGATGCGATCCATCGACTTGAGCGCCCCTGAGGGGCAGCGGAATCTTGCCATCCTTGAAATTCTCTATGGATGCGGTCTCCGCGTTTCGGAGCTCACATCGCTCCACATCTCCGATCTCTTTTTCGATGAGGAGTTTATCAGAGTGGTAGGAAAGGGAAACAAACAGCGATGGATTCCCGTAGGACGGCAAGCTATCCATGAAGTGCAGCAATATCTTTCGTTTGTGCGGGTGCATATTCCTGTTTCGACGCGCAACGCCGATGTGCTATTTCTAAACCGTCGCGGCGGACCTCTCTCACGAGTGATGATTTTTTCGATTGTGAAGGAGCTCGCCGTGAAGGCAGGCATCTCCTTAAAAAAGGTGAGCCCCCACACCTTCCGACATGCCTTTGCAACCCATCTGATTGAGGCCGGCGCCGATATCCGCTCGGTGCAGGAGATGCTGGGCCACGAATCGATTACCACCACCGAAATCTATACCCACCTCGATCGGCACTACCTTCGCCAGACCCTGCTGGAGTACCACCCCAGAAACAAGTGAAACAGTGCTCTAATGCTCTAGAGCTCTAATGACAAAACGATGCTCTAATGATGGGTTGGGTACGTAGGTCTCTGGCGATTTGTATGCAACTGGATCAGCGACAATGGAGTAGTT
>CAYGID010000061.1:11010-13607 GCA_964349835.1 uncultured Bacteroidales bacterium | reverse complement strand
CCAAACTACTCCATGTCTCAGAGGCAGTTACATCCAAATGGCGAGATTCTTTCGAATCTTCAATTAGAGCATTAGAGCATTAGAGCATTAACCATTAGAGCATTATCTTTTCATTGGTAGTAGGAGAGGAGTAGCGCCGTCACTTCTGAATAGTTTTTAATTCCCGTTCGGATCCCGTTGGTTTTCAGGTAGGTGTCGTACACTTTGGTTTGAATGCGCGATAACTTTTGGTGCTCATTTGCCCTCCAATAGGCCGATACGCCGCCCGACTCTCTTCGGATGGCCGGTTCAATCCGTTGCAGGTATCGGGTATAGCTTTCGGGAAGGAGCCGTCGCGCATCGGCTGCCACGTAGCCCAACACGCTGAAATAGCCGGAATAGCGCACAAATGGGTCGTCGGATCCAACACAGGCCAGATAACCGTAAAAATTACATTCGGCTTCGGAGGTAATTCCGAATTGATGCGCCTTCTCGTGGGCCAGCGAGGCCGGGTATTGTACCCAGGGCATTCGAGGATTGAGGTGAATCTCGTGGAAGAGGGGCACGAAATAGCCCAGAATTGAGGTTTTGGTAAAATACCAGCCCATGAAAACCTTTTTGGGTCGCCTCTTCCCGCCGGGGTAAGTAATGCCCAGATAATCACTGAGCCGGCTGTACGATTGTTCTATCAAAGAATCTGCCCTATCCGCCTGCGCTGAACCCCACCATTGTGCGACGACAGGCTTTTCGGAGCCGTCGCGCAGAGAACCGGGCTGAGAACTGCGTATAGAACCTGGCTGTGAATCGGGTATAGAATCGGGCTGAGAGTGGCGTAGAGAGTCGGACTGAGGTATGGGCAGAGTGATGGTCCAGGCCAACGGCCGCAAGGCGCTACTTTCGTTATAGGCACGGTTCAGATTATCGATATACCTCTCCAGAAATGCAACGTATGCTGCGGAGTCGGGTGCCGCCTTTTCGGTGCCCGAACGTTGAAACCAATCGTCGCGGAAATAGAGAATGCCCCATGAGGCGTAGATCCATCCCGCCATGAGCAGGAGGGGCCCCGCCAGCCGAAACAGAATGACACCGATGCCCTTTTTTTTGCGGATCGCATCGGCTAAACGCCATATCACCCATAGGGCAGCGGCAGCTAGGGCCAACCCCGAGAGCGAAAAGGCGAAAAGCCCCGACACGCGCGACAGACCCGATGCAATGAAGGGATAGATTTCGGATGCGTAATATTCTATCATTTGGAATGATTTGCTAATCAGAACAAAAATAGGCAGAATTCCCCGATAAAATGGTTCTGGCACCCACCTGCACAAGGTTTACAGAAGAAGTTTATCTTTGCGCAACTTAAAGCTGCGCTATGTTTACTCAACTGGAAAATACCCTTAGGAACGACCTCGTGCTCCGCCTCATGAAACTTCAGAACCGGATGGTGCGGAGCCATTACGGAGGATGCCTTATCTCTTCGAATGTAAGCATACTCTATTTGAGCGGGAAGATTTTTATGGGATACATATACCTGCCCGCCCAGGGCGATCCCTGGTTTTTTGTGCGCAGGCCTGTAAATCTTGAGGGCAGCCGGGTGCTCTACATCCGGAAACCGGAGGAGATTCCCACGCTGTTGGCCGAGCATGGCGTTGGGGTTAAAGGCCCCATCCTGCTCGAGGGCGACCAGCTCACCTTCAGCGAATGGAACCGTTTGGCAGCCCTCTTCGCCGGGGCAGAGTTGGTAAACGGCTCGGCCTTGTTGCGCGAGGCTCGCAGTATAAAGACCCCCTACGAAATTTCGATGCTCATGGAGTCGGGTCGGCGCCAGTCGGAGGTGTACCGCACCATCCCTTCGTATTTCAGACCGGGCATGACCGACAACGAACTCTCCATCGAACTGGAGAGGGCCATGCGGCTGGCCGGAAACCTGGGGCTGTTCCGGGTTTCGGGACCCTCGATGGAGGTCTTCATGGGTTCGCTCCTCACCGGCGACAACGCATCGGCCCCTTCGGCCTACGATTTTGCCCTGGGTGGCGAAGGAATACACCCCTCCATCCCAATCGGGCAGAATGGAACCCCCCTGCAAAAGGGGAGCACCGTGATGATAGACATGAACGGCAACTTTACCGGCTACATCGCTGATCTTACCCGTACCTTTTCGCTGGGAACCCTTCCCGATGAGGTGTACGACGCCCACAAGGTGGCCATGGAGATTCAAGACGAACTGGCCGAAATGGGCAAACCCGGAGTGTTGGCCGAAGCGCTCTATGAGAAGGCCTTGCAGATTGCATCGGCTCACAACCTTGCCGACAAATTCATGGGGCAAGCGCAGCAGGCCAAATTTGTAGGTCACGGCGTAGGGCTCGAAATTAACGAACTGCCGGTACTGGGCGTAAGGTCGCGCATGCCGCTCGAACCCGGAATGGCCCTTGCGGTTGAACCCAAATTCGTTTTTCGCGGCATAGGTGCCGTGGGACTCGAAGACACCTACATCGTAGGAGGCCGCGGGCTTGAGTGCATTCACAACTGCCCGAGGGAAATCGTGGATTTAATGCCCTAATGCTCTAATGAAGAGATAGTGCTCTAGTGCTCTAGTGCATCGAAGCGCTAGGCGCTTCAAG
>CAYGID010000061.1:2998-10910 GCA_964349835.1 uncultured Bacteroidales bacterium | reverse complement strand
AATGAAGAGATAGTGCTCTAGTGCTCTAGTGCATCGAAGCGCTAGGCGCTTCAAGAGCTCTAATGTAAAGACATATACGCGCAAGCGCGGAAGGTAATTTGTTCCTGGCGCGAAGCGCAGCACTAGAGCACTAGAGCACTGTTACATTAGAGCATTGTTGTATTGCGCGCCAGCGCAGCCTTAGCGCATTAATTATTCACCATTCACCACTAACCATTATTTTTACCTATCTTTGTTACCGCGGTAACAGTTACGGCGGTAACAAAACAACAGAGGAGATGAAATTTTACGATAGAGCAAGCGAATTGGCTGAACTTCAAAGGATACAGAGCCTTTCGTTCAGTGACCATTCGCGTCTTACGGTGGTCACCGGAAGGCGGCGAATCGGAAAGACCAGCCTTATTATGAAGTCGGTCGAAGGGGTACCCACCGTCTATTTGTTTGTGGGGCGAAAAAATGAGGCCACGCTTTGCGCGGAGTTTATTCCAGCCATAGCGCAAACGCTCGATACGTTTGTTCCCGACGGAATCCGTACGTTCGGGTCGTTATTTCGATATCTGATGGAGTTGGCTTCGAACCGAGCCTTCAATCTGGTTATCGACGAGTTTCAAGAGTTTTATAACATCAATGCCTCGGTCTACAGTGATATGCAGAATATCTGGGACACTTATCGTAAGAGATCGAAGATGAACCTGATTCTCTCCGGCTCCATCTATTCGTTAATGCAGCAAATATTCCAAAATGCCAAAGAACCTCTCTTTGGCAGGGCCGATAACATCATCAAATTATCGGCTTTCAATTTATCGACGCTCAAAGAGATACTGCACGACTTCGAGCCCGACTACACCCACGACGATTTGTTGGCTCTCTACTCTTTTACAGGCGGAGTTCCCAAGTATGTTGAGCTGTTTTGCGACAATGGCGTTTTTCGTGTTGAGGAGATGATCAAATTCATGGTACGCGAAAACTCACCCTTTACCGACGAAGGGAAAAATCTGTTGATCGAAGAGTTTGGGAAAAATTATGCCACTTACTTCTCTATCCTGAGTGCTATTTCGGGGGGCGTGAATACGCAATCCGAGATGGAAACCGCTCTGGGCGATAAAAACATCGGAGGGCAAATCAAGCGTCTCATTGAGGATTATAACCTCATTGTGCGTCAACGTCCCCTATTAGCAAAAGAGGGGAGTCAGACGGTTCGATACGAGATACAAGATCACTTTATCCGATTCTGGTTCAACTATTTTGATCGTTACCGCTCTCTGGTGGAGATAAAAAACTTTGATGGTTTGCAATCTATCATCCTTGCCGATTACCCAACCTATTCGGGCAAGATGCTGGAAAGATATTTCAAGCAACAATTTGCCGAAAGCTGCCAATATCGGGCTATTGGTTCGTGGTGGGAGCCCAAAGGCAATCGCAACGAATTGGATATTGTGGCGCTAAGCCTCGAGAAAAACAGGGCGGTCGTTGCTGAAGTCAAACGGCAGAAGAAGAATTTCAAGCCCGTACTGCTGGCCCAAAAGGTAGAACATCTTAAGCAGAAGTTGCTGCCTGGCTACAAAATCGAGATACTCTGCTTGTCGCTCGAAGATATGTAGGTGGCTCTAATGCACTAATGGTGTGTGATGTAGGGGGCGCTTTAGTCGGCGACTTTGTTTTTGGCAAAGTGGGAGCCGGTGACATACCGAAACAGGAGCCAAGCCCCTATGCAGAGCCCCACGCTGAACATGTAGTTCACGTGGAAGCCAAACGATTGGGCAATAAATCCCCCTGCCAACAGCCCTATACTGGTGCCCAGATCCCAACCGGTGAGGTAGGTAGACATGGCGGTTCCCCGTTGGTGGTTATGAGCCAGTTGCACAAATAGGGTATTAAATGCCGGGAACATGGTGCCATAGCCTATCCCAAAAATTAAGGCACTCCCAAAGAAGAGGGGTTTCACCGCCAAAAAACCCGCATTCTGCAGCCCCTCCAGCGAGGCAAAGAGCATATATCCGCCCGTTACAATGACTATTCCCAGGAGAATCATAACCGAAATTTGCCCCTTGTCGACCCTTGCGCCGCTAAATAGTCGCGAACCAATCAGGCCAACAGCAAGGAGCGTAAAAAAGAGGCCGGCCGAACCGATTCCGAGTTGTTGGGCATAGAGGGCCACATAGGTGGTCATCATGGCATAGGGGATACCCAGCAGTAAGATGTTGATGCAGGCTGGAATCCCGTTTAGAAGGAAGAAGCGGTCGAGCGAGAGGCGGGCGTGCTTTACTTTGGGTCGGGGCTCAATGTGGAGCAGGTAGACGCAAACAACGCCCAAGGATCCCGAAAAGAGAGAGAGCAGAAAGATGGCCGAAAAGGAGCCCGTGGCGTCGTTCAGCATCAGACCCGCCATAGGCCCGAAAGCCATAGCCAGATTATTGGTAATGCCAAAATAGCCCAACCCCTCGCCCCTTCTCGAAGAGGGCAGAATATC
This sequence comes from uncultured Bacteroidales bacterium, assembly GCA_964349835.1. Lineage (GTDB taxonomy): Bacteria > Bacteroidota > Bacteroidia > Bacteroidales > UBA4181 > JAQVSH01. The sequence goes on along the minus strand of CAYGID010000061.1, from coordinate 8,440 downwards.
GATAATCACCGTGGCGCCCGCCACCGAAACGGTACCGAAAGTGAAGCCGTGCAGAATACGATACAGCGTAAAGGCCATCAGCGTGCCCGCGGCCAGATAGCCTGCGAACACCGCCACAAAGAGCAGATAGGAGAGAAAATAGAGCGGTTTTCTGGAAAAGGAGTCGAGCAGATAACCCGAAAAGGGTCGGATAATGAGTGCGGCTGCAATATAACTCGACAACACCGTACCCACCAGCCCCGGCCTTGCATCGAACGTCTCGATGAGATATAGCGGAAGCGTGGGTAAAAGCATGTAAAAGGCAAAGTAGAGAAGGAAGTTTGCCAGACACGCGAGGATGAAATTTTTTGTCCAGAGAGGCACGGGTGGTAATGGGTTAATGCTCTAATGCTCTAATGCTCTAATGCTCTAATGCTCTGATGCTCTGATGCTCTGATGCTCTGATGGGTAATGAAGAAATTAAATTCGTCTATGTCGATGTGTCCTGTATCACTGAGGTTGTTGAAAGAATAGATTCCTATGCGGCTTCCCCGGTAGGAGCCCCACGCAAGTTGATAGGGGTTGCCAAACGGAGTATAGCTTTTGCCATCGGTGCTGAAGTAAAATTGACTGATTCCGTCGAGTTGCCACGTTGATTTAATCCAGAGCCACTCTCCTGTAAGTTCGGGGCCGGTGATGAGATCTGTACCCGATTGGAACTCCAACCGTTGTGTTTTTGCAGTTTGGCTCACGCCTAACATGGCATATGTTTTGGAATAGTGGCACAAACCGGCCCTCTGACCATCGGCCATCCCTTTCGTGTTAATTTTTACCACTACTTCGTTGTAGCTTGTGCGGAAGCAGCGTTGCGTGAGGGTGTTGCCTGCTTTGAAAAGATTGTTGGTTTCTAATGGCCGGAAGGCCTTTAGCCTCAGATTTCCCGGCTTTTCGGTTAATGACCACATCTCATCGCGAGGTTGGTAATTCCATTCCCATTGCGGGGCAAGTGAAGGGTTGTCGAAGCTATCCGATAGCTGAGGTGTTTGTGCCGGAATCAGGGGCAACGGCTTGGGTGCTTGCCAAACCATGGTTCCGATTCCATCGTCGCCCACCTGCCCGATAACAGGCCATCCGTCGACCCACTGAACCGGCAACAGGCTGGCAATGCGTCCGGCCCAGTCGCCGGTACCGTGATGGGTAAGGAAATACCACTTTGCATCGGGACCCTCAACGAGTCCTCCCTGATTGGGCTCATTGAATTGGCGTTGCACATGGCTTAGTTGTCTCTTTTCGACATAAGGGCCGGTTATCGATGAAGCGCGTTGCATCATGATAAACCGTCCACCTTGCCCCACCTCACTGAAGAAATGGTAATAGGTATCATGAAATTTGTAGAGCTTATTGGCCTCTCTATGTTGCCCTTCGTTAATGAGTACCTTTGAGCTTTCAATCAAATCTTTTCCATTGGGCGTTAGTTGATACAAATAGGTTTTATAGCCATCAGCAAAATTTGTAGCTACAAAGTAGATACGTCCATCTTCCTCGAAAAACGGGCAGCAATCATCCCAGCCTGCTTCGGCTTTCATGCAATGCAACGGTTCCCACGGCCCTTCGGGCTTGCTTGCCGAGGTCATAAAGAGCCCTTCGTCGGGAGTCCCAAAATAGACATAGAATTTGCCTTTAAAGTAACGAATGGCACCGGCCCATATACCCCGTCCGTAACGATTCATTCTTTTGTAGGTTAATTCGTTGCTGATCTGCGACAAATCCGACACAACATGCCCCACAATACTCCAGTTTACAAGGTCGGCCGAACGAATAATCACCATTCCCGGTGAATACTGGAAGGTAGAAGAGATAGCAAAATAGTTGTCGCCCACCCGAATGCAGTCGATATCACTGAAATCGGCCGGAAGTACAGGATTACGATAGGTGCCATTACCCTGATCTCCCCATCGGACCCAATCTCCCCAAACCTGCACTGTTTGTGCATTTCCTGCCCAAACCACTGATAGGAAAACAGATAGAAAAAGGGACCTCATGATAAATAATGCTCTAATGCCAAAACAGTGCTCTAGTGCTCTAGTGCTGCGCTGACGCGCGGGGGAGCCGGCGGTGCACGGAGGCGGGGCAAAGATAGGTATTTTGGGGGTGATTGGCGGGTTGCATTAGAGCATTGCTGCCTTAGACATTAATACGTAGGATTATTGGGAGAAGCCCTCATTGCTTACCACTGGTAATATCTTCGAACGGGGCGGTGTATTCGTCGTATGTTGCCCGGTAGGGTTTGTATGGGGTCTTTGTGGTTGCGGGATCGCCAAACAGGTTGCTCAGAAGGCCTTGCCAATCGGTTTTTTTTATGAGTCTCATCTTAAAAGAGCCCTTGATATCCGTTTCGCGGTTTAGGGTGAACAGCGTGTTGCTTCGGCTCAATTTTGTTCCTCTTCCCGAAACTATTGAATTGTAGCTAAGTACAATACCCCGATCTGTGATATCGATGCCGATGTTGGCGCGGTTCGCTAAAAGAATGAATCCATTTCCACTCTTATCTGTAACCAAAGCCATTTCGACCCCGGAGTGATTTCCGGGCAGGAAAAGGTCGCCCGACGGGAGATAGTGTATGCCGAATTCGTTTAGAGCCGTTTTTCCGGGGTAAGAGTGAAAGGGGCCATCTCCTATCCAGCGGAATTCTGTGAGACTCTTATCCAATAAGAAAGCGAGCCCTCCTTCCAGCATGGATCTTTGCGAATCAAGTGTGGGCGTCAGGTGGAACGAGACATTGATCCATCCCGTGGGTTCGGGCAGAAAACCTATTTCGCCCTCAACCGGAATGGTGTCGGCCATAAAATGATATACAGCCCTGAACTCCTTTGCCGGTGAAGATTTCGGCGACGAAAGCGAATTGCTTTCGGATAGATATTTGCCAAACGGGTTCAACCCTCTTTGGTTTTGTTCGGCCATTGTGGTTTTGCGTCCGACTTTCAGAAATGGGCCCTCAAGTAGCGATTTCGACCCCTTCGCATCGGTTGACAAGCTGATTTTTCCGGTTTGCGGGTCTGCCTTAAATGATGAATTCGCAACCGGTATTTGCTCAGAAAAGGCAATTCTTTTATTGGTTGGAACCAGTTCTATAACACAATCATTCAGGCTCCTCTCTTTCGCATCAAGAAACCGGATGTGCAGCAAATAGATATTTTTTTCGGGCGCATCGGGTAGGGTTAGCCGAAGCGACTGTTTTACCTCCTCACCGGGTTCGCATCGGGGAATGAATGAGCCCCGTTGAAGCGTATCGCGGTCTTTAGTCAATACCCAGTGACCGGTTATCATTTCGCTCAAATTCACAAAATCGTACTTGTTTTTGATGGTGAGCGTTATATCCTGCGAACCTTGTTTCACCACCCATTGTTTTTCGCTTATCGCAACCTGAGCATAATTCTTTCGTACCTCATAATAGTCGGTCTGGAAACTTCTGTCGGGATAGACAATGCCATCGGCACCCTGATTCCCATTCATATCATAATAGACCGAATCGCTGATCCAGAGATGATTGGTTTTTGCATCGGGCACTGATAAGCTGCCTTTGCGGGCTACTGCCTGGTCGTTCCAGAGCCAGATACAGCCACCGGCAACCGATTCGTTTTGTTCAATAATATCCCAAATCTGATGTTGTGTTTCGAACGCCAGTCCTAACGAATGCGAGTATTCGGTGGTAATGTAGGGGCGTTTTGCCGTTTTAATGAACTGCAAAAGATCTTTCTCGTTGGGGTAATGTGTGGCAAAAATATCTACATAATCGGGCAAGTTATCTGTTGATCCCGGATACATCGGAAAACAGATGGGACGGGAGGGATCCAGTTGTTTTACATATTTCCCTGTTTCATTACAGATGGGCGTAAATGGGTTCTCATTTCCTATACTCCAGATAATGACAGATGTCTGGTTCTTGTCGCGCATTATGGTAGCATGAGCCCGGTTGAGGAGGATATTCTGATACGTGGGGTCGTACAGCAGATTGTCGCCGAACCCAAAAGGAACCTCATCAATAACATACATGCCTACAGAGTCGCACAGATTGAGAAATTCTTTGCAGGGAGGATAATGGGCCGAACGCACCATGTTGATATTGGCCTGTTTCATAAGTTCCAGATCCTGCAACATCTGTTGGCGGGTCAACACCCTGCCACTTTCCGGATGGATTTCGTTGCGGGCAACACCTCTGAATTTCACAGGGCTCCCGTTTAACTTAACCACCAATCCGTCTATAGTAATCTCTCTTAGTCCGACCTTTTGTGCAAAGCGTTGCAGCGTATCTTTTCCTCTACATACAAATAGATCAAGATGGTATAGGTGAGGTGTTTCTGCATTCCAGAGTTTGGCATTATTCACCCGGATTGTTTTTATCGCAGGCGCATTAGCGTTTATCCTGGCCCATGGTTCCGAAAAGCGGGCAACTGCCTTTCCGTCGGGATCGTAGAATATGCCTTTCAGAGCTATATCCGACTGACTTTGGTTTAGGTCAGCATTTAAGCGGTCGGCATTTAAGCGGTCAGCATCTAACAGGTATACCAGCCGGAGTTCGGCCACGTTTTTATCTGCAATCGTTGTGGTAATGGTAATATCTTTCAAGTACACATCGGGTACCCGAAACAACTTCACATCGCGTTCGATACCCGAAAAGATCCAGTCGTCGTTGGTGTCAAACTCCCATCCCTTAAAGTGGGTATACACCTGTACTGCCAACGTATGCTCAGCGTTATTTTGCAGGTGCGGGGTAATGTCGAACTGACACGGATTAAAAGCACTCTCCCAGGTTCCCACCTCTTTTCCATTAACCCAAACAGTGTATCCCAATGCGACCCCTTCAAAACGCAGTATCACCCTGCTATTTGCCCAGCCTTGGGGTATTGTGAACCGGGTTCGGTATAATCCTTTCACCTCTTGAATGGTACCATACTCAGGCGTTTTGATTCCCAGTACTTCCCAGTTTCCGGGTACGCGAATTTGTTGCCATTGCGAATCGTTGTATTCAGGAAGGTAGAACGTCTCAAATCCTTTCATTGCAGAGCGTCCGAGGTAGTGAAAGTTCCAGTTCCCGTTCAGCAGCAGCATCTCTTTCGGATCATTCACCGGATAGATATCTTGGTGCGACGACATGCTCTGCCCCAACGCAACAGAATAACAATTGAGTAGAAGTGAGAGCAGGAGAATTACCGCGGTTCTTCTCGGTTGCATATGCAGGAATGCGCAACGTGTTTTCATAACAGGAAGTGATTTATTGGTTTGATGACTTATGTGATGTGTCGCTGATGCAGTTGCATACAAATGGCGAAATCGTTGCGAAAGCTCAATGATGTTTTTAATTGAAACTAAAGTAACGGGTCGGATTTTTCTGTGCCAAATTTTTCCAGCCTAAAACGGTTATCTTTGGGTAATAATACGCTTGTTACTCCCTTCATTATAAAT
>CAYGID010000061.1:0-2898 GCA_964349835.1 uncultured Bacteroidales bacterium | reverse complement strand
CCTAAAACGGTTATCTTTGGGTAATAATACGCTTGTTACTCCCTTCATTATAAATCTAATTGAAGCAAGTTCATGGATGAACAGAAGATATTGGCAGCTTTAGATGCAATTGTTCACAGTGCTACCTTTTCGAAATCGGCAACCAGCAGAGTATTATTAGACTATTTAACAAAGGCTACCCTAAAGGGAGCCGATATCAAAGAGTTTTCTATTGCCAATGAGGTGTTTCGCAAAGAAAACGACTCGGGTATCAGAGCCTATATTCTTACGCTTCGTCGTAAATTGGATGAATATTACGAAAAAGAGGGCAGAGCTGCCTCCATAATATTCTCTATTCCAAAGGGTCAGTATTCGGTTTTCTTTACGGAAGCGAGCACATCGGGCAAACCCGTGATCTATTCTGTGGTGCAAAAGATCCTCCAGCGACCTTCTCGTTTGGTTGCAGCCTTTCTTGTGGTGATGGTGCCGGTGGTGGCTCTTTGTTTTCTGTTAATCCGCCCGTCGACCAAAATTGAGAATACGTTAGTGTGGCAAAGTGTAATGCAAAGTTCTCAACCCCGTCTGATTGTTGTGGGCGATCATTTCTTTTTCGGATCCAAAGAGATTATTTCCGGAGGACATGGTATCATTCGCGATTTCAATATCAATTCCAGAATGGATTATGATAAAATCCGTTCTGAAAATGAGCGCATTACAACATCTACATATCCCATTAACTGGAGTTACATTACCCGACAGGGCTTATACATGATCTACACCTTAATGCCTCATGTAAAGCACACCGAAAATTGTCGGGTCATTCTTGCTTCCGAGTTGACCCTGGATATGTTGAAACAATTCGATATTTTTTATTTCGGAAAATATCAAACCACGGGTATTATCGGAAAATTGATTACCGATCGTTATTATCAGTTAGAAAAACTGACGGGAAATCTCTCCTGTTTCTTATCGGATACCACCATCCATACGCATGTCAGCATTAACGATTACGACAAGGCCGACAGTCCCATGCTACTCAGTTTTGAAACGCCTTACCATCGTAAAATGATGATGATTGTGGGCATGGACGATCCCGGGATCACGGCGGTATTAGACTACTGCCTCGATGTGAACCGTATAAATGCGCTTGAAAGCAAACTCCAAATCAGTAAATCATCGCCCTACTTTATGGCCCTCTTTCAAGTAAACGGACTGGAGCGCACCGATTACTCCATTGAATATGTGGCGGGAGAGCGGTTGGCGGTTCAGCATCAGAACATTGTTGCATTAGATCATTTATCTTTATGAATATCAGGCGAAAACCTCAGTGGCTGAAGGTGCCGATAGCGGGAGGCGAGCAGTATGTGCGCCTTATGAAATTGGTTCGCGAAAAGGGGCTGCATACAATCTGTACCAGCGGACGCTGCCCTAACCTTTGCGACTGCTGGAACCGGGGTACTGCCACCCTTATGATTTTGGGCGATATCTGTACCCGTTCGTGTAAGTTTTGTGCTACGGCGTCTGGAAAGCCGCTGCCTCCGAACCCCGATGAGCCGTTGCATACCGCTCAAACGGTGAAGGCGTTGGAACTCAAATATTGCGTGATTACCTCGGTCGACCGCGATGACCTCCCCGACCAGGGGGCGCACCATTGGGCCGAAACCATCCGCGCTATCAGAGAGCTGAACCCCGACACCACCATTGAGGTACTCATTCCCGATTTCGACGCTAGGGAGGAGCTGATAAACATCGTACTACACGCCCGACCCGATGTGGTGGGGCACAATCTGGAGACTGTACGCCGTCTTACCCCGCAGGTGCGCAGCCGCGCCCAATATGCCAAGAGCCTGCAGGTGATAGCCCATATCGCGAAAAGCGGCTTTGTGGCCAAATCGGGTATTATGGCAGGGTTAGGAGAAACCCCTGCCGAGGTGGAGGCGTTGATGCAAGAGTTGGTTGATGCAGGTTGCAGTTACTTTACCATTGGGCAATATCTGCAGCCAACCTCTAAACATCTGGATGTTACCGAATATATTACCCCTCAGCAGTTCGAGGCCTGGAAAGAGATCGGGCTCCGGCTCGGTTTCCGCCACATGGAGAGTGGCCCATTGGTACGGTCGTCGTATCATGCCGAAGCCTCCGCTGAAGCCACTGCCGGCCAAGCGGAAAGCCTCGCTGAGGGTCAAGCGGCCGGTGAAGGAGTGGTGGCTGTCGACGCTACTGCCTGCCATCCCATTGAGAGTGGCCGCGGCGCGGTTCAACTCTCTACGGTAGATTGGGGATTGATTGATTATGCCGAGGGGTGGAAGCTACAGGAGGCTTTGTTCAATGAGGTAACTTCCGAGCGATCGTTGCCTGCGAGCCAACACCGCCACAACACCCTGGTGTTGTGCGAACACCCCCACGTCTACACCCTGGGTCGTAGCGGGCAGGTGTCGAACCTGCTGATTGACGAACCCTTTCTGGCCCGAATCGGAGCCACCTTTCACCGGATCGACAGGGGCGGCGATGTAACCTATCACGGACCCGGTCAACTGGTGGGCTATCCCATTTTGAACCTTCAGGATTTTGGGTTAGGGTTACGCAGTTACATTGAACTGCTCGAAGAGACCATGATCCGTACCCTTGCCGATTATGGCGTGATTGCGGGTCGCTCGGCCGGGGCCACCGGCGTCTGGATCGATGCCGACCAGCCCCAAAAGGCCCGGAAAATCTGTGCCATCGGCGTGAAAGCCAGTCGCTACATCACCATGCACGGCTTTGGCTTCAACGTAAACAGCGACCTCACCTACTTTAACCACATCCACCCCTGCGGCTTTGTCGACAAAGGCGTTACCTCACTCCAAAAAGAGACAGGACAACCTATTGACATGGTGGAACTGAAGCGGAAGGTGGAGAAACATTTCAGGGATTTACTGC
>CAYGID010000060.1:0-13952 GCA_964349835.1 uncultured Bacteroidales bacterium | reverse complement strand
AGTGCTGCGCTGCGCGCAAATGATTAATGAATTAGTGTGCACAAACGCGAATATAAGTTTTTTGTGCGAAGCGCAGCACGATAACTCTAGAGCACTAGAGCACTTCTTTACTGCACTAGAGCTCTTTTGAATCAAGGTAGTAGTTTCGGGTTAGTTCCCGGTAGGTTTCGGAGCGTTGGTTGGGGTGGGTGCCTTGGAGGATGAGTCGGGTCTCTTCGGTTGGGGTGGGTTTTCGGGTTAGGTCGAGGAGGGTGCGTTTGGGCGGTTTGCCGGCTTTGGTAATTACTGTGCATCGCCGGTGTAGAAAGAGTCCTTTGCTCATGGCCTCTTTTAGGAAGGTTTCGGCGGTCTCGGAGGGGAGGATCAGGCAGAAGTGGCCGTCGCGATGGAGCCATTCCAGGGCTTTTTCTATCAGGCTTTCGGGGGTCAGTGTGTGGGTATGGCGGGCTAACGAGCGCCGGGCATCGGGTGCCTTGAGGGCCCGGTGAAAGAAGGGGGGATTGGAGAGAATCAGGTGGTAGAAGGCAGGGGATGTAAACTGCATGATATCGCAGGAAATCACGTTGATGCGCGAGGACCAGGGAGAATTTCTTGCATTCTCCGTTGCCCTTTGGGCTGCCACAGGATCCAATTCCACTGCATCTATCGGGCCGGTGCCTCTTTGTGCCACCATGAGCGAAAGCAATCCGCTACCCGCCCCAATATCGAGAATGGCTCCTTCGGAGGGAACCTGAACCCACGCACCCAAAAGTACCCCGTCGGTTCCCACTTTCATGGCGCAACCCTCCTGACTGATGCTGAATTGCTTAAAATGGAAGAGCTCTTGGGTCATGGGTCGAACCGGGTTAAAAGAAGAGGGCAAGCCAGACTGAATGGTTCAGGAGCCGTTCGGCAACGGGGGAGGGGAGTCGGCGCACAATTGCCGACAGTTCGTCGGGGTGATGCCAGCATCCTATGAGGGTTTGTTCGAGGTTTTCTGTCGATGGTTGAGGTAGCAGAGGGACCGATTGGGCCGATTGGGGTGATAGGGCCAGCTGGGCTGTCGGCTCGGTAGAGCAGGTGAGGCGGCACTCGCGAATCCGGCCGCCGCTTACTGAGGCCGAAAAGGAGAAGTGAAATCCCTCCGAAAGCAGGGTTCTCTCAATCTTGTAGGCGGGTCCGGTTCCCAGAATCCACTCCCGGGACACATATTTTGTATCGCGCAAATGCGCTATCTCCTCTTGCTGCCGATGGGTCAGCTGGTAGGGTTTCCACTCGTTGAATTGTTGCCCGAGTGCTGCGGAAAAGGTCTTCTGAAAGGAGTCAATAGAATCGGTTGTTTTATAGAGCCTATTTAGGTTCATTACCTGGCTTCGAACCGAGGCAACCCCTTTGTGCCGATAGCCCTTCCAGTCATCGGGTAGTGCGGAGGTGGCAGGCGTGCCTGAGGTTGTGGAGGCCGTTGAAGGAGTTGATAGTGCTTGTTCGAGTGCATCGAGATTTGCGGCGTAGAGCAGCGTGCCGTGATGCATTACGCGGTTTCGGCTTACGGTAGCCGCATTTCCCGAGACTTTCATACTATCAACCCTAATGTCGCTTCGTGGGCCCGGTTCGGCCGGGATGCCTATTTGGCGCAAAGCCCTGCAAATTCTGGAGCGGTGCAGATCGAACCGAACCGAATGGCCGTTTTCAATGAAGGCAACATTCAGATTTCCTTCGTCGTGATAGACGGCGCCCCCTCCGGAGATTCGCCGGAACAGCCCGATGGGGTTTTCCTGAAGATAGGTCACATTCACCTCCGACCAGAGATGTTGGTTTCGCCCCACAACTATAGAGGGGCGGTTGCGATAGATGAAGCACACCGACAGATCGGTCTGCTTCAGAAGGTACTCTTCTGCGGCCAGATTCCAGGCGGGATCGTATTCGGCAGATTTAAGGAGATGCATGGCTAAAACTACAAATTAAGCCGAAAAATAGTAATTTAGTCTTTTCAAAATCGTTTCACTTCTTGTTGAACCCTCTTTTATTACGCTTATGACAACTTTTTCGCGCCGTTCGTTTCTGAAACAGACATTTGCCCTGGGTGCCGGGGTTGTTGGAGCCTCGCTTCTGTGCGAAGAGGGATTTGCCGGAGCGCTATCTGCTCTGCCCCGACCGAAGAGTGCGCGTCCTCTGATGGGCGTTTGTACCGGATTGAACAACCGAGAGATAGCCGAAAAGGCAGGCTGTGAGTTTATCGAGGAGGGGGTATCCCGTTTTTTGGTGCCCGACAAACCCGAGGCCGATTTTGAGGCTCTGCTGGGCAAGCTGTCGGAAAACAGGCTCAAGGTGCTCTCATGCAATGGTTTTATCCCTGCTACGTTGCGTTTAACCGGTTCGGAAGTGAACCACTCAGAGGCATTGGCCTGGGCCGAGATTGCCATCCGGAGAGCCGGGAAGGCCGGAGTACAGTATATCGTGTTTGGAAGTGGCGGTGCCCGGAAGATTCCCGAAGGGTTTAGTCGGGAGGCTGCCCGCGATCAGTTTGTGTCGCTATGCAAAGCGATGGGCCCTCTGGCCAAAAAGGCGGGTGTAACTATTGTGATTGAACCGCTCAATCGTTCAGAAACCAACTTCATTAACAGTGTGTCGGAGGGAGCCGATATCGTGAAACGGGTGGGCCATTCTAACATTCGGCTTCTGGCCGATATCTACCATATGATGCGCGAATCGGAGGGACCCGAATCGATTTTGAAGGCCGGAAAGCTACTTCGCCATTGCCATATTGCCGAGAAGGAGACTCGCTCTGCTCCGGGTGTGAAAGGCGATGATTTTACCCCCTACTTTGCTGCGCTGAGTAAAATTGGCTATCGGGGCGCAATTTCGATTGAATCGGGCTGGAAGGATTTTGGGGCTGAGATTGGGCCTGCAATAGAGACGATGAAAAAACAGTGGTTAATGCTCTAATGCTCTAATGCTCTAATGATGTGGCTAACGTAGAAACTGGTCGTTGCATCCAAATAGGCAGAATAAACGCGCTGGGGCGAAATGTGTTAACAAGGTATGGTTATGAGAAGATGTGTGGTCCTTTTTGTTTGTTTGTTTTGGGTTTTGGGTCTGCGAGCTGAGTCGGGCAGTAAGTTGTGGCTGCGCGAAGGTGCGGGCCGGCCTGTTAAGGTGGTGTGTGCGGAAGATTCCGAAACCATCGGTTTGGCTATAAGTGAGTTGGTTAAGGGTTGGATGGGCCCGGCCGGACAGCAGGTGGTGTTACGTTTGGTTGAGGATGATGCGCTCGGTAAGGAGGGGTTTCGCCTTACCGGTTTATCTGCTATAGGAAATCGTGCGCCAGGTTCGTTGACGAATAGAAAATCAGTAGAGGGGAGCAATGCAGAATCTGGATCTGGGGCTATTCATGAGTGTAGTGTGGAGGCAAATTCGGAGATCGGAATTATGTACGGGGTGTTCGAGTTGTTGCGACGGCAGCATACAGCCGGAGTGGCAAGCCATGGAGTAATGAGTAATGGCGAGGGTAAGATTAGAGATATGAAGAGAGCGCAGGGCGAGAAGATCGTTCGGCAGGTGATGACTCCGTCGTACGATTTGCGGCTGTTGAATCATTGGGATAATTTGGATGGTTCGGTTGAGCGGGGGTATGCCGGGAAATCAATATTTTGGCGGGGAGGAGAGAGTGCTCTTCAGGTTACCGGGAATGATATCCGATTGTGGCGGGAATATGCACGGGCTAATGCCTCTGTGGGCATTAACGGTTCGGTGTTGAATAATGTTAATGCTTCGCCTAAGGTGTTGTCGGAGGCCTATTTGGCAAGGGTAAAAGCCATTGCCGATGTGCTTCGGCCATATGGGGTCAGGGTTTATCTGTCGGTTAATTTCGCTTCGCCCGAGGTGATCGGGGGGCTCGATACGGCTGATCCGCTCAATGCGGAGGTGGCAAAATGGTGGAACGAAAAGGTAAAGGAGATTTACGGCCTGATTCCCGATTTTGGCGGGTTTCTGGTAAAGGCCAATAGCGAAGGGCAGCCCGGGCCGCAGAATTTTGGCCGAACTCATGCCGATGGGGCCAATATGATGGCCGATGCCCTTAAACCCTTCGGGGGGATTGTCATGTGGCGGGCATTTGTCTATGACCCTTCGGATGAGGATCGGGCCAAGCAGGCCTATTCCGAGTTTATGCCGCTCGACGGGAAGTTTCGCGACAATGTGATTGTGCAGGTGAAAAATGGCCCGATCGATTTTCAGCCGCGCGAACCTTTTAGCCCCCTTTTCGGAGCCATGAAGCATACAACCGTGATGCCCGAACTGCAGATTACGCAGGAATATTTGGGGCACTCCGTTCATCTGGTTTATCTGTCGCCCATGTGGGAAGAGTTTTTGCGTAGCGACACCTGGCAGGAGGGAAAGGGGAGCACCGTGGCTCGTTGCACCGACGGCTCTATTTTTCAGAGGCCTTACAGTGCCATTGCAGGCGTGGCCAATATCGGGCTCGACACCAACTGGTGCGGTCACGATTTTGCGCAGGCTAACTGGTATGCCTATGGGCGCCTGGCCTGGGATCATTCGTTGACGGGCGAGCAGATTGCGGATGAATGGTTGAGCTGCACCTTTGTGGCAGATTCAACGATTTCGCCTCTCAACTGGAGAGAGAATTTCCTGTTGCCGGTAAAGCAAATGATGCTTGAGAGTCACGAAGCCGCGGTAAACTACATGATGCCGCTGGGTCTGCACCACATTTTTGCCGCGCACCACCATTACGGCCCCGGTCCGTGGTGGGCTCCGGCCAGTGCCCGCAAAGACTGGACACCGCCCTACTATCATCAGGCCGACTCAATGGGGATTGGATTTAACAGGACGGCCTCCGGGAGCAATGCGGTGGCTCAGTACCACGAGCCTCTCCCGAGCCGATTCAGTAACCTGAAACTTTGTCCCGAGCCGCTTCTCTTGTGGTTTCACCATTTGCCCTGGGATTACAAGACCCAAAGCGGCAGAATCTTATGGGATGAACTCTGCTATCGTTACGACACTGGCGTAAAACAGGTGCGTCAGTTTCAAAAAGTGTGGGATAAGGCCGAAGCCTACGTCGACACCGAACGTTTCACGGCAGTTCAAAAGCGGTTGCAGGCGCAGAGCCGGAATGCCGGGGAGTGGAAAGATGCGTGCCTTCTCTATTTTCAACAGTTCAGCAAACGGCCCATCCCGTCTACTCTCGAACAACCCGTTCACACGCTCAGGGAGTTAATGGATAAGGATTTTTCTTCCGCTGCGCTTTGAAAGCGTTAGGACTATTCTTCCCTGCCAGGTTCATTCGGCCTCTGAGCCTCTATTTTATCTGAGATTAGAAACCTTTTATCTGAATTGGGAATTCGATATTTCCTTTTCACTTTAATTTTATTGGAGGGAGCCCGGATGGTGGAGCGCCGAATTGAAAACGAATGAAAACAGATAAAGTAATGAGGAGGGTGTTGATTTGTTTTTTGCTGGCGGGGGTGTTGCCTATGCTGGCGCAGACGGTTCCCGATTGGGAGAATCCGGCAGTGGTAGGGATGAATAAGGAGGCGTATCACAGTTCGTTGACGTTGCCTTCTGCGAAAAAGGAGTGCAAAGAGATGATTTCGTTGTGCGGAACCTGGAAGTTTAGATGGTCGCCTAAGCCCGAAGTGCGCCCGGTCGATTTTTTTCAGGCGGGATTTGACGTGAGTGGCTGGGAATCGATCCAGGTGCCGGGTAACTGGCAGTTGCAGGGCTTTGGTAAGCCTATTTATGTGAACATTAACTATCCGTTTAAGCGCGATCAACCCCGGGTAACCGGTGAGCCTCCTTCTGATTGGTATACCTACGAAAACCGTAATCCGGTGGGTTCGTATGTTACCACTTTTCAGGTTGCACCCGGAGCCGATACAAAGCAATTCTACCTCCATTTTGAAGGGGTGGAGTCGGCCATGTATGTTTGGGTAAACGGACAAAAAGTGGGATATAGCCAAAACTCGTACTCGCCTGCCGAATTTGATGTAACCCCATTTGTGAAGGAGGGAGAGAATCGACTGGCCGTCGAGGTCTATCGCTTTAGCGACGGCAGTTATCTCGAGAACCAGGATTACTGGCGGCTAAGCGGCATCTTTCGTCCGGTTGAACTTTGGGTTCGACCCAAAACGCATATCCGCGATTATGCCCTGCTGGCAGAACCCTCGGCCGATTTTACTTCGGCCACCGTAGGGGCCAGGGTGTGGGTGCGTAATCAGACCACAATGACGGCCGAAAATCTCCGGTTGGAGGTGGTGATTGCTGGGCGCGACAAAAACGGAAAACCCGTTAAAAAAACGCTTGTGCAGGCGGTTCCTCCGGTGAGCGGCCGGGGCGCTCAGGAGGTAGTGATGAAAGAGGGGCTAGACAACCCGCGTCTTTGGTCGTCGGAGGATCCTTATTTGTATGAGGTGACCCTTACGTTGCGCGACCCGAAAGGCGAAATCGAGAAGTTTCGGTACCATCTGGGGGTTCGCAGGATAGAAATTGTGGGCGAAGTATTGAAGGTGAACGGTAAAGCCATTAGGTGGAGAGGGATAAACCGTCACGATCACCACCCGCGTACCGGAAGGTATGTAGATCCGGCAACCACCGAACTCGATGTACAGCTGATGAAGCAGGGCAACTTTAACATGGTTCGTACCGCGCACTATCCCCATTCGCCCCTCTTTTATGAGCTGTGCGACCGGTACGGGTTGTATGTGATGATCGATGCCAATCAGGAGTCGCACGGATATGGAATCGGAAGCAAAACGTTGGGCGATAATCCGGCCTGGACATTGGCTCATGTGGACCGTGCAGTATCGATGGTGCAGCGCGATAAGAATCACCCCTCAATAGTGGTTTGGTCTTTGGGAAACGAAGGCGGCAGCGGGATAAATTTTGTGGCTATGCGCGATACCGTGAAGGCGTTGGCTCCCGATCGGCTTATTTTCAGCGATTCGGATCGTTCGGTTTCGGATCTGTATGATGATAGCTATTTGCCACCCAACCGTTTAAAAGAGCTGGCTCTGCGTATCAACGACCGGCCTGTGATCATGCGTGAGTATGCCTATGCTATGGGTAATTCGCTCGGCAACTTGCGCGAATACTGGGAAGTGATGGAGGCCGACTCGAGCATTGCGGGTGCCGCCATTTGGAACTGGGTAGATCAGTCGCTCATCAAGAAAAAAGATGGCTCCTCCCTGACGCATGGCGATTCTCCCTCGTCGACGACGCTCAGTGACGACGAGTTTTGGGCATTTGGTGGTGATTTTGGCGAAAAGCCCACCGATGGTCCGTTTATGATTAACGGAATTTTAGGTGCCGACCGGGTTCCTCATCCCCAATTCTTCGAAGCCCAAAAGGTGCAGCAGTATATTAATTTTGAGCAGATTGCAGGATCGTCGGATGTGGCGGTGACGAGTAAACTCGATTTTACGTCGCTTCACGATTACGACTATGCCTACGAAATTTTAGAAAACGGGAAGCCTTCTACGTCGGGTTCGCTCAAGCTTAGCCGCGATAACAGACTCACAATCCCCCACAAGGTGACTTCGGATGGGGAACTGTTGCTGAATCTACATGCGAAGTTGCGCAATCCCACACTTTGGGCGGATAAAGGTTTTATCGTGGCACGCGAACAGTTTGTCTTGAAGCCTTTTGTCTACCCTGCCATTGCAAAATCCTTGTCCGATCCCTCCATACAACGGTTAGACGGCAGCGTGGAGGTAACAACAGCTAAGGGTAAGATGGTACTGGACGTCCGGACGGGCGCCCTGATCAGCTGGAAAAGTGAGGGAAGAGAGCTGCTTCAGGGTGCGCTCGAACCCTATTTCTGGAAGCCGGCCACCCATAATCAACGGCATAACAATTATGTAAATCGACTCGGGTCATGGCGAAATGCGGCCCAAAACCGGGAGGTGACCCATGTCACCAGTTCGGTTGAAAACGGATTGGCCGTGGTCATTTTTGATATGTCGCTTCCGATAGGCGCACAATACCAACTCAAGTACATCATCAATGGTGAAGGCAAGATTCAGGTGGAAGCCGATTACAAACCGGATGCAACGAATATTGCCCTGATGCCCAAGTTTGGCATGCGGATGCGTTTACCCGCAGAGATGAATTCGGTGGAATGGTATGGCCGTGGCCCGTTCGAAAATTATCCCGACCGGAAAACCGCCGCGTTTGTGGGGTCCTGGCAGAAACCGCTCGAAGCATTCATTACCCCCTATGTGGTGCCGCAAGAGAACGCCAACCGAACTGATGCCCGATGGTTTTCGCTAAGCGATAAAACAGGCTCAACCCTAAAAGTAACCGGCTTACAACCGCTCTGCTTTCGTGCCTGGCCCTATGCCGAAGAGGATCTGGAAACCACCCCACACCACTACCAGCTACCTCGCCGCGATTTTGTAAACATCAACATCGACCTCAACATTCACGGCGTAGGAGGCAACGACGGCTGGGGAGCCCGCACCCTTGATCAATACACCCTCAACGGCAACAACCCCTATCACTATGGATTTATCCTTGAATCATTTAATCAATAATATCCCTGCCTAATTGGATGCAACTACCTCCTCGACATGATAAGTTTTGCGACCCATATACGCTCTCATTCACTAAAAGAGGAGAACTCGCTTCGCTCAAACAGCTCCTCTTTTTAGCGTTCATTGAGAGCGATGGGTCCCCGCCAAACTTCTCCAATGTCTCAAAGGCAGTTCATCCAAACGGCCAGTTACTACGTCAACCCCCAATTCTTGTTGCATTGCGCGCAGCGCAGCACTTGAAGCGCGAACGCGCTTCGAAGCATTAGAGCTCTAGAGCACTAATTAACCATTCTCCATTAATCACTTACCATTTGCGTTATGCGTTTTTTGTTGTTGTTTATCTGTTTTTCGCTCGGGCTGCAGTTGCAGGCTCAGTTGCAGTTGCCGCTTTATCCTGGGGCGATTCCCAACAGTACTTCCTATGGTATGAGAGAGGTGTCGCTCAATCAGAATGGGCAGTTTTCGGGCTATCAGAGTGTTTCGGTTCCTTTGTTGGAGATCTATCTGCCCGATGCGTCGGTTGCTACTGGTGCTGCGGTGGTGATCTGCCCTGGGGGCGGGTATAGAATGCTGGTTTATACGACGGAGGGACGAGAAATCGCGGAGGCGTTTAGGCGCAGTGGGATTGCCGCTTTTATCGTGAAGTACCGACTGCCCAGCGATTCCATCATGATTGATAAGTCGATCGGGCCATTGCAAGATGCCCAGCAGGCCTTGAAAATGGTGCGGCTGCGCGCTAAAGAGTGGAATGTTGATACTGCCAGAGTGGGCATCATGGGCTTTTCGGCCGGTGGGCATCTGGCCTCTACGGCTGCAACCCATTTTGCCCAATCGTATATCGAAAACAAGGAGAATGTGAATTTGCGCCCCGATTTTGCGATTTTGGTCTATCCGGTCATTAGTATGGAAGAGGGTTTTACCCATGGTGGATCGCGCCGGAATCTTTTGGGAGATACCCCTTCGGAGGAGCAGGTGAAACGGTTTTCGAACCACCTGCAGGTGACCTCCGACACTCCGCCCGCATGGATTACTCACACCGGAACCGACAGGGTGGTGCCTGTAGAGAATAGCATCCTATTCTATCAGGCACTCATACGCAATAGGGTGCCAGCCGAGATGCACCTTTATCCCGTTGGCGATCACGGGTTTGTATTAAGCTTGCCCCCCGATGAGTGGATGGCCTCAATTTACCAATGGATGAAAAAACTTCGGTTTATTCGTTAGGCGTTGTAAGCGTTGCGAATCTTGGCGAAGTAGAAGTTAGCAAATTGCTGAATCCTGTGGATGTAGGATCGTTAGTAATGAGGAATGCACAGCATCTTGCCCATTTGCGCGTTAGCAAAGGAGAAGGTGCTGTGCATTGCAGCCTTTGGCCGGTTAGAAGTTAACAAATAGCTGCGCCCCGATGAATCGGGGTGGCCCCGGAATGTAGGTGGGGATGCCGAATGCCTGGCCGGTATTGCCGGCATCGATGAGGTAGCGTTTGTTGCCCAGGTTGTTGATATTTAACCGAATTCCATACTTTTTGTTGGCTGTGGTGTACTGAAGAGCTGTGTTCACCAGGCCATATCCCCCTTGATGTAAGGTAGGGTAGTTTTCGTCGTTGAAGTAGTGCCCCGATTTGAAGGTAGTAGACAGATCCAGACCTAAAGTACCGGCCTTGCCTAATAAAAACTGGTAAGAGAGTCCTGCGGCTCCCGAATGTTTAGGGGTAAGTCGGAAGGTGTGCCCTGCCATTTCCTGTGGGTTGCCGTCAGAGTCTTTGTCGTTAAAGCGGGCATGTAACCAAGCATAATTGGCAAAGAGCGTAAGGTTTTTGGTGGCAACAAACTGCACGTCGGTTTCGACCCCGAGGCCGGTTGCTTTTCCTGAATCGGTGACATGGGTAAACGTTCCCCCTTCGAGATAGACTGTGGTGGTCTGAAAATGGCTGTAGTCGTACAAAAATCCACTCATGTTGAATTGAAGACGTCGGTTCAGAAGCAGCGTTTTGAATCCCACTTCGTAGTTATATACAACCTCGGCTTTCAGCACTTCGGCGGTGTCGGGCGAAACCTCAATTACATTTGGGCGGCGCCCCTTCGACCAAGAGGCATAGGCGCTAACCTCTTCCGAGAATTTGTAATGAAGTGCTGTACGACCTACCCAATCGAAAAACGACTTTCTGCGTTGCTTCCGACCATCGGTAGGCTTGAACAGATTATTGGGTCTTTTCCCCAGCAAAACCCCTACATTGCCGGGATCAGATGCCGGATCGACTTGCAGAAACGACGACTGATCTTCAAGAATCAGGCGGATACCGGCGGTGATTTTGAGTTTGGAGGTCAGTTTATAGGTACCGTCGGCAAACATTTCGAAAGCGCTGTTTTCGGCCCCGCTAAGGGTATTCTCAGAATGAAAGGTTTTTAGGGTTTTGCCGGTAAGCGGGTTTACGGTTACCGAAAGATTAGGTTCGCCATCAATCATCATGGGTATGGGTGTGAACCCCGGAATTCTGGCCGCCAGCATGGGCGTTATCATCGCATACACGCTCCGTTCATCCTGCGTAAGCAAATAATTCACCGAGCCCTCCTCGCGAAAATAGCTCCCTCCGGCAAATCCCGAGAAACGCCCCCTATCGAGGTTGAGTCGGATCTCCTGGCTAAGCTGATTATAGTTTCCCGTGCCCTGTAGGCTCAGAACATGTGCTTTGGTACCATCGGCGTCGATAAGCGACGACATCTCAAACGTTCGATAACCGGATATGGCGGTGAGGCTGAGTTCATCACTCAACACTCTCTTGTATTGGGCGGTAATGTTATATACATCCCGTTCGTCGACCAAGTCTTTGCCGGCTTCTAGATCGACAAAGGTAAAGGGATCGGTGTCGCCTCCCCGCGGCGCATAGACAGAGCTCTTAAAGGCCATTCCGGGGGCTTTGTCGTGCTGGTAACTGAAGATAAGGTCGAGCGTATTGTTATTGTCGGGCCGAAAGCTGAGAGAGGTTCTGTTGGCCAGGCTGTTTTTCCCCATCAGGTATCCCCCCGAAAGGTTTTTTACATAGCCATCTCGCCTGTTGTAGATTCCGGCCACACGCAAAAAGAGTTTGTTGCTCACCAGCGGAAGGTTAATATATCCGTTAGTGCGGAACTGGTTGTAATTGCCGGCGCCCACTGCAATACTTCCCGAAGTTTCGTTTGTGGCCCGGTTCGAAATGAGGTGAATAGCCCCAATCTGTGCACTGCGTCCAAAGAGAGTTCCCTGCGGGCCTTTGAGCACCTCTACCCGGTCCATGTCGAAAAATTCGACGGCCGAACCGAGTTGTTTGCCAATATAGATGCCATCTTGAAATAACGATACCCGGTTGTCGGTGTTCATATCGGGATTGTCGGAAGTGAGTCCCCTGATCACCAAGCCGGGGAGCAGCACCGATTGCTCCTGAATCTGAACCCCGGGAATATAAGCCGCCATGCCGCCCATTGTCTCAATGGCGTTCTTCTCCAGAAAGGTGGCCGACAGGTTCGATAGAGAGATGGGTACATTTCTGGAGATCTCCGGACGTTTTTGGGCGGTTACGGTAATCTCCTGCAGCTCCAACACGGTCTGAAACGTCGTGTCTGCGGGCACGGGAGCGATTTCGGTCGAAGCTGCAATAGCCACGGCCTGCCGGCCAAAGACCAGCAGACCGTGGAAAAGCAGTAGCAGACACAATCGTGCAGCGCTCATGTAATTATTTTTTTACAAGGAAGCAGCGGCCTTTATCCGAAAAATAGGATTTGGTTCGCACCAACTTGTTGTTAAAAAGCGAAGCCATTTGCTCGTTATAGGTCTGGCTGAACACCACATCAATTTTCTTACTGCTCAATGCCTGAAATTTGGCCTGGGTTTCGAGTGAGACGAGCGTAATGTTTATGTTTAACAGCTTTGAAATCTCCGACAGGAAGGCCACGTTAAAGCCCGACGGGCGTCCGTCGGCAGCCATATAATCGAGCGGAAGATAATCGCCGGTGATGCCTACAAAAACGGTTCTGGCCCCTTCGATCTTAGCCATCTCTGTTAGCAAAGGCTCATCTTTTACCGGCAAATTGGTAATCCAGGTCTCTTTCAGTTTTGCGAGGACGCCGTTATCCTGAAGGGTGGTAATTGCCAGGTCGAAATCGTTTTTTAGTAGAGAGTCTTCGGCTCGGAGAAACATCACCACATCTACAGGGAAGAGTTTTTCGGCTTCAACCATTTTTAATTGGCTGTTACGTTTTACGTAGTAATCGGCCATGTATGTCATAACGGGAGCCGCGTCAACCTTCCCGGTAGTAATAGCAGCAATAACGTCCGAGGGCCTGTTAAAGAACTTAACCTCTTGTACTGCTCCGCCAATATGCGCTGTCATCAAGGCTTGGTAGGCTTCGGGCGGGGCTGCAGTGGTTACGTCGCCAATAACTTTTCCAACCAGATCGGATGCCTGATTGATGGGTTCAGACTTGTTGCCTGCGCAACCCACAAGGAATAACACCATAGCCGTGATGGCTGCAATACTGCTTCTTCTTTTCATTTTTTATAGTTTTAGGTTAATAGTATTCAGACCCTTGTCTGAAAAATGATGAATCTCTTTGGCTATTTTTTGTACGAGCGCGATGCCCAGATACTCCTCCTCCTGGTTCCCCTCTTCGAATGGGTTATAGGCGTTACACCTGTAATGGAAAGCGATAGACACCTCATTCTTCTCGGCCGAGTACTCAATGGAGAAGGTGATTTGGGGCAATACATTTGTGTAGCATTTTTGGAGAATCTCCACCAGAAGCTCTTCTAACACCAGCTGTGTATAGTAAATCTTCTGCGCCTCCATCTGATATTTCTGACAGAAGAGCTCAATCTGCACATTCATGGTTACCATGTCGAAACCGCCGGAGAGAATTTCGTAATGAAATACATTGAGCTTTCGGATAAAGGCTTTTGTCTTCTCTCTCCGGGGCGTGAGGAATATCTCGGCAGGCGTTCCCTCTTCGTAAATTCCCCCTTCGTCCATGTATACCACACGGTTAGCTACCTCCCTTGCAAACGACATTTCGTGCGTAACAACTATCATGGTAAGCCCCATCTTCGTGAGTTTCCGCATAATTGCCAGCACCTCGCGTGTCATGGTAGGGTCTAATGCAGAAGTGGGCTCGTCGAACAACATAATTTCAGGCTCCATGGCAAGGCAGCGGGCAATCGCAATCCGCTGCTGTTGCCCCCCCGAAAGCTGATGAGGAAAGTTGTAGGCTTTTTCCGATAATCCCACCAAGGCCAAAAGCTCTTTTGCCTTTTGTTCGGCCACCACTTTTGGCATTTTTTTTACCTTTCTGGGTGCCAATGTGATGTTATCCAGTACATTCAAGTGCGAAAAGAGATGGAACCCCTGATAGACCATCCCCATCTTTTCGCGAACCTTATTGATATCGACCGATTTTT
>CAYGID010000059.1:0-14428 GCA_964349835.1 uncultured Bacteroidales bacterium | reverse complement strand
GCAAAACCTGAAATAATGTGTCTTATTAACCAGCATCCATCATGTTCGATATTGAGCTGATCGAAAAAGCTTACTCTACATTCCGACAACGGGTCGACAATGCCCGACTGGCGACTGGTCATCCGCTGACACTCTCCGAAAAATTGCTCTATGCGCATCTTTTCAACCCCGATGCGGCAGCACCTTTCCGCAGAGGAGAGCATTATGTCGATTTCCGACCCGACAGAGTGGCTATGCAGGATGCAACCGCACAAATGGCCATGCTGCAATTTATGAATGCCGGTAGAAACCACTCGGCTGTACCGGCCTCGATTCATTGCGATCATCTCATTCAGGCTCGCGAAGGAGCGCTTCGCGACCTGGCAACTGCCAACAGCTCTAACAGCGAGGTGTACGACTTCTTGAAACAGGTTTCCGGCCGGTATGGAATCGGCTTCTGGAAACCCGGTGCAGGTATCATTCATCAGGTGGTGCTCGAAAACTACGCCTTCCCCGGAGGTATGATGGTGGGAACCGATTCGCATACCCCAAATGCCGGTGGGTTAGCTATGCTGGCCATTGGCGTGGGCGGAGCCGACGCGGTAGATGTGATGGCGGGTATGCCTTGGGAGTTGAAAATGCCCAAGATTATAGGGATTAAACTTACCGGCAGGTTGAGTGGATGGAGTTCGCCCAAGGATATTATCCTTACGGTTGCCGGTATCCTTACCGTGAAGGGGGGTACCAATGCTATACTCGAATATTTTGGCGAAGGGGCCGAAACCCTCTCGGCTACCGGAAAGGCCACCATCTGCAACATGGGAGCCGAAGTGGGAGCCACCACCTCGATTTTTGGTTACGATGCCTCGATGAGCCGCTATCTGAAGGCCACCCAACGCGAAAAGGTAGCCGAAATGGCCGATGCTATGCAGGGGTACCTGCAGTCGGACCCCGAGGTGATGCAATATCCCGAGCTTTTCTACGACCGACTCATCGAAATTAACCTTTCGGAGGTAGAACCTCATGTAAACGGCCCGTTTACGCCCGATGCGGCGCATCCGATTTCGAAGCTCAAAAAGATTGTAACAAAAATGGAGTACCCGCGCGACATGGAAGCCGGGTTGATTGGCTCCTGCACCAACTCCTCGTATGAGGATCTCAGCCGCGCCGCTTCGGTGGCTCGTCAGGCCATAAAGAAGCATCTGCAACCTAAAGCCAAACTACTGGTGAATCCGGGATCCGAACAGGTTCGCTATACTGCCGAACGCGACGGGTTGCTTGGCAACTTCCTCGATTTGGGGGCTGTTGTGATGGCCAATGCCTGCGGCCCTTGTATCGGGCAGTGGGACCGAAAAGCCGACGACAACAACCGACCCAACTCGATTGTTACCTCTTTTAACCGCAACTTTGCCAAACGAACCGACGGAAACCCCAATACGCACACCTTTGTGGCCTCGCCCGAGATTGTGATGGCGCTTACCATTGCCGGCGATCTCTGTTTTAATCCGCTTACCGACACGCTGTTAAACAGTCGTGGAGAGGCTGTGCGGCTCGAAGAGCCTACCGGCATTGAACTTCCTTCGGCAGGATTTGCGGTAAAAGATGCCGGTTACGTGGCTCCCGGAAGGGAGAACTCCACCCCGGAGGTGCTCATCGCGCCCCATTCCGACCGTCTGCAAAGATTGGTTCCTTTTGCCCCTTTCAGGGCAGAAGAGTTTGTAAAAATGCCCCTTTTAATTCAGGCAGCCGGAAAATGTACCACCGACCATATCTCCATGGCGGGTCCCTGGCTCAAATACCGCGGGCATCTCGAAAATATCTCGAATAACCTCCTCATGGGGGCCATTAACCGATTCACTAACCAAGCCAACTCGGTAAAGAATCAACTAACCGGCAAGTACGACGAGGTCTCTTCGGTGGCAAAACGCTATAAAGCAGAGGGTATTTCGTCGATTGTGGTAGCCGGAGAGAATTACGGAGAGGGCTCCTCGCGCGAACATGCCGCTCTGGAACCCCGCTTTTTGCAGGTAAAAGTGATTCTGGCCAAGTCGTTTGCCCGCATTCACGAAACCAACCTGAAAAAGCAGGGTATGTTGGCATTAACCTTCGAGAATCCGCAACAGTACGACCTCATCCGCGAAGACGACCAAATATCGGTCGAAGGGCTCGATCTATTCACCCCGGGCGTGCCGCTTACTGTGGTGCTGCACCATGCCGATGGAAGCGAGGAGCGCATTGTGGCGCTGCACACATATAACAATCAACAAATTTCGTGGTTTCGTGCCGGATCGGCGCTAAACTGCCAATAATGGTTACCTCATTATGAACAGAATTACCACCGATCACTCTGGAAAATTAGTAGTCCCCGATTGCCCCGTTATACCCTTTATTGAAGGCGATGGCGTTGGGGCCGAAATCACCCCTGTAACGCAGACCCTTGTCGACGACGCAGTTAATCGGAGTTACGGGTCAAAACGGTCGATTGTCTGGAAAGAGTTTTTAGCCGGCGAAAAGGCCTTCCAGTTAACCGGGAGCTGGCTTCCCCAAGAAACCATGGAGGCCTTCAGGCACTATACCGTGGGCATCAAAGGTCCCCTGACCACCCCCATTGGAGGAGGCATCCGTTCGTTAAATGTAGCGTTGCGGCAAGAACTCGACCTCTACATCTGCCTCCGACCGGTTCGCTGGTTTAAAGGGGTAGCCTCGCCTCTTAAGGAGCCGTGGAAGGTTAACATGCACATATTCCGCGAAAACACCGAAGATATTTATGCCGGGATTGAGTGGAACCGGGGTACGCCCGAAGCCGCTCGGTTTCTCCGGTTTTTACAGGAGGAGATGGGGGTTACCAAGATTCGGTTCCCCGAGAGCTCCTCGTTTGGGGTCAAACCCGTTTCGGAGGAGGGAAGCCAACGCTTGGTTCGCTCGGCGGTTCAGTTTGCCCTGGAGCATAACCTCAGCTCGGTAACCCTGGTTCACAAAGGCAACATCATGAAGTTTACCGAAGGGGGCTTTAAACAGTGGGGATACGAATTGGTTCGCAAGGAGTTTGCCGACCAAACCTTTACGATGGCCGAATTCGGTGAAATTGCAAAGGAATTGGGGAAAGAAGAGGCCGAATCGCGTCTGGCACAGGCTGTTTTGCAAAAGAGAGTGATTGTTAAGGATGTGATTGCCGATGCTTTTTTGCAGAATACCCTGCTTATTCCCGAGGAGTATTCGGTGATTGCTACCCTCAACCTCAACGGCGACTACATCTCCGACCAGCTGGCTGCGATGGTGGGCGGAATAGGCATTGCACCGGGTGCTAATATGAACTGGGTAACCGGCCATGCCATCTTTGAGGCCACCCACGGTACTGCCCCCAACATTGCCGGGCAAAACATAGTAAACCCCTCCTCCCTGCTACTTTCGGCAGTGATGATGCTCGAATATATGGGATGGACCGAAGCGGCCAACCGAATTGTGACCGCTATGGAAAAAGCCTTCGAAAGCGGCCGCGCCACTGCCGACCTTTCGCGATTTATGCCCAATGGCTGCGAATTGTCGACTACGGCCTTCCGCGATGAAATATTGAATAACCTTTAAACCGATACCCTATGCCGATGAAAAAAGAGTACATGATTTACAAATTGTCTGAGACGGTTAAGACCACCAGTCATATCGACGCAGAGTTATTTTCGCAATACAATGTAAAGCGCGGCCTGCGCAACGAAGACCACTCCGGCGTGCTGGTGGGGCTTACAAAAGTTGGCGATGTGGTTGGCTACGAACGGCTGCCCGAAGGGGGACTGAAGGCGGTTCCGGGCAAACTCTATTACCGGGGAATCGATGTTGAGGATCTGGTTAAGGGCATCTATGCCGAAAAACGATACGGATTTGAGGAGACAGCCTACCTGCTTTTGTCGGGGATGCTTCCCGAAAAAGAGTCGCTCGAAACCTTTCAGGCGCTGATTAATGAGGTGATGCCGCTGAGTCAGAAGACAAAGATGAATATTCTCGACCTGGAGGGACAGAATATCATGAATATTCTTGCCCGTTGCGTGCTCGAGATGTACTCTTTCGATGAGAATCCCGACGATATTTCGAGAGAGAACCTGATGCGTCAATCTATCGACCTGATTGCAAAATTCCCTACCATCATTGCCTATGCCTACAATATTGTACGCCACAGCAATCAGGGTCGGTCGCTGCATATCCGCCATCCCAAAGAGGATGTTTCGCTAGCCGAAAATTTCCTCTTCATGCTCAAGAAAGACTACACCGAACTGGAGGCCCGCATTCTCGACCTGTCGCTGATTCTTCACGCCGAACATGGCGGAGGTAACAACTCCACCTTTACGGTGAGAGTAACCAGTTCGACCGAAACCGACACCTACTCGTCTATTGCCGCTGCTATCGGCTCATTGAAAGGCCCCCTGCACGGTGGCGCCAACCTGGCGGTAATGAAGATGTTTAACCACCTGAAAGAAAACATCAAGAACTGGAGCTCGGTGAAAGAGATAGACAACTATCTGATCCGCATGCTGCGCAAGGAGGTCTACAACCGCAGTGGGCTCATCTACGGCATTGGCCATGCCATCTACACCATTTCGGACCCGAGAGCCCTGCTTCTGAAGGAGATGGCACGCGATCTGGCCAAGGAGAAGAAACGCGAAGATGAGTTCCGTTTCCTGGAACTGCTCGAAGAGCGTTCTGTTGAGGTCTTTATGGATTTCAAGGGAAACAAGGTCAACAAGCGGGTATGTGCCAATGTTGACTTTTACTCCGGCTTTGTTTACGATATGATCGGACTGCCCGAAGAGGTCTTTACCCCCTTGTTTGCCATGAGCCGTATAGCAGGTTGGACAGCCCACCGCATTGAGGAGTTGAACTTTTCGAGCAAGCGAATTATTCGTCCCGCCTACAAAAATGTGTACGGACTTCAACCGTTTATTCCCCTTAACCAGAGATAGGCTGCAAACCTCGTAGTTGCCCTCCGCTTCGGACCTACTTTACCTGAATGGCTTCGATAGGTATCGACACATTGTCGTTGATATCTATCATGGCATTAATCAGGTAGAGTCGGTCGAAGCCGGGCAGGTCGGCAGGGGTAACGGCTATCGGCTCAATCACACCCCTTTTCAGAAGGGAGTGGCGACGAGTTCCGGCCAGCAAGGGGTTCGATGGGGTAAAATATTGGTTATTTTTCTGAAGCACCACGTTACTGTATGAGGTGTCGGTAATCTGTCCGTTTTTCACAATCAGGATGTCGTCGGCCTCCCCTCTCATTGCCAGGAGGGAGAGTAGCGGCAATCGGTCTTCGAACTTGTAGGCGTAGTACAGATGGTTTGCCTCAACACAACGGAGCGACCTAATTACCTTTGGCGCGTAGGCAGAAAATTGCGTCGAGATAAGGCGTTCGGCGTAGACAAGGCGCATTTTACAGTGTCCCTGCATATATTCTGCAGGAATCTCGATATGGGCGGGCGAAAAATCGGGTTTTCTGCCAAAGAAATGGATCATGGTGTTATACATCCGGCACTCATGGTCGGTGAGATTCTCAATGGTACCATTGCGCAGAGAGATCGTTTCAACAAAGGTCATCATGGCAGTGCAGAGTTTAATAGACAAATGCCGGCTTCGATGCAGCGGTCCTCACCTGAAGGGCAAATAGACCTTCTGCAGAGCCTCGCGGTATTCGGATCGACATCGGCTGTTAATCGTGATGCCCCCTCCGCTGCGGTAGTATAGTTTTCCGTTTCGCTGCTCAATATAGCGGATTAAAACGGCAGAATCAACTATTTCGCCGTCGAAATAGCCAAAAATTCCTGTATAGTAGCCTCTCGGAGCCCTCTCGGCCTCTCGGATTAACTGCAGCGTAGCCTCCTTTGGTGCCCCCGAAACCGAACCGGCAGGCAGCAAATCGAGAATAACATCGCCCAACCTCGCCTGATAACCGGAGGGCAGACGACCGGCAATCTGCGAGCTCACCTGCAGCACACTCCCGTTATGACCCTCCACCGTATCGATATAGCGGTATCGGGCCACCTCCACCTTTTCGGCAACACGCCCCAAGTCGTTCCTGATGAGATCTACAATGGTGTCGTGCTCGCAACGCTCCTTAGGGTCGCTCAGAATGCGCGAGGCGGCATCGGGAAGGGCTGCATCGATGGTTCCCTTCATCGGACACGACACAATGGTTTGCCCTTCAATGCGAACAAAGGTTTCGGGCGAAAAACAGACAAATCGACCCGGAAGATAAAGTGCATAGGGAGAACTGCTCCGCCGAAAGATCTCCACGAGCGAAAGAGGAGTTTCAATCGGGGTCGAAATGGTAAGATTAGTAAGAAACGAGTTGCCGTAGCGAAGGCCTCGCTTCACAATGGAAAAGCGCTTTTTATAGGCGCCCAACGACAAGGGCCAGCTAAAAAGCTCAGGACGAGAAATTTCCGCGAAAGACTGCTCAGAGGCTAACGCCGAGAGTTGCTCGGAGGCTAACGCGGAGGGTTGCTCGGAGGCTAACACGGAGGATTGCTCGGAAGCTAACGCGGAGGATTGCTCGGAGGCTAACGCGGAGGGTTGTGCCGAGGAATGCAGAGCGGCATTTGTGGCCGAGGGCACCCGGAATAGAATCTCATCCTGCGCCAAAGGGTCGGGCACAAAAAAGCCGGCGGTTCGTTCAAAATTGAAGCCGAACAAAAACGCTTTCCGTTTTTGCCCGGCCTCATTCATTAACCTGCGTACCTCGTCAACCGGTATCATCTGCCTCTAAAAAAGGCAAAGAAACAAAAATCCGGCAGATTTCACCTGCGCTAAAGCGCATTTGCGCGTAGCGCATCAGAGCACCACCTCTCCCTTAGTCGTCATAATCACCTTATGCACAGGAATATTCCTTCCGGTAATCTCTACTGCCTTCATTGCCATACCCAGCAGGCCTCGGCAGCAGGGAACCTCCATAAGTAATACGGTGATAGATTGCAGGTTGGCCTGTTCTATCATTATGCAGAGTTTTTCGATGTATCCCGCCGGGTCGCTGTCGAGTTTGGGGCAGGCAATGGCTAGCGCCTTTTGCTGCAATAGTTTGTTGTATGCGGTTCCGCCGGCAAATGCCGAACAGTCGGAGGCCAACAGCAGGTGGGCGTTGCGGAATGTTTCCGAAAGCGGGTTGATAAGTCGTAATTGAACCGGCCACTGGGTAAAGGTGCTCTGTGGTGGTGGTACCGCTGTAAGTCTGCCACCGGCAAAACTCACCGGACCGTGTGGGGCATGGGCTGATGCAGCGTGGGGCGATGCAGCATGGGCTAATGCAGTGTGGGCGGACGGCACCATCACAAAGGGCGAAGCTTCGCGCTCTTCGAGGGTGATGGCCCCCACCGGACAATCTCCGATGCAGGCCCCCAGGCCGTCGCAATAATCTTCGCGCACCAGCACTGCCTTCCCGTTAATGAGTTGCAGTGCCCCCTC
The DNA here is from genome assembly GCA_964349835.1 of uncultured Bacteroidales bacterium. GTDB lineage: Bacteria > Bacteroidota > Bacteroidia > Bacteroidales > UBA4181 > JAQVSH01. The sequence goes on along the minus strand of CAYGID010000059.1, from coordinate 7,006 downwards.
GTGACATCCGGTAATGCACTGGCCGCAGCCATTGCACTTGTCGGCATCGATCTTTATAATGGTTCGCTTCATGACAGAATCCACTGTTTCATATCCTCTTCAACACTCGAAATGGTGCTGAGGTTGAATTTCTCTACCAGAACTGTGGCCACATTGGGCGAGAGGAAGGCGGGCAGGGTAGGCCCGAGGTGAATATTCTTGACACCCAGCGAAAGTAGCGCCAACAGTACAATCACCGCTTTCTGCTCGTACCAGGCAATATTGTAAACAATGGGCAGTTCGTTGATATCGGCCAAACCAAAGATCTCTTTCAGCTGCAGTGCAATCAGAGCCAAAGAGTAGCTGTCGTTGCACTGCCCGGCATCGAGCACGCGGGGAATCCCGCCAATATCGCCCAGAGGCAGTTTGTTGTAACGGTATTTGGCACATCCGGCGGTGAGAATCACGGTGTCGTTGGGAAGAGCCGAGGCAAAATCAGTGTAGTAGTTCCTCGACCGCATGCGTCCGTCGCAACCGGCCATCACCACAAATTTCTTGATTGCACCGCTCTTCACAGCATCTACTACCTTATCGGCCAAGGCTAGCACCTGGTTGTGGGCAAAGCCGCCGGTAATGGTACCGGTTTCAATCTCAACGGGAGGCTGGCACGCTTTGGCGTGGGCAATCAGCGCCGAGAAATCTTTCTTGCCCCCTTCAGGCCTGTCGGGAATGTGACGAGCACCGGTAAGGCCGGTGGCACCGGTGGTGTAGATCCTGTCGGTATAGGTGGCCTTCGAAAGCGGGGGTACAATACAGTTGGTGGTAAAGAGAATTACCCCTCTGAACGATTCAAACTCTTCGCGCTGTTTCCACCAGGAGTTGCCGTAGTTGCCCACAAAGTTGCTATACTTCTTGAAGGCAGGGTAATAGTGGGCCGGAAGCATTTCGCTGTGCGTGTACACATCAACTCCGGTGCCTTCGGTTTGCGCCAGCAACTCCTCAAGATCTTTCAGATCGTGGCCGCTCACCAGAATACCGGGGTTGTTGCGTACCCCGATGTTTACTTTTGTCATTTCGGGATGACCATACGAAGTGGTGTTGGCCTTATCGAGCATAGCCATGGTTTTTACTCCATACTCACCCGTTTTGAGCACCAGAGCCACTAGTTCGTCGGCTCCGATATCGCGACGAGTGGTTTGCGCTAAAGCATTTACCATAAATTCATGGATATCGGCATCCTTGTATCCCTGCACAAAGGCGTGGTGGGCATAGGCGGCCATCCCTTTCAGGCCATAAATCACCAGCTCTTTCAGCGAACGAACGTCAAGGTCGGTTTCGAGCATAACGCCTACCCTCTCGGCCACCTCATCGTATTGGGCGGGGGTGGGCTCGCACTGCACTTCGGGCGCATCGGCAACCGGAAGGCCCAGCGCAACGATCTGCCCACGGAGGGTGTTTTTCAGCGCAATCGCTTTGGCAATGCGTTTTTCTATTGAGGCATCATCAAAGTTGGCATTGGTAATGGTTACAAAGAGGGCATCAAGCACAAAATGGGGTACCTCACGATTTTCGGAACCCGCCTGGCGAAGTTGCTGATCGAGGATGCTCACCCCTTTGGTGAGGTACATAAGCAAATCCATTAATTTTGCGGTACGCGGCTCCTTGCCGCATACACCCTTCACGGTGCAACCGGTACCTAATGCGGTTTCCTGACATTGAAAACAAAACATGCTCATAGTGGTCTATTGTTTGGGTTACTGATTATCTGCGGGCAAAAGTAGGGCGCGCCAACATGCCAAGATGTAACCTACGTTACAAGCCGGAAAGATTCTCTATTTTTGTACTGTTATTCTGTTTTTTGTGCCGCATTTCCACTAAAGATACGCCAATGAGCAAACAAATCAAGTACTGTCCGCTGTTTAAGGGCATCGACCCGGATGAACTGGAATTGCTGTTGGCAAACAATGTCTATAGTAAATCGTACGACGAGGGCGAGCGGATTGTATGGCAGGGCGACCGCTGCCAGAGCCTGATGATTGTGGCCGAAGGACGTGTAAGAGGCGAGATGAGCGACCCGGCCGGACGGATGGTGACCATAGAAGACCACGAAGCACCCCAAGCCATTGCCACCGCCTTTCTCTACGCCAACGACAACCGGATGCCTGTGAATATTGAGGCCATCTCGGCTGTAGAAATGGCTTTCATTCCCAAAGAGAAATTTACTGCGATGTTGCAACAAAACGCCCTTCTACTCCAGAATTTCTTAACGGCTATATCTAACCGCTCCAAGTTTCTCTCAACAAAAATCAGGCTGCTCCGGTTTGGAACCATTCAGAGCAAACTGGCCGGCTACCTTTGGGAAGTGGCTGCCGAACGAAAAAGCATGACTTTCGAAATTGAACATAGCCAGCAAGAGCTGGCCGACCGCTTTGGGGTGACCCGGCCTGCGCTGGCCCGAAGCATAGGCGAGATGGTAAAAGAGGGGATTATTGCGTCGCAGCGAAACCACTTCACCATTATAGACCGTTCGAGACTCTTCCGACTGGCTCAGACCGAATAACAACTGCATAAGACCCGCATTTTTTAAAGAAAAAACCCTACTTTTACTTTTCGCGGGTAACGTTTCGACTTATTGCGCAATCGATAGCACAAATTTCATCTCTTATCTCTAATCACTCTTCTCTATGTCGTCAAAACTAAACACACTACTGCTCCTCCTGCTGCTCTGCCTGCCCGGAGCAGTTTTTTCGCAGCGAAAAATGGAAAAACTTAACCGGGGGGTGGTGGCCACTGTTCAGCCCGATGGTAAGATATTTGTGAGTTGGCGCCTGTTTGGAAACGATCCCGAATCGATAGCATTCAACCTTTACCGCACTACCGGGCAGGGAGCTGCGTTGAAACTGAACGAGAAACCCCTCGACGGCCCCACTTGGTTTCTCGACGAAAAGGCCGACCTGACCCAGGCAAACAGCTACTCGGTAAGAGCGGTAATTAACAACCGGGAGCAGGCTGTGGGAGGCACCTTTCTATTGCAGGCAAACTATGCCAAAGCCTATCGTTCTATTCCGCTTCGAACCCCCGAGGGTTACTCGGCCAACGACTGCTCGGCGGCCGATCTGGATGGCGATGGCGAATACGAAATTGTGGTACACATGACAGGAAAGGCAATCGACAACGCCTTTAACGGCTTCAGTTCGGAACCTGTTTTTCAGGCCTATAAACTCGATGGCACCTTTCTGTGGGAGATTAACCTGGGTAAGAATATCCGCGAAGGGGCACACTACACCCAATTTATGGTATACGACCTCGACGGCGACGGAAAGGCCGAAATGGTGTGCAAGACGGCCGATGGCACAAAAGACGGAACCGGCAAAATTCTGGGCGACCCAACCGCCGACTGGCGCGAAAAGGGCGACAAATTGCTTCCCACCCGCGACCGTACAGGTAGCAGCCTCGATTCTACGGGAAAGATGGTGGCCAAAACGGATGGTCGCATTATGAGCGGACCCGAATTCCTAACCGTATTTGAGGGGTCCACCGGCAAAGCGCTCTCCACGGTAAATTATCTCCCCCCTTTAGGTACAGTAGAATCGTGGGGCGACGCCTATGCCAACCGTTCGGAACGTTACCTGGCTTGCGTGGCCTACCTCGACGGAGTACTCCCCAGTGTGGTTATGTGCCGTGGCTACTACGCCCGCACAGCGCTGGCTGCATGGGATTTCCGCAACGGGAAACTAACTCTCCGCTGGCTGTTCGACACCCACGAGAACCCTGCGCTAAAAGAGTATATGGGTCAGGGAAATCATAACCTCACAGTTACCGATGTCGATAACGACGGAAAGGACGAAATTGTGTACGGTGCAGCATGTATCAACGACGATGGCACCGGACTCTACTCCACCCAATTGCGCCATGGCGATGCACTCCATGTGGGCGACCTCGACCCCGAAAGACCCGGTCTGGAGGTTTTCTCGCCTCACGAAACGCCCTCTCTGATTGCGGGAGCCGAGTTCCGCGACGCCCGCACCGGCGAGCTCATTTGGGGCAAACCCTCCAGGGGCGACAACGGACGTGGCGCAGCCTTCGACATTGACCCCCGTTACGCGGGCAGCGAATGTTGGTCTTCGGCCAACCGACCCCTCTTTAATGCCAAAGGCGACTCCATCTCGGAGAAACCCCGGAGTGCCAACTTTGCCATCTGGTGGGACGGCGACCTGCTGCGCGAACTGCTCAACGGGAACAGCATCAGCAAATGGGATTGGGAGAAAGGGGCAGAGAATCCGCTGTTTGTGGCCGAAGGATGTAGCTCGAACAATGGCTCCAAATCGACTCCGGCTCTCAGTGCCGACCTGTTTGGCGACTGGCGCGAAGAGTTAGTGTTGCGTACAAACGACAACAGCGAATTGCGTATCTTCACCACCTCAATTCCCACCGAACACCGAATCTACACCCTTATGCACGACCCTCAGTACCGGCTCTCCATTGCCTGGCAGAATGTAGCCTACAATCAGCCGCCCCACGTGAGTTTCTACCTGGGTCACGGCATGAAAAAACTGCCCCGGCCTAACATAACCACCGAATAGCCAACGAATATTCTCCCGAATAACCATCTAATAACCAACAACTAACCCTCGAATAACCCCCGACTAACCCTCGACTAACCACCGAATAACCACCGAATATTCTCCCAAAACTAAACCCTTCGCCCTATGAAAAAACAGCCCTTTGCAATCGTCACCCGCACTGCCGCTGCCGGAATCGTTGCAGCACTCCTCTTTGCTACTCTGTTTAGCGCCTGCAGCCGGAAGGATAACTACAGCGCCTACCTGTTTGCCTATTTTGTGGGCAATGGCCCCGGCCAGGAGGCCATTCACTTTGCCGTGAGTCCCGATGGATACAACTATCTTGCCCTCAACGGAAACAAAGCAGTTATCTCGGCCGACACCATCAGCGATCGGGGCGGCGTAAGAGATCCTCATATTCTGAGAGGCCGCGACGGATACTTCTATATGACCGTTACCGATCTCTATGTGCCCAAAGATGGGTGGACGAATATCGGCATGGTTTTTCTTAAATCGAAGAATCTGATTGATTGGAGTTATGCCAAGGTGAATATTCCCGAGCTCTTTCCCAAGTTTGCCGATGTAAGGCGCGTGTGGGCTCCGCAAACCTACTACGATGCAGAGGCCGGCAAATACATGGTCTACTTCTCGATGATGCAACCGGGCGGATCAGATATTATCTATTATGCCTATGCCAACAAAGATTTCACCTCGCTCGAAACCGAACCCAAACAGCTCTTCTTTCACCCCGAATCAAAGTCGTGTATCGATGGCGACATTGTGTTTAAGGATGGCAAATACAACCTCTTTTTCAAAACGGAAGGGAGCGGAAACGGCATCAAAAAAGCGGTATCCGACAACTTAACCGAGGGCTATGTACTGATAGATAAGTATCTGCAGCAGACTCGCAATGCCGTTGAGGGGTCGTGTCTGTTCAAACTCAACAACAGCGACACCTACATTTTGATGTACGATGTTTACACCCGCGGAACCTACCAATTTACCCAAAGCACCGATCTCGACAGCTTTGCCGTAATCGACGAATCTATCTCGATGAATTTCCACCCCCGCCATGGCACCATTGTACCCATTACCAATAAGGAGCTCAACGCCTTGGTAAAAAAGTGGAGCTCTGTAGAAGAGTTGGGCATCACCTCGGTAGAATCGGAAGCCGTGCGCACCCAAAACGTAGTCTTTAACGCAGAAGCAGGAACCCTCTCGCTACCCCTCAAAGCGGGCAGCTCTGCTACAACGCTCAATCCGGAGTTCAAGTCGCTTTTCGGAGCCGAGATTACCCCGGCCGATTCGCAGAACTTCTCGTCGGGGCCTATAGCCTATCAGGTAAAATGGAAAGGAGTAGGCGAAACCACCTGGCAGGTCTCGGCCGAGGTGGCACACAATCCGGCACTCAACGGATACTATGCCGACCCGGAAATTCTCTACTCCGAAAAAACCGGGAAATATTACCTCTACCCCACCAGCGATGGTTTTCAGGGTTGGAGCGGCACCTACTTTAAAACCTTCTCTTCTACCGATCTGGTGAACTGGACCGACGAAGGGGTGATTCTGGATCTGCCGCGCGATGTGGCTTGGGGGCGTAGAAATGCTTGGGCTCCGGCAATCCTGGAGAACAAAACGGGCGATAGTTTCAAGTACTACTACTATTTTACCGCTGCCCAAAAGATTGGTGTGGCAGTCTCCGACAATCCCACCGGCCCCTTTACCGACAGCGGTGCTCCGCTGGTTGGCAGTAAACCCGAAGGAATCAGGGGCGGACAGGAGATCGACCCCGATGTATTCCGCGATCCGGTATCGGGTAACTGTTTCCTTTACTGGGGCAACGGCTATCTGGCCGCAGTGCCTTTAAACCCCGATCTGGTTTCGTTTAACCAGAAAAAAGTCAAGATTTTGACCCCCGATCGCACCTTCCGCGAGGGAACCGAGGTGTTTTACCGCAATGGGATCTACTATTTCCTCTGGTCGGATAACGATACCCGAAGCCCCGACTACCGGGTGAGATATGCCACCGCCCCCACGCCCATGGGCCCGCTCACCATTCCCGAGAACAATCTGATTCTCTCCAAAAACCCCGATCTGGGTATCTACGGTACCGGCCACAACTGTGTGCTGCAGATTCCCGGTCGAGACGAATGGTATGTTGTTTACCACCGCTTTACGCGGCCCAAAGGGATCGAAATGGGCGAGAGTGCCGGATATAACCGCGAGGTATGCATCGACAAACTAACCTTTAACCCCGACGGATCCATTCAGCCGGTTATACCCACCGTTACGGGGATTGCCCCACTGCAATAAAAGGCAACAATGATTTGGAGATTTGATAATTCGATAATTAGACAATTTGAAGATTTGATGATTTTAAGATATGGCGATTTGAGGGATGAAGTAGGTTTCTGGCGATTTGTATGTAACTGAATCAGCGACAATGGAGTAGTTTGGCGGGGACC
>CAYGID010000058.1:1234-14588 GCA_964349835.1 uncultured Bacteroidales bacterium | reverse complement strand
ATCAACATGCGAGCTCCATCCGACCTTTAAAAATCAATTTTGTTCGGATGAAAAACAGAATCCTTCTTATTTCTCTTCTTTCTACACTTTTCCTCGTTCCCTCTTGGTCGCAGCCGGCAATTAGATTGGGTGTAAAGGCCGGTGTGAACCTTTCGGGTTTGAAGAGCGATTCCGGCAGTGTTGGGGGCAACAAAGTTTCTAACAAAGGCGATACGAACCTCGGATTTGTGGTGGGTCTCACCTCCGAAGCGGAGTTTGGAGGCTTCTTTTTGAAGCCGGAACTCTACTTGGCAAAATCGGTTACCACGGTCGAAACCGGATCCATTGAAACACCGCAAAAGAATAGTCTCTATAGCCTTAATCTGCCTGTTTTGTTTGGGTTTAACGCAGGAATGATCCGCTTTGGATTTGGCCCTGTTGCCACACTTGCCCTCAACACTTCGGCCGACTTTGGCAACCTCATGGAGGACAAACTGGAGCAAACCTATGAACGGGTTTCGTTTGGCTACCAACTTATGTTGGGCACAAACCTCAAGAGCGACATAGCCCTTGACGTTCGGTACGAAGACCGTTTTTCCGATTCGGGAGCCGTGGAAAGCCTCGTTGGCCCAGGAAAACTCGACAACCGGATGAAGTCGGTTATGATTTCGCTGAACTACTTCTTCTAGCAGACTCCGATTTCGCGGTTCATAGCCAGAGTTGTTCGCGCGCCTTGCCGAAAGCGAGCTACTGAGGCTGCCGGCTCGTTATGCGCAGGGTATCACGGGCAATGACCAGTTCTTCGTTGGTGGGCACTACCATGATGGTAATTTTTGAGCCGGGTGTGCTGATAATCTGTTCGGTTCCATGGCATTGCGCGTTGATTTTTCGGTCGAATTCTAACCCCAGAAACTCCATGCCCGAGAGGATTCCCGAACGGATGGTGTCGCCATTTTCGCCAATCCCTCCGGTAAACACCAGTACATCGGCACCTCCCAGCGCTGCGAGGTAGGAGCCGATGTACTTTTTAACCCGGTAGCAGAGCATCTCGATGGCAAGTCTTGCCCTCTCATTGCCCTCGGAGGCCGCCTTGCGAATTTCGCGCATGTCGGACGAAACACCGCTCACCCCAATCAAGCCGCAATGTTTGTTTATAAAAGAGTTTAGTGTGGTTACATCAAGCTCCTCGCGTTGCATGATGTAGGTGAGTACGCCGGCATCCAGATCGCCGCACCGGGTTCCCATGATGAGCCCCTCAACGGGCGTCATGCCCATGGAGGTGTCGAACGACTTCCCGTTTTTTATGGCGGTGATAGAGCTTCCATTTCCTAAGTGGCAGGTAATCAGATTGGTGCTTTTTGGGTCTCGGCCCAATGCCTCACATGCCCTAGCCGCTACATAGCGGTGGCTGGTGCCGTGAAAGCCATATCTGCGTACGCCATATTTGGTATAAAGGGAGTGGGGAATGGCGTAGTGGTAGGCAAATTCGGGCATCGTTTGGTGAAAGGCGGTATCGAAGACCCCAACCTGGGGAATGCCGGGCAACAGGGCACGCATAGCGGTAATCCCCGCGAGGTTCGATGGGTTATGCAGCGGAGCCAGATCGACGCACTCCTCCAGTCTCTGAATTACCTCGTCGGTAATAAGCACACTACTGCTATAGTTTTCGCCGGCATGAACCACCCGGTGGCCAACCGCATCGATCTCGTCGAATTTTCGGATGCAGCCATATTTCTCGCTCATCAGAACCCCCAGAAGATACTCAATACCTGCCTGATGGTCTAGAATTTCGCCTTCGATGACCACCGGCCCCCCGGATGTTTCGTGTTTAATAAACGACCCTACCAGTCCGATCTTTTCGACGCCTCCTCGTGCCAGTACCGTTTCGGTTGCCATGTCGAGGAACTGATATTTTATAGAAGAACTTCCGCAGTTCAGTACAATGATTTTCATCTTTTCGAAGCTAAATAAGAGTTCAATTGGCTATGGCCGCTTTTCGCGGGAAAAATCAATCAGGGGTAGGTTTAGTCCAATATTCTTGCCCTTTTCGTCGTAGAGGTAAAAGCCTCTGCCGCTACGGCGTCCCACCTGTTTTGAGCGGGCCAGCCGCTTGAGGATAGGCGACGGCTTGAACTTAAAGAGACCGAATTCCATAAACAGGTTGTCGGCATACTTCACAATCCGGTCGATACCTATCTTGTCGGCCATCTCGAAGGGGCCACTCTGCAACCCGTACCCATACTTCATAGTTTGGTCTATTCCCTCGATCGAAGCGGTTCCTTCCAGGAAGATTTCGCACGCCTCATTGATCAGCACAATAATCAGCCGGGTGCTGATATTTCCGGGCGATTCTCTTACCTCTACCGGTTTCTTTCCGATGGTCTGCACAAAACGGCAGGCTTTGGTAAAGGTCTCCTCGTTGGTTTCCCACCCTTTAACCACCTCAACGGTTTTTACCATGGAGGGCGAAACCATAAAGCTGAGACCCAGCATCCGCCCGGGATACTTCAATGCCGACGAAAGGTCGGATACCAGCAACGTAGAGGCATTCGACGATAAGACCGTATCGCGCGAAACAATCTCCTCGATTTCGCGGAACAGATTCCGGCGGATTTCAATGGCCGCTCCTGCCGATTTGGTGGCGGTGCTGATAGCCTCAATCACCAGGTCGCATTCGGCCAAATCTTTGACCGAAGACGAACCGGAAATCCGCGAAAGGATGAGCCGCTTGTCGCCCGCCGTGATACCCCATCGGGCAATCATGTTATCGAGGTCTTGTCCAATGCTGTCGAAAACCTTCTCGACCCTTTCGTCCGTGGATTCAACAAATACCACATCGATGCCCGAACGGCTGGCCACCTTGGTAATCTCCTGGCCTACGGCGCCGCAGCCCACAACCCCTATTTTCCGGATGCCCCCTTTCTTGTGAATCTGTTTCTCTAAGGCAAAATCTTCAAGAACCTCACTCATAGTACTCTCTATTTATTAACGTCGGCCGCCTGACAGGCGGTAATGGCAATCAAATTTACAATATCTTCGGTAGAACAACCCCTCGACAGGTCGTTGATAGGGGCTGCCATTCCCTGCAATACAGGGCCTACAGCCTCGGCATGCGCCATTCGCTGTACCAGTTTGTAGGCAATGTTACCCACCTCGAGGGTGGGGAATACCAGCACGTTTGCCTTTCCGGCAATCTGGCTTCCGGGGGCTTTGCTATTGCCAATGGCAGGGATAATGGCTGCGTCGGCCTGCAGCTCCCCGTCGATCATCAGCGAGGGATCCATTGCGCGGGCCAGTTCGGTGGCCTTCACTACTTTGTCGACCATCTCATGTTTTGCGCTGCCTTTGGTAGAAAAACTCAGCATGGCAATCCGGGGCTCAAACCCCAAAAGGGCACGGGTAGTACGGCCGGTCATCACGGCAATCTCGGCCAGTTCCTCGGCGGTAGGGTTGGGGTGCACTGCACAATCGGCAAACACCATCATCCCCTCCTCGCCAAAACTTTTGTCGGGCAGTATCATAAAGAATGCACCCGATACCACCTTGATTCCCGGCCGGGTTTTCACAAACAGAAAGGCAGGACGCAATACATCGCCGGTGGCATTGGCCGCACCGGCCACCTCACCATCGGCATCACCCGCCTTAACAATCATCGTGGCCAGATACAAAGGGTTGGCAATTTGCTTTGCGGCCTCTTCGCGGGTGAGCCCTTTCGATTTACGGATTTCGACCATCAGGTCTATATACTGCTCTTTTTTGGGATGGGAGGCCGGGTCGAAAATCTGAGCCCGGTGCAGATTTGTTAAGCCCAGCCGTGCAGCGTCGGCCATAATAGTGGCGGGGTTTCCCAGTAGAATAATCTCGGCAATCTGTTCGGCAAGAACCTGATCTGCCGCTTTCAGCGTGCGTTCGTCGAACCCTTCGGGCAACACAATACGTTTGTGTGAGGCCTTGGCTTTTGCCTTAATAGTAGATAGAAAATCCATAGTATGATATGTTGATAAATATCGGGCTAACAAACCGTAAAGCTACAAAAAACCTTTCAGAACCGCGGGTTTTACCCAGCCGAAAAGTGGAGATGAAGGGCGGCTCCTTTTTTATACCTTTGTGAAAATTGCATACATGGGGGCACTCACCATCTACAAAGCTTCGGCAGGTTCCGGGAAGACCTACACCCTCACAAGGGAGTATCTTAAATTGATGCTCTCTCAGCCGGGTTCGTTCCGTAACATATTGGCTGTTACCTTCACCAACAAGGCCACTGCCGAGATGAAGGCGCGGATTCTGCGCGATCTTTCTAAGATTGCCGCCGGGGAGGCGGGAGGGCTCGAAAAGGAGCTATGCGCCCACCTGGACTGCACTTCGGCGGGCCTTCGGGCAAATGCCACCCGCGAACTCTATCTCTTACTGCACGACTACACCCACTTTTCGGTACAGACCATCGATAGTTTTTTTCAACGCATCATCCGCTCTTTTGCCCGCGAAACCGGGCTGTTAGAGGGTTTTCAGATAGAACTGGATACTCAGCGCGTGCTCCAAGAGTCTATTCGCGACATGGTTGCCCATGTGGGAGAAAATGCGGAGCTGATGGCTTGGCTTTCGGAGATGGCCTTTGCACGTCTGAGAGAGGGCAACGGCTGGAATTTTTCCGATTCGCTCCAGAAGTTGGGTAGCGAGCTTTTTATTGAGGCGCTCCAGGATCCCGAAAGCCACCCCTCGCATCCAACGCTTTTTCGGCGCGAAGAGCTGCAAGAGCTGAAGGAGGTGCTGCAAAAGCAACAAAACCAACTGGAGCGGGAGATAAAACGACTGGGCAGCTTGGGTGTGGCCTATTTTGAACAGAACGGATTGCAACCCGCGCAATTTACGCAGGGGGTACGGGGTCCGGCAGGCCATTTTTATAAGTGCCGCGATAAGGGTTTCGAAGAGCCAAACAGCTATGTGCTGAAAGCCCACTTTGACAGCGAGGCGTGGTGCACCAAAAAGTGTGAGAAGCGCGAACTGCTAATGCAGCATGTGGAGGGTTCTCTCCACGGGTTACTGCTAGATGTGGTTGATTTTTTTGACCGTCATATTGTGGAGTACCAGACTGCCGATGCAGTGCTGAAGTTTTTGCCGGCAGCCGGAGTGCTGGCCGATATTTCGAAGAGTCTTGCCGAATATGCAGCCCATGAGAACCTCTTTCTCCTGGCCAGGAGTGCTGCCTTTATTCAACATATTATCCGCGATGCCGATACCCCTTTCATCTATGAGAAGATGGGCGAGTACTACCGGAATTTCATGATTGATGAGTTTCAAGACACCTCTCGCTTACAGTGGGCCAATTTCATGCCGCTTGTTACCAATGCCCTTGCCTCGGGTAATACCAGCCTTATTGTGGGCGATGTAAAACAGGCCATCTACCGCTGGCGCGATACCGACTGGAAACTATTGGCCTCGGAGGCTGCCAAAGATGTGGCTCCCATGCCGGTTCGGTTTGATACCCTGCGGCACAATTGGCGCAGCGATGGTCGGGTGGTAGGGTTCAATAATCGGTTTTTCGGATCCGCGTCGGGGCTGTTAGAAAAGTATCTGCTCGACGGGTTCCCCGAATCGGCAGGCTCGGAGCTGCGCCAGCAACTCTCTTCGCTGCTGGAGTCGGCCTATTCGGATGTATTTCAGGAACTTCCCGAGACCTCCCCGCACAAAGAGCGGGGATACGTACAGATTGAATTTGTAGAGGAGGATCCGGAGAAAGATGCCGATTCAGGTATCTTGGAGCGGCTTCCCCCGTTGCTTGCCTCTCTTCAGGCCAGAGGGGTTGCCCTGCGCGACATTGCTATTTTGGTTCGAAAAAAAGAGCAGGCCTTCCAAATTACCCAATCACTTCAAAAAGCGGCACTTGAGTGGCCCGATCGCTCGGTACGATTCGATATTCTGTCGAATGAGTCTCTCTTGCTGCAATCTTCTCCGGCCGTAAACTGGTTGGTTTCGGCCATGCAGTGGCTGATAAATCGGGATGATGCAGTGAACGAAGCTTTTTTGCGCAAGGAGTATCAACACTATTTCCGCGAAGAGGGCAACGAAGAGATTGAGGTTGATCCGGGTGCGAGGTTGCGGGCTCTTGCCGGGCAATTACAGGCTTTGCCGCTCTACGAACTCTGCTCCCTTTTGATATCGGAGTTCCGCCTCTCGGCAATTGAGGGGCAGTGGCCCTATATTCAGGCCTTCCTTGATGTGGTGGTAGACTATTCGCGGCGCAACGGTTCGGGAATTGCCCCTTTTCTGGATCAATGGGAGCAGAAAAAGGAGTCGCTTTCGGTAAAACTATCCGATCGGCTCGATGCGATTCGCCTGCTCACCATTCATAAGGCCAAAGGGTTGGAATTTAAGGTGGTGATTGTACCCTTCTGTCACTGGAAGTTGGACGACAATCTGGGACGCGATATCTTGTGGGTACAGCCGCCCGGCGAGCCCTACACCCGACTGAAAATGCTTCCGGTGAAATATGAGAACCAATTGCGCTCCACTTTGTTTGTGAAGGCCTTTTACGAAGAGCAGATGATGAATTTTGTTGATTCGCTCAATCTGCTCTATGTGGCCCTTACCCGCGCCTGTTCGGAGTTGTATGTGATGGCTGAAGCACCGAAATCGCAAGCCAAAGATCAGGCCAAAACCGTGGCTCATCTTCTGGCTGAGGCCCTCGTGACCGTTCCCGATTTCAACGAGCAATATCTATCGGGAGAGCCCTTCTGCTGGGGCGCCCCCCTGGTTCCGACTCAAGGGGGTGAGGCCAGGGCGAGCGAAGAGCCGGTCTATTGCAGGGAGCCTCGCCCCGGTGATTGCCCGTCGAAACCTATCTTCCATCTGCTCCGGAAGAGCCGACTATATATGGCCGATTTTCAACCCGGTCGTAAGGAGATGGGTACCCTGCTGCATGCCCTGTTCTGCAAGATTGAAACCTTCGATGGAATTGATACCGTGCTTCAGGCGTGGCGAGAGGAGGGTATTTTAGAAAGTGCGCAAATAGAACAATTGCGTATTTTGCTGGAGCAGGCCTCTCGTAATGGGCAGGTTGCCGACTGGTTTAGTGGAAGGTACCGGGTGCGAACCGAATCGGATCTGCTGTTGCCGGGCGGAGGCGGTCAGCGCCCCGACAGGATTATGACCAAGGGGAGCGAGGCCATTGTAATTGACTACAAGTTTGGCGAAAAAATTCTGCCGGCTTATCGCCGGCAGGTGGGTGGTTACTGTAATACGCTCAGAGAGATGGGTTTCGAATCGGTAAGAGGTTATATCTGGTATGTGCTAGCCGATACCCTCGAAGAGGTGAGTTAGCCCTTTATGGTTTCCGTCTTTTGTACGAACGCAATCTGTCGACCGAAGTGATGAGCAGATGGTCGTTTCGCACACCCCGGAAGGCAAGCCACGACAAAATGGCAAAGATGGGCGGAAATACAAAGGGGAGTTTGAGAAACAGTTCGGCTTGCATGGCATTTTTAGCCGGAAAAATCTGGAGCAGCATAATGAGAAAAAGGCCACTTCCCATCACAATGTTATAAAGGCAGAAACGCATCTGGATTACCCGTTTCTTGTATAAGAGAAGGGTTGCCAGGGTTAATAGCGTTGTAACCGCTCCCATAAAAGATAGTCCGTGCTGGCGGTGCTCCATCACCCTTTCGCCATCGAGCAGAGTGAAATATCCCGTAAGCGATAACATGAACTGGTCGCCCTCAGGGGTGAGCAGCTGTACCGAATCGAAGAAAAACATTGATACCATCAGGAAGAGGGCAATCAAGAGATAGAGGGTCTGAATTCGTTGAATCATACTGTAAGGGTGTGCATTTAACCATGAAATTATTTATCGCTGCCCAGAATGATGGGCAGTCCGTCGCCACCGCTTCCCACAATGACCACTTTGGTGTTGGCCGACTGCGCAATGGTGGTTGTGGCCTCTATTCCCTTCATTTTCAGCAGGGCAGGGGTGAGGCTGGAGGTAACAATGAGGTTGGCTTTAGCCGCTCCTTCGGCTTCGATGCGGAGCCTTTCGGCTTCGCTCTCGGCGCGAGCCAGCAGAAACTCATAAGCGAGCGCCTCCTGCTCCTGTTTAAGTTTATTTTCGATGGCTTCCTTGATTTGCGCGGGCAGATTAATGGAACGAATCAAGAGCGCTTTCATCTCCACGTAGTTGTTACTCAGGATTCTCTCGGTTTCCAGGGTGATAGACTCCTCTACCTCCTGACGTCGTGTGGAGTAGATCTCCTCGGCCGTGAATCGCCCCATCACCTTCCGGGCACACGACCGCATTTCGGGGGTTATCAGTACGGAAACATAATCCTGGCCGAAGCTCTCGTGCAGGTTGGCCACCTTGTTGAATACCGGATTAAAACGCAACGAGATATCTACTGTAATAGAGAGGCCGTTTTTGTCGAGCACATCCATAGTCTCTTCGGTAGACTGTTCACGCACATTGTAGCGGATAAAGTCGTTCCAGGGGGCTATAACGTGAAAACCGGGCATAAAGATGCGCTCTTTATCGAGCCCTGAGGTAAATTTTCGGAATACAATTCCTCTTTCGCCCGGCTCCAGAATGTAAAAGCAAGCCTGACCCAGGAGCAGAAGCACAATGAGAGCCCCTGACAGATAGAGCCATCGGGGAATCAGTGAGGAAAAATCGTTTAATGGGGTTTTCATACAAGGCAGTTTGAAGGGGCAATGGAAAGTTTCTTAACCACAAATGTACAAAATAAATCGAAGGTTACGACTCACTCAAGACCAGCCATCGGTCGGTAAGGCTGTCGAGTTCGACTAAGAGGGGACCCATTCGGCTTGTGAGCTCCATAAGGCGGGCTTCCGAAAGGGTTCCCGAACTGAGTTGCGCCTCGATGTACTCCTTTTCGCCTTCGAGCTGTGCAAGATCCTGCTCCAGTTTTTCGAGCTCGCGTGCCTCTTTCCAACTTCTTTTCTTGCGTACCGGTTGTGCCGGGTCTTCTTGCGGGCGGTTTCCGGAGGTGCTTTCGGAACGCTCCTTTTCGCGCCGGCTGCTTTGGGCTTCCAACGCTTCCATGGCATCGCGGGCATCGCGATATTCGGAGTAGTTGCCTGTGAAGTCTTTGATTACCCCGTTGCCTTCGAACACAAAGAGGTGGTCGACCAGGTGATCCATAAAAAAGCGGTCGTGCGAAACAATCACCAGGCAACCCTCGAAGGTTTGCAGATACTGCTCCAGAATCTGGAGGGTGGCAATATCGAGGTCGTTGGTGGGTTCGTCGAGAATCAGAAAATTGGGGTTTTTCATCATCACTGTCATCAGGTAGAGTCGTCGGCGCTCGCCGCCGCTCAGTTTCCCAATGTAGGTGTATTGCATCTCGGGCGGAAAGAGAAAGAAATTGAGATACTGAGAAACCGTCAGGCACTTCCCGTCGCTCAGGGTCACCACCTCGGCAATTTCGCGCACCGCATCAATAACCCGCTGTTGCGGATCGAACGATATTCCCTCCTGCGTATAGTACCCCATCACCACCGTTTCGCCGGTATCGGTATGCCCCGAATCGGGTTTCAGGTTGCCGGTGAGCAGGTTGAGGAGGGTGGTTTTTCCGCTGCCATTCTCACCGATGATACCCACTTTTTCGAACCGAGAAAAGGTGTACGAGAAATCGTTGAGTAACACAGTTTCGCCATATCGCTTAGATAGCCCTTTGCATTCCAAAATTTTGGTGCCCAGCCGAGAGCTTTTTACGTTGAAATCTACCTGCTTGTCGGTGGGTCGTCGGGCTGCACGTTCTTTCAGATCGTAAAAGGCATCTATTCGGGCCTTGGCCTTTGTGACCCTTGCCTGCGGCATGCGCCGCATCCATTCGGCTTCGGTGCGCAGCAGGTTTCTTGCTCTGTCGGACTCGGCCTCCATGCGGCTAAGTCGTTCTTCGCGCTTTTCGAGAAAGAAGGAGTAGTTGCCCTTGTAGAGGTAGAGTTCTTGTCCGTCGAGCTCCAGAATCTCGTTACAGACCCTGTCGAGAAAGTACCTGTCGTGGGTAACCATAAAAAGGGTGCAGCGGCTGCGGAGCAGATACCCCTCGAGCCACTCAATCATACTCAGGTCGAGGTGGTTGGTGGGTTCGTCCAGAATTAGCAGATCGGGGTTGTGAATCAGTGTGATGGCCAACGCCAGCCGCTTCTTCTGACCGCCCGAGAGAGTGGAAACCACCTGGTTAAGCCGGGTGATTTTGAGTGCCGAAAGAATCTGCTTGATTTGGGTTTCATAATCCCAGGCTCTGTGTAGCTCCATGGCCGCCATCGCTTCCTCGAGCCCCTCTTTTGCGGGATGCAGCAGAGCCGCCTCGTAGTTGCGCACCACTTCGATAGAGCCTCCTGCTGAGGCAAACACCTCTTCGAAAATAGTGCGCTCTTCCACAAAAACGGGGTCTTGCGTAAGATATCCTATAGAAACATCCTTTAACCGTTCTACGCTACCGCTGTCGGGAGAATCGAAGTTGGCCAGAATCTGCAGTAGCGACGACTTCCCTGCGCCGTTGCGGGCTATCAGGGCAATTTTCCGCCCCTCATTGATGGTAAAGGAGAGATTCGAAAAGAGAAGAAGGTCGCCGTAAGCTTTCGATAGGTTTTCGGCTTGAAGAAGTGTGGGCATGAATTGGGATTACAGCGTTAGGGCAACATCTTTTTCAGCTCCTGGTAACGCGAAACGAATTTTGCGTCGCCGCTGCTGTTTTTGCTGCCGGCTGCCTCCCATGTTTCGTAGATCTTCTCTACACGGTTGGCAGGAGAGGGGTGGGTGCTCAGAAAGGTGGGAACGCCTGCGCTTGTGGCTCCCTCGGCCTCCAGTTTAATAAAGAATCCGGCAACACCCCTCGGGTCGTAGGAGGTGGCCGAAAGGCTCCGTACAGCATAGGCATCGGCCTGGTACTCATCGTTCCGGCTGAAAGCGGTGGAGGTTAGTGCCCCCAAAACCTGCCCGGCCATCTGAGCTGTCTGCGACGGATTGTATCCCATGACCCAGCTCAGGAGAGCACTTACTCCGTACTGTTTTGTCATCTGCGCCGTGGAGTGTCGAAGCCCTACGTGGGCCATTTCGTGTGCAATTACACCGGCCAGCTGCGACTCATCGTCGAGATATTTTATCAGTCCGGTGTAAAAGTAGAGGTGGCCACCCGGAACGGCAAATGCGTTTAATACCGGTTTGTTAATCAGGTTTAACTCCCAATCAAACTGATCGGCATTGGGAATTTCGCCCGACTGGGCAATAGATTTCATGATGGCTTCTACCCGCGAGTAGGCTTGGGCGTACCTTGCACGGTCGAGAAGGGGATACTCCTCTTTGGTGTTTGCAATCTGTTTGGCGGTTGTAATGCCGAACTGTTTATCGTCTTCGATGGTAAACAGGTTTACCGAACCCATGTTCGAAAATACCCCGCAGCCCGAGAGAAGGGTTACGGAGGTGAAAAGGAGAGACAGATAAATCGTTTTCATTTCAACACTTTATTTGTGTTTCATTTTGTGTCGGCTTTCGGTGCCGACCCGGCGGGCTGCCGGTTCCGGGCAGAATCTCTTCTTTCCGGAAACCGGCAGGGGTGCGCTTATCGGAGGGCGGCAAGCGCCTTCTTGATGTTGTTGATAGCCGTTACCAGATTCTCGTCGGAGGTGGCATACGACAACCTGATGCAGCGAGGATCGCCAAAGGCGCCTCCTGGAACGCATGCAACATAGGCTTTTGCCAAAAGGTAGAGCGCCATGTCCATATCGTCGTTGATGGTGTATTCTCCGTCGGTTTTGCCATAAAAAGCGGTTACATCGGGAAATACGTAGAAGGCGCCATCGGGAAGGTTGCACTTGATACCGGGAATTTCCGAGAGCCCTTTCACCAATAGGTTGCGACGGCGGCGGAAAGCCTCTACCATCCCTTGGGTAAAGGGGTTGTTGCCCGTGAGTGCCACCATCGATGCCCTTTGGGCAATGCTGGAGGCATTAGAGGTCTGCTGGCCCTGCAGTTTTGCACAGGCCTTGGTGAGCCAGAGCGGAGCGGCCATATAACCGATTCGCCAACCGGTCATGGCAGCTGCCTTTGATACGCCGTTGATAATCACGCAGCGGTCAAAGATATTGGCATTTTCGGCGATACTGGCGTGCTTGCCAACGAAGTTGATGTACTCGTAGATTTCGTCCGAAATTACAAAGATGCGGGGGTATTTTGCCAACACATCGGCCAGACCCTTCAGCTCTTCGGCCGAGTAGACCGAGCCGGTGGGGTTGCAGGGCGAACAGAGCACCAGTGCTTTGGTCTTCGGGGTGATGGCTGCCTCGAGTTGCTGAGGGGTAATTTTGAAGTTGGTGTCGAGGTTGGTGTCGATAATTACATTGACACCTTCGGAGAGTTTAACCAACTCGGCATAGCTTACCCAGTAGGGAGCCGGAATGATTACCTCATCGCCCGGATCAATCAGGGCAAGGAAAGCGTTAGAGAGGGAGTGTTTTGCGCCGTTCGAAACAATAATCTGCTGTGCTGTGTAGGAGAGTTGGTTTTCCTCTCTCAATTTCTTTGCAATGGCCTCGCGGAGATCCATATAGCCCTCTACCGGAGTGTAAAACGAGAAGTTTTTATCAATAGCTTCCTTAGCAGCATCTTTCACGTGGTCGGGTGTAAAAAAATCGGGCTCGCCTACGCTAAGACTGATTACATCAACGCCTTGCGCCTTCAGGTCTCTTGCTTTCTGGGTCATTGCCATGGTCTGGGACTCAGAGAGATTTTTTAATCTCGAGGACAGAAATTGTTCCATAATGTGTGCAGAGTAAAGTTTATATGATAAATTCGTGCCAAAAATAGGCAAAAAACAGCAATTTATTACATGAGAGCCGCATGAAAGAGATGTACGAAATTCTAAAGATCCTGCTCCCTTCGGTGGTAGTTTTGTTTACGGTGTACACCATGTTGCGGGCTTTTATCACCGAACAGGAGAATGGGCGGAAGCTGGCTGTTTGGCAGGATAAAAGGGGCATTACGCTTCCTTTGCGCCTTCAGGCCTATGAGCGGTTGGTGCTCTTTTTGGAACGCATCTCTCCCGAGGCGCTCTTGCTGCGGGTAGAGGCCGGCGGTTTGACCGCTTCCGAATTGCAAGGCTCACTCCTCACCATACTTCGCACCGAGTTTGAACACAACGTATCGCAGCAGATTTACGTCTCGGCCGACGCCTGGGATGCCGTAAAAAATGCCAAAAGCTATACCGTAAGGCTCATCCAGCTGGCTGCATCGAAAATCCCCGGTGATGCCCCTGCTATCGCCTTTTCTACCGCGTTGATGCAGAGCCTTTCGGAGGTAGAAACCACTCCCGGCCGGCATGCCATTGAGATGTTGCGCACCGAGGCCGCTACCCTTTTTGCTTGATGC
>CAYGID010000058.1:0-1134 GCA_964349835.1 uncultured Bacteroidales bacterium | reverse complement strand
ATGGACTATTCACAAATTCCCTCTCCCTGCTACGTTCTCGATTTGGACCTTTTTCGCAAAAACCTCGCGCTCATTCAATCGGTGAGCCGCGAATCGGGTGCCGAGATTATTCTGGCTTTTAAAGGCTTTGCTATGTGGAGCGTTTTTCCGGTGGTGCGAGAGTATATCTCCGGTGCCACGGCCAGTTCGGGCAGCGAAGCGCTGCTGGCTCGTGAGGAGATGAAGTGTGAGGCCCACGCCTATGCCGCCGTATATACCGACAACGATTTCGATACGATTCTTCGGAACTGCAGCCACATCTCTTTCAATTCGCTTGCGCAGTACAGCCGTTTTCTTCCGCAGGTTAAAGCTTCCGACCGAAAGGTTTCGCTGGGTCTGCGGGTAAACCCTGAGTATTCGGAGGTGGGCACCGCGCTCTACAACCCTTGTGCCCCCGGTTCGCGCCTGGGTATTACTGCCGATCTGTTGGGCGACAAGCTGCCTGAGGCGATTGAGGGGCTTCATTTTCATGTGCATTGCGAATCCTCTTCGTTCGAGCTGGAGCGTTCTTTGGCCCGTTTCGAAGAGAAGTTTGGGCATCTGCTGCGGCAGGTAAAATGGGTTAATATGGGGGGCGGCCACCTGATGACCCGCAAGGATTACGACACCGCTCATCTGATTGCCCTGATCAAGGCCTTCAAGCAGAAATATGGCGTTCACGTGATTCTGGAGCCCGGGTCGGCCTTTGCCTGGGAGACGGGTGTGTTGGTTTCGACCGTTGAGGATATTGTGGAGAACAGCGGTATTCGCACCGCCATGCTGAATGTGTCGTTTACTGCCCACATGCCCGACTGCCTCGAAATGCCCTACAAGCCTCGTGTAATTGGCGCTACCGACGAGGTTCCGGGTAAGCCCACCTACCGATTGGGCGGCAATAGCTGCCTTTCGGGCGACTTTATGGGAAATTGGTCGTTCGAGCAACCCCTCGAGGTAGGGCAGCGCCTCATCTTCGAAGACATGATTCACTACACCATGGTGAAAACCACCACCTTCAATGGGGTACACCACCCTTCTATTGGGACGTGGAGTAGGGAGGAGGGGTTTAGGCTAATCCGCAGTTTTGGGTACGCAGACTACAAGAACAGACTGTCTTGA